>NZ_JBQQBO010000005.1:0-334697 GCF_052246905.1 Saccharopolyspora antiqui
CTTCGCCTCCGGCGCCCATTCCGGCGCCGGTGACGCCGCCGGACATGGCGCCGGTGCCGACTTCGCCCCAGTCGATCTTGCCTTCGGTGATGAGTTGTTCGGCGGCGCTGCCCACGGCGCCTTCGGCAGCGCCGAGCGCGCCTTCCTTCACGGCGGTCTTGCCGATCGCGGCCGCCGCGCTTTCGGCGGCCTCGCCCGCGGCATCCCCGGCTGCGTCGCCTGCTGCGCGACCGGCGGCCCGGCCCGCCGCGTCACCGGCCGCGTCGCCTGCGGCGTCTCCGACGGTGTCGCCCGCTTGCTTGCCGAACGCTTTGCCCGCGCCATCGAAGACGCCTCCGACGGCGCCTCCTATTGCGCCGCTGATGGCGGCGTCTTTGAATTTTCCGCCGTCGAAGCCGTCGCGTTCGCCGGAGGCGATTTGGACGCCTTGTACGGCGAATTCGATCGCGACCGAGGTGGCGATTTCGATGGCGATGTTCTTGACGATGGCTATGACGAGTTGCTTGAAGATCTGCATCACGACGGTGCGGGTGACGGCTTGGGCCGCGGCGATGCCCGCGGTGGAGGCACCGAAGGTGAAGGGTCCGGCGGCGAGCATCGCGGCGATTTGGATCGCGAGTGCGATGAGTGAGGCGATGATCGTCAGCTTGGTGTGTTCGACGTCGAGCGCGGCGTCGTCGCAGCTTTGGGCGAGTTTTTCGCAGGCTTCTTTGAGTTTGGGGAGGGCCGCTTCGCCGCCGTCGCCGATGTCTTTCCAGAGGTTGGCGAAGGCGTCGGCGGTTTGGCCTTCCATGGCGCCTTTGGCTTGTTCGGCGCCGCGGTTGGCGGAGGTTTTGACGTTCTCGATGCCGTCGGCGGCGGCGCGCCATGCGTCGGCCATCCGGCGCATGGCGTCTTCGTCACCCTCGGGCCAGGATTCGCCGACGACGATGGGGAGTAGCCATTTGACCTCGTCGGGCATTTCGATGCTCACGAAAAGTCAACTCCCTACGAGGGCATGTCCGAGCCGGATTTGCCGATGTCGCCAGCGGATTTCGCGTCCCCGGTCTCGGTGTCGTCGGCAGTGGCCTTGAGGTTGTCGTCGATGTCGCCGAGGGCCTTCGCGACCTTCTTCAGGCTGTCGAGGACGCTGTCGCGGCCTTGGGTGTAGTCCTTGGCGAAGTTCTGCCCGGCCTCGTCGTTGCCCCAGCACTGGCCTTCACCGTCCAAGGCCGATTTGAGGGTGTTGAGCACGTTGTCGAGGTCGTCGCCGGAGTCGCCGATCTTGCCGCCCGTGCGGATTTCCTCGGGCTGCATCCGCATTTCGCTGCTCATCGGCGGCCCCCTCGCCGGTTGCTGTCGTCCCAGTTCCAGTCGTCCCAGTCGTCCTCGGGTGCCGGACGGCTGCGGACCTCGGGCTGACGGGCCCCCGTGGGGCCCGCGGTGTCCGCACTGCGCCGCTGCGCGCGCTCGGCCTCGGGATCCGGCGGCTCGACCAAGGGCCCGCTGCTGATCAGGCCCTGCAGCGAGGGAATCCCGGGAATCTCCGGCACATTGGTGGTATCGGTCATCGGCGCGAACTGGTCCCGCAGCGTCCGCTGCGCGGTTCCCGACGCTTCGCGGATGACGCTGGTAATCGATGCCGCGAGCTTCTCCGGGGTGCTGCGTTCGAACGCCTTCGGCGAGAGTGCGACTTCCTGCACCGTTCCGGTCGCGTCGACGCGCACCGTCACCGTGCCGTCCTCGGAGGCCACCTCGTACGTCTGCCGCGCGGCCTCGGCCTGCTTCTCCTGGATTTCGGCAGTCCGCCTGCGCAGATCCGAAAGCATGTCGTCGATCTGGTTGCGCAACGCGGCATTGCGCGCGCCGAGGTCCTCGCGTGCTGCGCTGGAGTCATCTCGCCAGGTCATGGTTGCCGCCCACCCCCCATGAAAGACTCAACCGGAGACGGCGTCAGAGCCCGGTGCAAATCGGGCTTTTCGTCGTCCTGCGCCAGAATGACCGTCCTGTAGCCGATTCGGTGCCGGGTATTGCGCAAAGACGCTGAATGGTGCAGCGACGGACGCTGAATGATGCGGTTGCTCTGCTCGAATCAGCTGACGGCTGTTCAGGTGTTGCAGCCAGTGGGTGTCAACGGTGCTGAAAAGGCCTTCCGGAATCAGCGGAGGCGGGCCAGCGCGGTCAGCGTCGTCGCGGCTGGGAAGGGGGACCGTTCGACGGCCTGGTCGAGGGAAAGCGCACCGCCGCGCAACGCGTGGCCGATTCGAGCCAGTTCGGCGAGTTCCGCGCGCTGGGTGCGGACGAAGTCGGGGTCGACCGGGGTGCCGTGACCCGCGACGATGGTGGTCGGGCCGAGTGCCAGCAGTGCGTCCACTGTGGATGGCCAGTGCTGCGGGTAGGCGTCTTCGAAGTCCGGGGGCGCGCCCTGCTCGACGAGATCGCCCGCGAAGACCACCCCGGCATCGGGCACCGCGACGACCAGGTCGTGATCGGTGTGCCCGAGCCCGAGGTGCCGCAGCTGCACAGTTCGCCCGCCCAGGTCGAGATCTGCCCGTGCCGACACCAGGTGATCCGGCATGGCCGGAGCGGACGCGGCCAGCGCGGCGGCGATGTCGTCGGCGCCTTCCTGGCGGTAATGCGCGACCCAGTGATCGCGCTGTCCTGCGGCGGTGCGGGCGAGATGCGCCGGGCAGCGCTCGTGCGCCCAGACGTGGGCGGGTAGGAAGGCGTCGGTGCCGAAGCAGTGGTCGAAATGGCCGTGCGTGATCGCGACCTGCCAAGGCAGTGCGGTGACCTGGCGAACAGCTCGCGCCAGCTCCACACCCTGCTGGTGATCACCGCGCGTGTCGATCACCAGCGCGGACTCGCCGCCGACCACGAGCCCGACCGAGAGGTCCAACTCGGCGTATCGCCGCACGAAAACACCGGCTCCGACTTCCGACCAGCTCACCGGGCCGCCAAGACGCCGTCGCGCAGCACCGGCGCGGTGCGGCTGCTGTTCACCTCGGCGGCCAGCGCGACGTCGTGCGCGAAACCCAGGTCCGCGAGCTCGCGGCCGGACTCGCAGTCGGCGAGCAGCGCGCCGATGTCGCCCGATACGGCTTGGAAGGCGGCCGCGGCCAGTTCGGCTTCGGGTGATCGGCGCCCCGGCAGGGCGGAGATGATGGCGCCCGCACCGAGCAGGTCCTCGATCGCCGGTCGCAGCTCGTCGTCCCGGCGTTCCCCGGCGGCCACCACCCCGACCGGCCCGCCGCGACGCGCCGCCGCCTGCGCAACCGCTGCCGCGTTGCGCAGGCAACCGGCGAACACCGCGGCCCCCGAGCCGGCCGCCTCCGCGCACAGCGTCGCCCCGTTCGGGGATGGCAGGCCCAGCAGCACGTCGGGGGTGAGGGTGCGCAGCGACGACGGGCTCAACGACCACCTGTCCCAGCTGCGCGGTTGCGCGAGCACGACGTCCGGGTCCGCCGACTCCTCCCGCCAGCGCATCGGCCGCACCCGCGCGCCGGTGCTGGTGGCGATGTCGGCCGCGGTGCTGAACGACAGCACATCGACCACCACCAGGACCGGGCAGTCCGCCATGGCGCGCAGGCCGGGCAGGCCCCAGTCGGTGTGCACCTCGATGTTCATGCTGGTCACAGCGGGAAGCGTAACCGCGGTGTGCGGGGTTGGTGGGGGGTTTGGCACACTGCCCGCGTGCGCGTCTACATCGGTTCCGACCATGCTGGCTTCGAACTCAAGAACCACCTCGTCAAGTGGCTGACCGACCACGGTCACGACGTGACCGACATCGGTCCGGCGGTTTACGACGCCCAGGACGACTACCCGCCGTTCTGCGTCGAGACCGCCCGCCGGGTCGTCGCCGATGAGGGCAGCCTCGGACTGGTCCTCGGCGGTTCCGGCAACGGCGAGCAGATCGCCGCGAACAAGGTTCCCGGCGCACGCGCCGCGCTGGCCTGGAGCGTCGAGACCGCGAAGCTCGCCCGGCAGCACAACAACGCCCTGCTGGCCGGTATCGGCGCCCGGATGCACACCGCCGACGAGGTCGAGCAGATCGTCGAGGCCTTCCTGACCACCGAGTTCGAGGGCGGTCGGCACCAGCGCCGGATCGACCTGCTCACCGATTACGAGCAGACCGGTCAGCCGCCAGCGCTGCCCGGCAGCTGACCGTGACACCGGCACGCCCGGCCCCGGGGCTGCTGACACCGCTGGTGGCGGTGGTGGGAACCGCGGTGGGCGTGCTGGTGCTGTTCGCCGCGCAGCGCGCGCTCGCGCCCGTCCTCGTCGGAGGCCCCGGCGCGGTGTGCACCGCGCCCGACTGCGTGCTCGGGGTTGGCGTGTGGCTGATCGTGGGTGCGGTTGTCGCGCCGTGCGTTTCGCTGATCGCCGGGGCGGTGTTCCGGCATCCCGATCGACCGGTCCGACGCGGCCTGTTCATCGCGCTGTGGTGCGTGCTGGCGTACCTCGTCGAGTCGATCGTCCTGTGGATCCTCGCTTGAAGCGGACGGATTGTTGACATGCCCGAAGGCCACACGCTGCACCGGCTCGCCGGGTTGCACGGCCAACTCTTCGCCGGTTCGAAGGTCCGGGTGCACAGCCCGCAGGGGCGGTTCGCCACGAGCGCTTCGCTGTTGGACGGTTCGGTGTTCCAGCGGGCCGAGGCGCACGGCAAGCACCTGTTCCACTGCTACGGACCGGATCGGGTCGTCCACGTGCATCTCGGGCTGTACGGCACGTTCACCGAGTCCGAGTTCCCGCTGACCGAACCGCGCGGCCAGGTGCGGATGCGGATCATCGGCAGTACACATTGGACGGATTTGCGCGGTCCGACCGCCTGTGAACTGCTCACCGGCGATGAGGTCGCCGCGCTGCGCGGACGGCTGGGGCCGGATCCGCTGCGCTCGGACGCCGATCCCGAACAGGCCTGGCAGCGGATCTCGCGTTCCCGCACCAGCATCGCCGCGTTGCTGATGGACCAGAAGGTGCTTGCCGGGGTCGGCAACGTCTACCGGGCCGAGGCGCTGTTCCGGCACGGCATCGCGCCCGGCACGCCCGGCCGGGAGCTCGGGCGGGCGCGGTGGGAATCGATCTGGGGCGATCTCGTCGCGCTGATGACCGACGGGGTGCGCGTCGGCCGCATCGACACCGTGCGCCCGGAGCACCTGCCGGAGGTCACCGGTCGGGCGCCGCGGCAGGACCGGCACGGCGGTGAGGTGTACGTCTACCGGCGGGCCGGGCTGCCCTGCCTGGTGTGCGCGACGCCGGTGGCCATCGCGGATCTCGCCGGTCGCAAGCTCTACTGGTGCCCGACCTGCCAGCCCCCGACCTGCCAGCCGGAGTAGTGCACGGGGCGCGACAGCGTCAGATGTCGAAACCGCCCATGTCGAAGCCCCCGCCGAAATCGCCGTCCGAGCCCGGGTCGAAGTCCTGGTCGGCGCCGTTGAAGTCCTGGCCGCCGCCGTCCGCGTCCGCGCCGTCCTGGTAGCCCTCCGCGTAGGCCGCCTCCGCCGGGATTCCGGTCATGCCCCCGAACAGGGCGCCCATCAGCACGAACGAGCCCACCCCCCAGGCTCCCGCGACCAGCGCGGGCTTCCACCACGGCTCGCTGTACCAGCCCTGCGGCACCGGCCGACCGGCGACCGTGCCACCGGGGTAGTAGTGCGGGGTTTGCGCGGTCGGGTTGGGCGAGGCCGCCTGCTGCTGGCCGGCCACCTCGACCTCGCGGTACTCGGTCACCTTGCCCGCACCGCGCTGACCGGCGAGGTCGGGCAGCTCCGGGCCGGGATCCAGGTCCATCGCGGTCCGCGCGGCGCGCACGTAGTACAGCCCTTCCAGCGCGGAATCCGTCGTCAGGCGGGCTTGCGCGGTCGTGGCCGCTTGTTCGAGCTGGGAGACCGCTGCGCCATGGCGTTCCGCGGCGTCGGCGAGGGCCTGTTTGGCGGCGTCGTTGGTGCCGATCAGGTTGAGCACCTGCCCGCCCAGTCGCTCCACCCAGCGCCGCGCTTCCGCTTTGGCGTCGTCGAGTTGTTTCTGCTGGTGCGCGACGGCCTTCTGGCGGGACCACCAGATCGCGGCGACGATCACCACGAGCGCGATCACGATGATGATGACTGCGGTGGACATCCCTGCCTCCTGCCCCGGCTGGACACCTCGATTTCGACAGTACCCGTCCGGTGGGGCTCGCAGCGGGTCAGAAACCTTCCTGGCAGTGCGGCGCGTGCTCGGTGGCGAATGCGCGGGAGGCTGGCAGAAGCGCGCCCGGCGCGAGTTCGACAACGCGTCCGGCGCGGGCCAACGCGGCCAGCGTGTTGCCGCCCAGGTACGCCGAAGCCAGGTCGGCCACGTCCAAGGCGAGTTGGCCGGGCTGCTCGGAGCGGGCGACGTTCGCGGTCCCGTCGGCATCGGCCGTCAGCCGCCAACGGCCCGCGTTCCACGGGCAGAACCGGTCGGTGACCGCCAGCACGACGTCCACTGGTGCGGCATACCGGCGGGCCGCCAGCGCGAGATCGAGTTCGACCAGGCGCACCCACAGCCCGTCGACGATCCGCCGGTCCGCCGCGCGCGGGTCGGCGAGCAGGTGCAGCACCGGCTCGTCGATCGCGGCCTTGCGCCAGCTCACCTCGGCGACGAGGTCGAAATCGAGCAGGTACCGCCACAGCGCGGCGTAGGACTGCGGCGTCGAGGCGACCAGTTCCAGGACCCGAAGCTGGTAGGCGGGGCCGCGGGTGGTCCAGTTCGACTTCGGTCGGTAGATGACGTAGCCGTCCGGGTGCAGGGCGAACCTGGTCTTGCCGAAGTCGCCGCGCTCGCCGCGGTCGTCGATCATCCGGATCTCCCAGGAGCGGTCGGCCCGGGACAGCCAGCCGGTCCGGTTCGCGGCCACCACTGGGTAGTGCCGGTGCACGAACTCCATCGCGGTTTTCCGGTCGACCTCGCGGATCCGCCGCTCATCGATTTCCACAGTGGACAGGAAGGTGGCACCGCGGGGCAGGGTCAGATGGGTTTCGTAGCTGGCCAGGCCGTAGCCGAACCGGCCGTAGATGGCGCCCTCCGAGGCGAACAGCGCGGCGATCGGGGATCCGGCGCGGTGCAGTGCGTCGAGTTGGGCGCGCATCAGCGAAGTCAGCACGCCGCGCCGCCGATGACCCGGCTTGACCCCGACGGCCGTGACGGCGGCGAGCGGGCACTGCGTCGATCCCGGCAGCGTGATCCCCATTTCGAGCCGCCCGGCGGCGCCGATCATCTCCGCGCTGTCGAAGACTCCGATGGCCAGCGTCGGGTCGAAGATGTCGCGGTATCGCTGCATGGCGGGTTTCCGCCAGTCTTCCAGGAACGAATCGGAGAACACCGTGGAGAACGCGTCGTACTCGTCGACCGAAAGGCTTCTTGCGATGAGGTCCGCCATACGACGTTCTTACCGCCCGGCAGCCGGTTGTGCGACCGTCTTCCGGCGCACTCGGTCTGCATTGGACACCCGCCACGCGGCTTCAGCGGGTCAGGGGCCGAGGGGGACTTCGGCGATGGTCTCCCATTCGGAGCACGAGTGGTCCCGGTTCAGCTTGACCAGGGACAGCGACGAAACCTTGGCCGTGGTCGGCTCCACGGGGGTGGCGCTGAGCGTGGCGACGGCGAAGATCGCCGGTCCGTCGGTGGTGGAGTGCGCCAGGCTGACGTGCTTGTCGATGTCTTCGGGTTCCGGCGGCACCGCCGGTTCGCCGATCACCTCGGCGGTCGCTTCCCGCACCGCGGTGCGGAGTTCGAGCACCGTCGACTGTGGTTCGGCAGGCAGCGACAGCGCCTCCGGCAGCACGAGGGCGTGGTGGAACGCCAGGGTGAGCGGCAGCACCGACGCCAGCCGGGTCCGCGTGGCGGTGAGCAGCGGCTCGATGCTCGATTCGTCGATCTCGTCGGTGAAACCGATTTCCTGCACGAGGATGTGCATCCATTCCAGCGGGACGAGGTCGAAGCCGGGCAGGTCGCGCAGCGCGTACTGGTAGTCGTTGACCAGCTTGCGCAGTCCGGGTTGGTCGGCAAGCGGCAGCAGCCACGCGTAACCGATGCGTCCGGCGTGCCAGCCGGGGCGCCAGCGGGCGTGATTGCGGACCTGATCGGCGTGCGTTATCTCGGTCACCTCTCACATATTGCCCCGGCCGGTCCGCAAGTGGGGAGAGCTTGACCTATCTCACGGTTTCCGACGGCTCGCGTTCACCCGGCTGTGGTTTGCCGGTCGACGCGTCGAGGCTGGCGGCCGCGTCGGCGTCGCGCACCCGCAGCGTCAGCAGCAGACCCAGCCCGGCGAACAGCACGGAGACCAGGAACGCCCCGTGGTACGCGGCCAGTTGAACTTCGACCAGTTGAACTTCGGCCACCTGCCCTGGCGTCCTGAGATCTACTGTGGACATTCCGCGTTCGGTGAGCGCGACCAGCACGGTCGCCACGATCGCGGTGCCCAGCGCGGTAGCGACCTGCCTGCTGACGTTGAACATCGAGCTGGCCTGTCCCATCGCGGCGCCGGAGATCCGCGCGAACGTCGCAGTCTGCACCGGTGTCATCAGCAGCCCCATCGCCACGCCCTGCACCGCGAGCAACCCCACCAGGAGCCACAACGAGGTGTTGTTGCCCTGCAGCTGCAACCCGACGCCGATGAGGATCTGCACGGCGAATCCGGCCAGGATCAGCCGCTTGGGCCCGATCCGCCCGTAGGCCCGGCTGACCACCTGGGTGGTTACCAGCATGACGACGGCCTGCGGCATCAGCACCAGCCCGGCGTTCATCGGCGACACCCCGCGCAGGTTCTGCAGGTAGAGCGGGATGAGGAAGAGCACCCCGAATATCGCCGCGGTCTGGCACAGCATCAGCAGGTTGCCGGTGCTGAACAACCGGTCGGTGAGCAGCCGCAGGTCCAGCATCGGGTCCGCAACGCTGAGTTCCCGCCAGATCAGCCCACCGATCAGCAGCGCGGCGGCGACCAGGCTCAACCACACCTGGGGAACACCCCAACCGAGCTGGGCACCCTGGTCGAGCCCGTACAGCAGGGTCGCCAGGCCGGCCCCGGCGAGCACGAAACCGGGCAGGTCGAACCGACCGGGCGAGGTGCGCGCCTCCTCCTTGAGGAAGACCACCGCGAACAGCAGCGCGAGCGCACCAACGGGAACGTTGATGAAGAAGATCCAACGCCAATTCGCGTACTCGACGAGAACACCACCGAGCAGCGGCCCGAGCATCGGCGCGATGGTGACCGGAATGGCCAGCACCGCCCCGGCCTTGGCCCGCTCGTTGGCCGGGAAAGCGCGGAACAACATCGCCTGCCCGACCGGCATCAACATGCCGCCGCCAACACCCTGCAACACCCGAGCCGCCACCAACTGCCACATCTCGCCGGAAACCCCGCACAACACCGACGCCAACGTGAAGATCACCACAGCCAACTGGAAGGTCCGCCGACTACCGAACCGATCAGCGATCCAACCAGAAGAAGGGATGAAAACCGCCAGACTGATCATGTAACCGGTCAGCACCCACTGCAGCGCAGCAGCATCCACCTCGAACTCCCGCCCCAACGCCGCCAACGCAACGTTGAGCACGGTCACATCCAAGATCTGCATGATCAAGGCCAGCACAAAAGTAATGCCAACCAACCACTTGTACTCAAGCCCCAGCACCAGACCCCCACAACAACATCAACAACAACAACATCAACAACGACCCAACCAACCAACCCCCCAACCCTGACCCAACCCCCCGACAAAACCCAAAGCCTTTTCACCCAACAACCAAACCCAAAACCCAACCCAAAAACCTCACCCAAACAGCCCCAACAACCACCCACCCACAAACCACAGCCGCGAAGCGGCACTCATCCCCACCACAGCCGCGAAGCGGCACAACCCACCCGAGACAAGAAACAGCCGCGAAGCGGCACACCCACCCACCACAACCGCGAAGCGGCACCCCAACACGCGAACGACCGCCAACAGCCGCGAAGCGGCACGACCCACCAGGAACAGCCGCGAAGCGGCACCAACAGCTCCGAAAAGGGATGGCGCAGAGGCGCTGGTCAAAACCCAGGCCGGGAACGCCACACAACGCAAGGAGCCCACGAAACGCAACCACCGCACCGTGGGGGTGTGGGGGGCTCGGCCCCCCACAGCAATGGCGAAGAGTAAAGGTCGACGCCCGCGTCGACACAAAACACCCAACTCTGAGCGGGCGACGGGAATCGAACCCGCGTAGCCAGTTTGGAAGACTGGGGCTCTACCATTGAGCTACGCCCGCGGTGTCGCCTGCCCGTGGGCTTGCGAGACCTTGCGTGCCACAGCTTAGCGGGTCGCGATAGGCTCTTCGCAACGCACCCGGGGTCCCCGGGTGTGCCGCACGTCGGACGGGGTGTGGCGCAGTTTGGTAGCGCACTCGCTTTGGGTGCGAGGGGTCGTGGGTTCAAATCCCGCCACCCCGACGTCGCGGCCGGTCGCTCGCCTTTGGCGGGCGGCCGGTTTTCGTTTGCGGCCCGGGTTGTCCCTGTTGGTGATGTACGTCGCAGTGCTGGGTGGCGGACGGTAACGGTGGACCGCAGGGGGCCGATTTCCCCTTCGTGCGCGTTCGGGGTGAGGCCGGATTCCGCGCCCAACTGCCAGCTGTGGTGGTGTGCGCGGTGCTGTGCGCTGTCACGGCCCTGTTGGTCGGGGTGTCGTTGTGGCTTCCGGGACCGCCCGCATCGCCTGCTTGGGCACCGGCCGATGGCATCGTGACCGCGGTGACGCCTACTGAGTTGGGTTCTGCGGCGGTACTGGTTGGCCGTTGATCGCTTCGGCGACGAACGCGGTGGGCCGGATGGCTGCTTTGCCGCAGCTGTTGGCGCGTGGCGGGTCGAGTTCGCGTGGCCGCACCGCGACTTGCCAGCGGCGGCCGTCTTGGTGGGTGACCGCGATCTGTTCGGTTTCTTCGGCTTCGCTGGTGACGCGCAGGGCGTCGACGAGGTATTCGCCGATGTGCTCTCGGACGGCCAGTTCGGCGGTTTGTCCGGCGCGGGTCCAGGACGATCGGCCGCGGCAGTTGTCCAGCACGACTTTTCCGGCGGCCGCGCAGGACAGCACCGCGTCGGCGGTTTGCGCGGTCAGCCGTCCGTAGGTGTATCCGCTGGGTAGCAGCACTGCGGCGGGCGCGAACCGGTGTCCGCCGATGTGCGAGCACTCCCAGATCGCACCGTCGTGGCGCCCGGCCAGTTCGTTGATGAGTTCGCGGCCGAGCAACGCGCAGCACCGGTCGCGGCGGCCGTTGGTGCACACCAGCAGCAGCGGGTCGGTGACGGGGTGGCCCCAGTCGTCGTGGTGTCCGGCGGCGATCCGGGCGAAGTCCAGGTCGAGCAGTTCGGCGGGATCGGTGATGGTCGTCTCCCGCAGCCAGCTGGCGCCGGGCCCGGTGTGCGCCAGGAAGACGCGCCGCGGCCGGTCGCCGGAGCGGTCGGCGTGCCGTCCGGGGTGGCGGATGAGCTGGACCCGCACCCGGTGTTGCTCGCCACGTGCGGCCAGCGCCCGCCCCAGTTCGCGGTCCAGGTGGCTCTGCACCAGCGCGTTGTAGCCCCAGGGGCCGCGTTGTTCCAGGCACAGCCAGCTGCGCGCGACCGCGGCGGTCCCGGCCAGCGGTTCGGCGAACGCCTCGGACAGTCCGGCGCAGGTGGTTGCCTCGGTTGCGGTGTGGTGCACGCTTCCACTCAAGCACGAACACCGCTGGAGGGGTGCGGGGGCCGTTTCGGCTGGCGGTGTTCGAGTTGCTGGTGTTGCGGAAGCGGTTGGATGTCGCTTTCCGGGTGGCCGGTGCCGCTTTCCGCGATTGGGGAACCGCTCGTCTCCGCACCGGTCGCCGCCGGTTCGCGGTTTCGCGCAACCCCGGGCCGTGTGCCCAGTTGGGAAGCAATAGACTCGGAGGTCAGCCCGGCATCGTTGGACGTGGTGGTACGCCGCGCCCGTTGGCAGCGCCGGGAATCAAGCACGTTCGCACTAGGAGACCACGTGAAGAGCACCGTCGAGCACCTGAGCCCGACGCGCGTCCGGATCAACGTCGAGGTGCCGTTCGACGAGCTCAAGCCGAACTTCGACCGCGCGTACAAGGCACTCGCCCAGCAGGTCCGCATCCCCGGCTTCCGTCCGGGCAAGGTCCCGGCGCGGGTGTTGGAGAGCCGCATCGGTCGTGGCCCCGTGCTCGACGAGGTCGTCAACGAAGCGGTCCCGGCCAAGTACCTGGAGGCGGTCAACAGCACCGAGGTGCGCACTCTGGGTCGCCCGGAGATCGAGGTGACCAAGATCGAGGACGGCTCGGAGATCGCGTTCACCGCCGAGGTCGACATCCGTCCCGAGATCACCGTGCCCGCTTTCGGCGAGCTCTCGATCAGCGTGGATGACGTCGAGGTCACCGAAGAAGAGGTGTCCGAGCAGCTCGACTCGCTGCGCGCCCGCTTCGGCACCCTCGCCGGGGTGGACCGCCCCGCGCAGCAGGGCGACTTCGTCAGCATCGACCTCTCGGCCACCGTCGACGGGGAAGAGGTCGAGGACGCCAAGACCAGCGGGCTGTCCTACGAGATCGGCTCCGGCCAGCTCGTCGACGGCATCGACGACGCGCTGACCGGCGCGAGCGAGGGCGAGACCAAGACCTTCACCACGAAGCTGGTCGCCGGGGAGTACGCGGGTCGGGACGCCGAGGTGTCGGTCACGGTCAACTCCGTCAAGGAGCGGCAGCTGCCCGAGGCCGACGACGAGTTCGCCCAGATGGCCAGCGAGTTCGACACCGCTGAGGAGCTCATCGCCGATCTGCGGGAGCGGCTGGGTCGGGTCAAGAAGATGCAGCAGGGCATGCAGGCCAGGGACAAGGTCCTCGACGCGCTGCTGGAGACCGTCGACGTGCCGCTGCCGGAGAAGGTCGTCGAGTCCGAGGTCGAGGTGCGCCAGCACGACGCGGTGCACCCGTTCGACCACGACGAGGACCGCTTCAACGAGTGGCTGGAGCAGCAGGACAAGACCCGCGAGGAGTTCGACACCGAGACTCGCACCGAGGCGGAGAAGGCGGTCAAGACCCAGCTGGTGCTGGACACCATCGCCGATGCCGAGGACGTGTCGGTCTCCGACGACGAGCTCACCCAGCGGATCATCTACCAAGCCCAGCGCTTCGGGGTGAGCCCGGACCAGTTCGTCCAGCAGGCCCAGCAGTCCGGTCAGCTCGGCGCGCTGTTCGCCGATGTCCGGCGCAGCAAGGCGCTGTTCTCCGTCGTGCGTCAGGCGACCGTCACTGACGCGGGCGGCAACGAGCTGGACCTGGATGAGCTGTTCGGCCCGCAAGAGGCCGAGACCGCGGCCTCCGAGGATGGGGCGGCGGAGCCGGTCGAGGCCGCGAAGGCGGAGTGACCGGGCTCTCGCCGGACAACTGAAAAGCATGCTCTAAGCGAACGTGGGCGGTACTGGGAAGCTGGTGCCGTCCACGTTCGTTAGGGTCGGTTGTAGCGGATCACCCGAGAGGGAAGCAGGACATCACCGGGGGTCGCCGATGTCGCCCGACGACCAGGTCGGCCGGTCCAATGTGGAAGCGGACCGGGTGACCGAGTGGCCCCGGTGGACAAGGGCCCATTTTGGGAGAAGGCAGGGAGACGTGACGCAGCACCTGACTGTTCCGGCGTCCGAGGCGCAGTCGCCGTCCATGCGGACGGGGACGAACGGACTCTCGCTCAACGACTCGGTTTACGAGCGGCTGCTGCGGGAGCGCATCATCGTCCTCGGCTCCCAGGTCGAGGACTCGATCGCGAACCAGATCTGCTCGCAGCTGCTGCTGCTGGCAGCCGAGGACCCGGACCGTGACATTTCGCTCTACATCAACTCGCCGGGCGGTTCGGTGACGGCGGGCATGGCGATCTACGACGCCATGCAGCTGATCAAGCCGGACGTGGCCACCGTGGCGATGGGCATGGCTGCCTCGATGGGGCAGTTCTTGCTGTCCGCGGGCGCCAAGGGCAAGCGGTTCGCACTGCCGCACGCGCGGATCATGATGCACCAGCCGTCGGCCGGTCTCGGCGGTACGGCGTCCGACATCGAGATCCAGGCCAAGATGTTCTCCAGGCACAAGAAGGAGATGGCCGAGCTGATCGCCGAGCAGACCGGCCAGACGGTCGACAAGATCACCGCCGACTCGGACCGCGACCGGTGGTTCACCGCGGAGGAGGCCCGGGAATACGGGTTCGTGGACTACGTCGCGAGCACGGCGAACCTGCCGAGCAGCTGATCACACCGACCGGACCTAGTAACGAGGAGTCACTGTCGTGAGCTCATTCCAGCCTCTGCAGTCCCGGTACGTGCTGCCTTCGTTCGTCGAGCGCACCGCGTACGGGGTCAAGGAGTCCAACCCGTACAACAAGCTGTTCGAGGAACGCATCGTGTTCCTCGGTGTCCAGGTCGACGACGCGTCGGCGAACGACGTGATGGCGCAGTTGCTGTTCCTGGAGTCCGACGACCCGGACCGCGAGATCCAGATGTACATCAATTCGCCCGGTGGTTCGTTCACCGCGCTGATGGCCATCTACGACACCATCCAGTACGTCCGGCCCGATGTGCGCACCATCTGCCTCGGGCAGGCCGCCTCGGCCGCTGCGGTGCTGCTGGCCGCCGGTACCAAGGGCAAGCGGATGGCGCTGCCGAATTCGCGGATCCTGATCCACCAGCCGTCGGTGGAGGGCATCTACGGCCAGGTCTCCGACCTGGAGATCCAGGCCGCCGAGGTGCAGCGGATGCGGGAGCTGCTGGAGACCACGTTGGCCAAGCACACCAACCGGTCCCAGGAGCAGGTCCGCGACGACATCGACCGGGACAAGATCCTCACCGCCGAGCAGGCAGCCGAGTACGGCATCATCGACGAGGTGCTGCCCTACCGGAAGCTGTCGATGCAGAAGTCCTGAGAGAGCCTGTCGTTGAACTCGTTTTGCGTGGCGGTGCGGGTAGCGGAACCGCAGAACCCGCGGCGGTGCCGGTTGCGAGCGCGGGCTGAGCGGCTGGCGCCGGTGCAAAAACAAGATCAAAGACGGGTCTGTCCGTGAATTCGCTTTGCTTTGCGGTGCGAGTAGCGGAACCTGGGACGAGCGGCTGGCACCGCTCGCGGAACGACGTCGCAGCCGCCGACGGTCGGGCCGGTGCGCCACGCCCGGCCGTCGGCGACGACACGCCGAGGGCGACGCTGGTCACACCACGCTCGGCGATGGCGGACACTGTGAGTCTCCCCGAACTCGGGGAACGACAGGTACCGTCGGAGGCACATACGGTCAGGCGCGCTACCGGACGGCGCGTCGGAGGGGACGGGGTCAGCGGTCATGGCACGTATCGGTGACGGCGGCGACCTGCTGAAGTGCTCCTTCTGCGGGAAGAGCCAGAAGCAGGTCAAGAAACTCATCGCCGGCCCCGGCGTGTACATCTGCGATGAGTGCATCGATCTCTGTAACGAGATCATCGAGGAGGAACTGGCCGAGGCGGGTGAGGTCAAGCTCGACGAGCTGCCGAAACCGGCCGAGATCCACGAGTTCCTCGACCAGTACGTCATCGGGCAGGACCCGGCCAAGCGCAACCTCTCGGTTGCCGTCTACAACCACTACAAGCGCATCCAGGCCGGTGAGCGCCGGGAAAGCCGTGGTGAAGAGGCCGTCGAACTGGCCAAGTCGAACATCCTGATGCTCGGCCCCACCGGCTGCGGCAAGACCTACCTCGCGCAGACGCTGGCCAAGATGCTCAACGTCCCGTTCGCGATCGCCGACGCCACCGCGCTGACCGAGGCCGGTTACGTGGGCGAGGACGTGGAGAACATCCTGCTCAAGCTGATCCAGGCGGCCGACTACGACGTGAAGCGCGCCGAGACCGGGATCATCTACATCGACGAGGTCGACAAGATCGCTCGCAAGAGCGAGAACCCGTCGATCACCCGCGACGTCTCCGGTGAGGGTGTGCAGCAGGCGCTGCTGAAGATCCTGGAGGGCACCACCGCGAGCGTGCCGCCGCAGGGTGGCCGCAAGCATCCGCACCAGGAGTTCATCCAGATCGACACCACGAACGTGCTGTTCATCGTGGCGGGCGCGTTCGCCGGGCTGGAGAAGATCGTCGAGGACCGGGTCGGCAAGCACAGCGTCGGCTTCGGCGCGGAGCTGCGCTCGAAGAGCCAGATCGACACCACTGACCACTTCGTCGACGTGATGCCCGAGGACCTGATCAAGTTCGGGTTGATCCCGGAGTTCATCGGCCGACTGCCCACCGTGGCCAGCGTGACGAACCTGGACAAGCCGTCGCTGGTGCGGATCCTGACCGAGCCGCGCAACGCGCTGGTGAAGCAGTACAAGCGGTTGTTCGAGATGGACAACGTGGAGCTGGAGTTCACCAAGACGGCGTTGGAGGCCATCGCCGACCAGGCGATCCTGCGCGGCACCGGGGCCCGCGGCCTGCGTGCGATCTTGGAAGAGGTCCTGCTGCCGGTGATGTACGACATCCCGAGCCGCTCGGACGTCGCCAAGGTCGTGATCACCGAGCAGACGGTGCGCGAGAACGTCAACCCGACGATCGTCGCCCGCCAGGCGACCCGCCGCGAGCGTCGCGAGAAGTCCGCGTGAGCAAGGCGCCCGAAGGCGCCGAGACCGCTGGCTGAGGTATTTCGACCGCGCCGGGGAGAACTCGGCGCCAGCCCGCTGCTCCGCACCATCGCCCCGGCTGTTGCCCGAGCTCGACCGCAGCGCTCACCGGCTCGCGACGGGGAATGCTCTCAACGGCCGCGAGTCGGCCCAGGGCGTCCGCAACGCCGGTGATCGGACCTGGCCCTCGATTCTGATCTGCGCGGCGTCGTGCCCCGCTGAGGGCGGCTGAGCCGTCCACCGACGGTTCGTTGGTGGTTGTCCGCATTGCGCCGTTCAGCCCGCGGTGGTGCGCCCCGGCGGCGTGTCCTGCGAATCCGGCGCGGTTAGATGATCATTGAGGCGACCAGATCATCGATTCCGGGAGCGGTGCCATGAGCGAGTTGCATGTCCTGCTGATTCACGGGATGACCGGTTCCGGCCCCTGGCATTGGCAGCAGTGGCTCGCCGGGCAACTCCGCGAACAAGGGGCCCGGGTGGATCTGCCGACGCTGCCCGACCCCGATCGGCCGGTGGTGCAGCGCTGGCTGCCGGCGCTGCGGGAGCACCTGGAGGCGGTGCCGCGAGAGGCGGAACTCGTCGTGGCGGGCCATGCCTGCGGCGCGGCGCTGTGGCTGCACCACGCGGCGACCATCGCCGGACGGGCCCGCCGCGCGGACCGGGTCCTGCTGGTCGCGCCGCCCGCACCGGATTGGCAGCACCCGGACGCCCAGGACATCACGCCCTACCCGATCGATGCTGCCGCGCTGCGGCGCGCCGCCGGGATCACCCGGCTCGTGGTGGGTACCGGTGACCCGTACCTGTCGATGTACCGCGCGCACGGTTTGGCCGAGGAACTGCAGGTCGAGATGGATGTGATCCTCGACGGCGAACACCTCAACACCGATGCCGGGTACGGTCCGTGGCCCTCGCTGCTGCGCTGGGCCCTCTACGACTCGGTTCCCCTGAACGACCGCTTCGGCACCGACGCCTACACCACCGACCGCTCCCAAGACCGCCTCCGCCTGGCGTGAACTTTTCCAGGTGAAGGGCACCTTTTACCGAGTTAGTTGGCGAAAGGTGCCCTTCACTCATCGCCGGATCGGGTGATGGGGTTCGGAAGTTGTTCGTGCGCAACGCTTTTCAGGCGATTTCCCGCGTCACGATGCGCTCGGTTCCGGTGTAGACGTTCATCGACCGGCCGCGCAGGAATCCGATCAACGTCATGCCCTGCTCCGCCGCGAGATCCACGGCCAGCGACGACGGCGCGGACACCGCGGCGAGCGCCGGTACCCCGGCCATCGCGGCCTTCTGCACCAGTTCGAAGGACGCCCGCCCGGACACCATCAGCACGCATCCGGTCAGCGGCACCCGGTTCGCCAGCAGCGCCCAGCCGATGACCTTGTCCACCGCGTTGTGCCTGCCCACGTCCTCGCGGACCACGAGCAGTTCGCCGTCGGCGCCGAACAGGCCCGCGGCGTGCAGGCCACCGGTGGCGTCGAAGACGCGTTGGGCGGCCCGCAACCGGTCAGGGAGGTCGACGAGGGTGTCGACGTCCAGGGCCAGCGGGTCATCGGCGGGGGAGTACCGGGTGCTCAACCGGACCGAGTCCAGCGCCGCCTTGCCGCACACCCCGCACGACGAGGTGGTGTAGAAGTTGCGCGTCACCGAGGCGTCCGGCGGCCGCACACCGGGCGCCAGCAGGATGTCCAGCACGTTGTAGGTGTTGCGACCGTCCGGGCCGGGGCTGTCGCAGTAGCGGGCCGCGGACAGCTGGTCCTTGTCGTGGATGACGCCTTCGGTCAGCAGGAACCCGTGCGCGAGTTCGATGTCGTGGCCGGGCGTGCGCATGGTGACCGAAAGCGGTTGGCCGTTGACGCGGATTTCCAGCGGCTCCTCGGCGGCCAGCGTGTCCGGCTTGCTCCGGCTGCCGTTCGCGGCGATCTTCAGCACCGGTCGGCGCACCGTGACGCGTCCCATCGGCCCCTCCCTGCCCGTTCACTCGGCGGAAATCGCCCCTCGATCGGGTGACATGCACACAGTATGCTCATGCGCGCTGTAATCAACGCCGTGTCGGGGAGGTCCCATGGCCGCAGGCCTGCTCGCTCCCGCCCGAATTGTCGCACCCGCTAACTGGAACAGGTGGCTGGTTCCTCCTGCGGCCCTAGCGGTGCACTTGTCAATCGGGCAGGTCTACGCCTGGAGCGTGTTCAAACCACCGCTGGAGGACACCCTCGGGTTGTCCGGGACGCTCAGCGCGCTGCCGTTCCAGTTGGGCATCGTGATGCTCGGGCTGTCCGCCGCGCTGGGCGGGACGCTGGTGGAGCGCCGCGGTCCGCGGTGGGCGATGGCGGTGTCGACCACCTGCTTCTCGCTGGGCTTCCTGCTGTCCGCGCTCGGGGTCGCGCTCGGCCAGTACTGGCTGGTGGTCTTCGGCTACGGGTTCGTCGGCGGGATCGGGCTCGGCATCGGCTACATCTCGCCGGTTTCGACGCTGATCAAGTGGTTCCCGGACCGCCCGGGCATGGCCACCGGGATCGCGATCATGGGCTTCGGCGGTGGCGCGCTGATCGCCTCGCCGTGGTCGACGCAGATGCTGGATTCCTTCGGCTCCGGCCAGTCCGGGATCGCGCTGACCTTCCTGGTGCACGGCGTGGTCTATGCGGTGTTCATGTCGCTGGGCGTGGCGCTGGTCCGGGTACCACCGCCGGACTGGCGACCTGCTTCGACGCCGAAGCAGGTGGTCCGGCCGATGATCACCACGGCGAACGTGACGGTCCGCAACGCGGTGCGCACCCCGCAGTTCTGGATGCTGTGGGTGATCCTCTGCTGCAACGTGACGGCCGGGATCGGCATCCTGGAGAAGGCCTCGCCGATGATCGTCGGCTTCTTCGCCGAGAGCTCAACACCGGTGGTGACCGGCGCGGCAGCCGGTTTCGTCGCGCTGCTGTCGCTGACCAACATGGCCGGCCGGTTCATCTGGTCGTCCACATCGGACATCGTGGGGCGCAAGAACATCTACCGGCTCTACCTGGGCGGCGGCGCACTGCTCTACCTGGGCATCCTGCTGTTCGGCGCGACCGGTGTCCCGGTGTTCGTGCTGTGCGCGATGCTGATCCTGTCGTTCTACGGCGGTGGTTTCGCGACGATTCCGGCGTACCTGAAGGACCTGTTCGGCAGCCTGAACGTCGGTGCGATCCACGGTCGGCTGCTCACCGCGTGGTCGGTGGCCGGAGTGCTCGGGCCGCTGATCGTCAACGCCATCGCGGACCTCCGCGAGGCGGCCGGTGCTACCGGTCCGGCTCTGTACACGACGTCGCTGTACATCATGATCGGCTTGCTGATCGTCGGTTTCGTGTCCAACGAGCTGGTGCGGCCGGTCAACGCCAAGTACCACGAACCGGCGACCGGAGGTGCGCAATGAGCCGCCGAGGACTACTCGTGCTGGCCTGGGCTTGGGTCGGCTTGCCCTTCGCCTACGGCGTCTACGAACTCGTCCAGAAGGTCACCCAGCTGTTCACCGGCTGACGCGCCGGGCACTCGACCTGCCGGTGGCGGAGACGCGGCGCGGCTGATCATCCACCTGCTGTCCTCGCTGGCGGCCCAGGTCACCGGCGCGATGTGGGCATTCGACGACGGCGCTCCGCCAGCTGGTGTCTGCTCGGGGCGAGTTGTTCACGGGATCGGCCCCGAGCTGACGGTCGGTGGCGCTACGGTCGGCCGCGCACCCGCACAGTGAGGAAGCAGATGCCCACCAGCACCCCGCCCGTCCGGCAGAACGTCAGTTTCGTGGAAGCGACGGAACCGATCACCGAGCCGATCACCAAGTTCGGTGGTCAACCGGTGTGGTTGGCCGAACCGATGTGGCCGCTGTCGGCGAGCACCGGTCGCCCGATGCGCTTCATCGGCCAGATCCGCCTGCCCGGCGCGGAGACCAGGCTCGGCTACCTGTTCATGACCGAGGACGATCCCGATGAGTTCGTCGACGGCACCTACGAACCGACCGGCGGGGAGAACGCATTCTTCGCCCAGCCCGGCGAACCCGCGGACTTCTACCAGGTGGCCAGCATCCGCCGGGGCCCCACCTTCGGCCCCGACCACCACGCCGAGCTGACGCCGCACGATCCGGACAACCCCGGCGACGCGCTGCGCAGCAGGCTGTGGGGCGAACCGGAATGGCTGCAGGACGAGGAGTGGCCGACCGAACCCGGTTCCTGGCGATTCGCGGTGCAGTTGGACAGCGCGGACGAACCCTTCGGCATCAACCTCGGCGACGCGGGCACGGCCTACGCCTTCATCGACGAAGAAACCGGCCAAGGCCGCCTCCACTGGCAAAGCAGCTGACGGGAGGTGGCGGCCCTCTCCACCGTGGCCGAGTTGAGCTAGGAGCAAGCTTTTCTGCCGCACCGGAATGTTGTGCTCCCCGGCTGGCGCCGCTCGGCGTGACCGGTGGTCTGGTTTCCGCCTGCCCGGTGGGGTTGGGGTGGTTGGAATCACAATTGTGCTGGTGGGGGTGGGGGTGAGTGCCCGGAAAAGGTGTTGCGCGGGCACTCGTAGAATTCTGCGTGTGACACAAACCCATGCCGCTCAGCAACGTGAACTTCCGTCGACCTGGAATCCGGCCGACGTCGAGGCCGAGCTGTACCAGCGCTGGGTAGCTGCCGGGTACTTCACCGCCGATGCGAACAGCGACAAGCCGCCGTTCTCCATCGTCATCCCGCCGCCGAACGTCACCGGCAGCCTGCACATCGGGCACGCCTTCGAGCACACCCTGATGGACATCCTCACCCGGCGCCGCCGGATGCAGGGCTACGAGGCGCTGTGGCTGCCGGGTATGGACCACGCGAGCATCGCAGTGCAGGCGCTCGTCGAGCGGCAGCTCCGCGACGAGGGGATCGACCACCGCGACCTGGGCCGCGAGGAGTTCGTGGCGCGGGTCTGGCAGTGGAAGGAGAAGCACGGCGGGGCCATCCTGTCCCAGATGCGTCGGCTCGGCGACAGCGTGGACTGGAGCCGCGAGCGCTTCACCATGGATGCCGTGCTGTCCCGCGCGGTGCAGACGATCTTCAAGCGGCTCTACGACGACGGCCTGATCTACCGGGCCGAGCGGCTGGTCAACTGGTCGCCGCAGATGCGGACCGCGATCTCCGACATCGAGGTGGAGCACCGGGAGGTCGAGGGCGAGCTGGTCTCGATGCGCTACGGCGACGGGGAGAATTCGATCGTCGTCGCAACCACCCGGATCGAGACGATGCTCGGCGACACCGCTGTGGCGGTGCACCCCGACGACGAGCGCTACCGGCACCTGGTCGGCACCGAGATCGAACTCCCGCTGACCGGGCGCAAGATCCCGATCATCACCGACGAGCACGTCGATCCCGAGTTCGGCACCGGCGCGGTCAAGGTGACCCCGGCGCACGACCCGAACGACTTCGAGATCGGCAAGCGGCACGACCTGCCGATGCTGACGATCATGGACGAGCAGGGACGGATCGCGCACACCGGCACGCAGTTCGACGGCATGGACCGCTTCGAGGCGCGGGTGGCCGTCCGCGAGGCGCTGAGCGAGCAGGGCCGCATCGTCGCGGAGAAGCGCCCGTACCTGCACAGCGTCGGACACAGCTCGCGCTCGAAGGAGCCGATCGAGCCGCGCCTGTCGTTGCAGTGGTTCGTCAAGGTCGGCCCGCTGGCCGAGGCCGCCGGTGACGCGGTGCGCGATGGTCGGGTCGCGGTGCACCCGCCGGAGATGGCCAAGCGCTACTTCGACTGGGTCGACAACCTGCACGACTGGGCCATTTCGCGGCAGCTGTGGTGGGGCCACCGCATCCCGATCTGGTACGGCCCGAACGGCGAGGTCGTGTGCGTCGGGCCGGACGACGAGCCGCCGTCGGGCGAGGGCTGGCACCAGGACGAGGACGTGCTGGACACCTGGTTCTCCTCGGGCCTGTGGCCGTTCTCCACGATGGGCTGGCCAGCCGACACCGCTGATCTGCGCAAGTTCTACCCGACCAGCGTGCTGGTCACCGGCTACGACATCCTGTTCTTCTGGGTCACGCGGATGATGATGCTCGGGCTGTACGCGATGAAGGATCGCGAGCCCAGCGGTGCCGTTCCGTTCCGGGTGATCGCGCTGCACGGCATGGTCCGCGACGCGCACGGCAAGAAGATGTCGAAATCCGCGGGCAACACGGTCGATCCGCTGGTGTGGATGGACACCTACGGCACCGACGCGCTGCGGTTCACCCTGGCGCGCGGCGCCAACCCCGGTACCGACTCGCCGATCAGCGAGGAGTGGGTGGCCGGGTCGCGCAGCTTCGGCACGAAGTTGTTCAACGCCACCAAGTTCGCCATGATGAACGGCGCGCGAGTGCCGGAGCTGCTGCCCGATCGGGCCGAGCTCACCGACGCCGACCGCTGGATCCTGGACCGCGCCGACCAGGTCGTGTCCGATGTGGACGAACTGCTGGAGGACTTCCAGTTCGCCAAGGCCACCGAGGCGCTCTACCACTTCACCTGGGACGAGTTCTGCGACTGGTACCTGGAACTGTCCAAGGTGCAGCTCGACGCCGGCGGGCGGCGGGCCGAGCAGACCCGCGAGGTGCTCGGGTACGTGCTCGACGTGCTGCTGCGGCTGCTGCACCCGACGATCCCGTTCCTCACCGAGACGCTGTGGACCTCGTTGACCGGCGGTGACTCCGTGGTCGTCGCGGACTGGCCGAAGGCGTCCGGGGCGGTCGCCGACGAGGCGGCGGAGGAGCGGATCCTCGCGGTGCAGAAGCTGATCACCGAGATCCGCCGGTTCCGGTCCGACCAGGGGCTCAAGCCTGGTCAGCGGGTCGCGGCGAAGCTCGGCGGCGTCGCGGAGCTCGGGTTGGCCGACCACGCGCCCGCGGTGCGGGCGCTGGCCCGGATCGCCGAGCCGACCGACGGCTTCACCTCCTCGACGTCCATCGAGGTCGGATTGCCCGATGGGACCGTGTCGGTGGAGCTGGACCTCTCGGGTGCGGTGGACCTCGCCGCCGAACGCAAGCGGCTGGCCAAGGACCTCGCCGTGGCGGAGAAGGAGCTGACGGGCACCGACAAGAAGCTGAACAACCCGGCTTTCCTGGACAAGGCCCCGGCCGAAGTGGTGGACAAGATCAAGGCCCGCCGCGAAACGGCCCAGGCCGACATCGCCCGCATCAACGCCCGCCTGGCAGCCCTACCCCAGCACTGATCACCCGCCCCGGCGCTGATCACTCGGCAGTGTGCCGGGTGAAGGGCACCTTTGACCGGCTTACCCGGTCAAAGGTGCCCTTCACTCCTTTTCGGGTCACGGGTTGGTGGCGGCGGCTACGAAGATCGGTAGGGCGCAGCAGAGGCGGTCGGTTTCGGCGCGGCGGCGTTGTTCGGCGGTCCAGGATTCGGCTTGGGCGGGGGTGATCGCGCCGCTGGCGCGGGCGGCCTCGGCGAGTCCGAGCAGGATCGGCAGGGCCAGGTCGCCGGTGAGCAGTCCGGTGTGGACCCACGTGCTGCGGCATTGGGAGTCGATGGGGCTGCTGGTGCCCGAGCGCGTCGCGGGCCGCCGCCGCTACGGGACGGACGACCTCTACCGGGTCGCGATGATCATGCGGGCCAAGGAGGCGGGGCTGAGCCTCGAAGCGATCCGGGAGATGTTCGCCGCCGCCGATCCGCAGGCCCGGCGGCAGATCATGCACCGCCGTCGTGACGAGCTCCGCCAGCGCATCGCCGAACTGCGGACGTCGCTGGAGCTCATCGAGTGCGCGTTGGACTGCGAGCACGCCGACCTCGCCAGCTGCCCGCACTTCCAGGCGCTGCTGGCCGAGCGGGTCTTCGGCGGCCGGGGTACGGCCGAGACGTAGACTGTGACCTCGACATTCGTCATCCTGCGCTAGGGAGTGAGCACTTGTCCGGCACTGATCCCGCCGCGTTGCACGAGCTGCGCGTGGTGGAGGCCGAGCTCAACGAGCGCTGGCCGGAGACCAAGATCGAACCATCGCTGGATCGGATCCGGGCACTGACCGATCTGCTCGCCGAGCCGCAGCACAGCTACCCGGTGGTGCAGATCGCCGGTACCAACGGCAAGTCGTCGACCTCGCGCATCACCGACGCGCTGCTCAGCGGCCTCGGGCTGCGCACTGGCCGCTACACCAGCCCGCACCTGCAGTTGGCCACCGAGCGCATCAGCATCGATGGTGCGCCGATCAGCCCGGAAGGCTACGTCGAGGCGTACCGGGACATCGCGCCGTACGTGTCCATCGTGGACTCCCGCAGCGATGTTCGGATGAGCAAGTTCGAGGTGCTCACCGGGATGGCCTTCGCGGCTTTCGCCGATGCCCCGGTGGAGGCCGCGGTGATCGAGGTCGGCTTGGGCGGCAGCTGGGACGCGACCAACGTCGCCGACGCGAAGATCGCGGTGATCTGTCCGATCGCGCTGGACCACGCCGAATATCTCGGCACTGACCTCGCGGGCATCGCCAAGGAGAAGGCCGGGATCATCAAGCCCGATTCCATCGCCGTGGTGGCTGCGCAGTCGCCCGAGGCGCAGAAATCGATCATGGACCGGGTCGCCGAGGTGGATGCGACGGTCGCCCGCGAAGGCCACGAGTTCGGCGTGCTGTCCCGGACCGTCGCGGTGGGCGGGCAGCTGCTTCGGCTGCAAGGCCTGGGTGGCGTCTACGACGAGATCTTCCTGCCGCTGCACGGCGAGCACCAGGCGCGCAACGCGGCATTGGCGCTGGCGGCCACCGAGGCGTTCTTCGGCGCCGGTGCCGACCGGCAACTCGACGTCGAACGGGTCCGCGAGGCGTTCGCCAACGTCATCACCCCCGGTCGCCTGGAGCGGGTCCGGGCGGCGCCGACGGTGCTCATCGACGCGGCCCACAACCCGCACGGCGCTCGCGCGCTGGCCGACGCCTTGAGCTCGGAGTTCTCCTTCCGGCGACTGGTCGCCGTGGTCGGTGTGCTCGGCGACAAGGACGCGCGCGGCATCCTGGCCGAGCTGGAGCCGGTGGTCGAGGAGATCGTGCTGACCAAGAACTCCTCGCCGCGCGCGATGGATCCCGACGAGCTCGCGGGCGTGGCCAAGGACATCTTCGGACCGGACCGGATCGTGGTCGAGCCCCGGTTGGACAACGCGGTCGAGACCGCGATCCAGCTGGCCGAGGAGACCGATGAGCCCGGCGAGTCGGTCTCCGGCGGTGGTGTGGTGATCACCGGGTCCGTGGTGACCGCGGGCGAGGCCCGCGCGCTGTTCGGCAGGGAGCCGGCGTGAGCGAGCGGCGAGACACTGGAGCAGTCGTGACCGATCAGTCGAAACCCGAGCCCGGCAAGGGATTGCCGGAGGCGCCGCCCGGCGTGCGCGACCCGTGGAAGGGCCTGCGCGGGATCATGGCGGGCACGCTGGTGCTGGAGTTCATCGCCTTCCTGCTCGCGCTGCCGGTGGTCTGGAAGTCCAACAGCGGGGTGTCCAGCACCGGTTTCGGCATCGTCATCGCGCTGGCGGTGCTGATGCTGGTCGCGGGGTTCGTGCAGCGGCGACCGTGGGGCCTCGGCGTCGCGCTCGCCCTGCAGGTCGTCGCGATCGTGTGCTTCCTGGTGCACCCGGCGATCGGGATCATGGGCCTGGTGTTCGCCCTGGTCTGGGGCTACATCCTGTACCTGCGCCGCGAGGTGGCCCGCCGGATGCGCGAAGGCCAGCTCTACGACCAGCTGGGCCACCCACTCGGCTATCCGCCGGAGCAGACCGACTGAATCTCACCCGGTCGAGACTGGTGCATCATGATGCACCATGACTACACTCGTGTGTATGGCGACGACGAGAACGACGATCACCGTCGATCTGGACCTCCTTGAGGAGATCAAGCGGCGGGCTTTGGATCTGCACAGCACTGTGAGCGAGTTCTTCCAGGACAGCGCGCGAGAGCGCCTTTCACGCATCCATGAGAAGGCAAAGCCGTTCCGGCTCACGCCGGTGGACACGGGCGGCTACCAGCCAGGTGTTGACGTCAACGACAACGCCGCTTTGCTCGACATCATGGAGCGCTAGTGCTGGCTTGCGACGTAAACATCTTCGTTTCCGCTTACAACCGGCAAGACCCACTGCAGCCTGAGTTCGGGGCGTGGCTGGAGAAGGCGCTCAATGGTCCTGAGCCGGTGGGTGTGGCATCCGTGGTGCTGAGTGGCTTCATCCGGATCATGACAAGCAATCGCGTTCTTCGTGAGCCTTTGTTGCCGTCGGCTGCCGTGGATATCGCTGATCACATCATGAATTCAGACCGTGCAGTGAAGCTTGACCCCGGCCCGCGGCACTGGGAGATCTTCACTGAGCTCTGCCGCAAAGCCGACGCGAAGGGCAACCTGGTCCCGGATGCCTACCTCGCGGCCATCGCGATCGAGCACGGTTGTGAGTGGATCACCACTGACCGGGGCTTTTCGCGGTATCCGGGGCTGCGTTGGCGCCATCCCCTGGACTAGCTGGTTCGGTTTTCGGCGCGGATGGTGTCGATTAGTGCGGTCGTGGCGGGGTGCCAGGGTTTGGCCCGCGGCCCGGTGAGCACGAGGCTTCGCTTGACGCGTTGGCGCAGCGGAACCAGCACCAGCCGGTCGTCGAGCATCGCTTCCGCCAGGCCGGGAACCACCGAGACCCCCACCCCGGCCCGGACCATCGCCAGCAGGGTGCCCAGTTCCCGGACCCGGTGGGTCGGTTCGAGGCGTGATCCGGCCTGCCGGTAGGCGTCGCGGACGTGCCGTTCGCAGCCGCCGCAGGACAGCAGGAACGGGTCGTCGTCGAGATCGCGGATGTCGATCTCGTGCTGCCCGGCGAGCGGGTGGTCGCGCGGCAGCAGCGCGTGGAACTGGTCCTCGCCGATCGGCACACCCGCATCCGTCGGCGGGTCGACGAGCACCGCAAGATCGACGGTTGCCGAGGCCAGCCAGTCGGCGACCTCGTCGTCCTCACCTTCGAAGACCCGGATCCGCAGCTGCGGGAACTCATCCCGCCAGCGCGCCAGCAGATCGGGCAGCAGGCCCTGGCAGACGGTCGGCGGCGCGGCCAGCCGCACGGTGCCCGTGGGACGTCCGTCCCGTTGGTCGGCCAGCGCGCGGATGGTGTCGGTCGCGGTGATGGCGGCGCGGGCGTGGTCGAGGATCCGCTCGCCGAACGCCGTGGGCCGGGGCGGGCCCTGGCGGATCAGCACCCGGCAACCCAGGGATTTCTCCAGCGCCGCCACGGCGTGCGAAACGGCGGACTGGCTGATCTGCAACGCGTCCGCGGCGGCGCCGAATCCGCCCTCGTCGGCCACTGCCAGGAACGCGCGGAGCTGCGCGATGTTGATCGACATGAGCAACTCTCATTGTGATTTCAGATTTACTTGTTTGACTCATGATGCCCGGTCGAATGTGATGGCCGAAAGCCGCCGGGATTCGGCGGTGCCGGACGACAAGGTGGTGGCATGGCCGAACGGGTGGCGACGGTTGCGGTGCGCGGCAGCGAGCGGACGAATTGGCTGCCCGGCTTCGTGCTGTTGTCGGCGATCTGGGGATCCAGCTTCGTGCTGATCAAAGTCGCGGTCGACGCCGGGGTCGCGCCGCTGTGGGTGGCGCTGGCGCGCTGCCTCTTCGGTGCCGCGACGCTGTGGGGAGTCTGCGCCGTGCAGCGCGCTTCGCTGCCCCGCGACCTGCGCACCTGGGGACATGCCGCGGTGGTCGCGTTGCTGCTCAACGCCGTGCCGTTCACCCTGTTCGCCTACGGCGAGACGCAGGTCAGCTCGGTGCTCGCCGGGGTATGGAACGCGACGACTCCGTTGACCACGCTCGTCTTCGTCCTCCTGCTGGTCCCGCAGGAGAACCCCACGCCGCGTCGGATCGTCGGGCTGCTGATCGGCTTCGGCGGGGTGCTCGTGGTGCTCGGCGTGTGGCACGGCGTCGGCGGCGGCGTGCTGGTCGGCAGCCTCGCCTGCCTGGGCGCGACCACCTGCTACGGAGCCGGATTCGCCTACACCAGGCGGTTCTTCTCCGGCCGCACCGAGTCGGCGGCCGCGCTGACGACCGTGCAACTCACCTGCGCGACGGCCCAACTCGCGCTGGGTGCGGTGGTATTCGGATCGGTGCCCAGGTGGCCGGGCCTGACGGCCGTCGGAGCTCTGGTGCTGCTGGGTGCGGTGGGCACCGGGCTGGCGTTCCTGCTGAACCTGCGGGTGATCCGCGCGGCGGGCTCGACCATCGCATCGACCGTCACGTACGCGACTCCGCTGTGGTCGACGGCGCTGGGCGCGATCCTGCTAGCCGAGCCGGTCGGCTGGAACACCGTGCTCGGTGGTGCCCTGGTGATCGCTGGCGTGCTGTTCGCCAGATCCGCTCGGTAGGCGGGCGATAGGCAGGTGCGTCAGCCGATGTCGACGACCGCGCGGCCGATGGTCTCGCCGCGCTTCAGGGCGTCGTAGGCGTCCTGGACCTGGTCGAAGGAGTAGTGGCGGCTGATCGTGTCCTGCGGGCGGAGCAGGCCGCGGGCCACCAGGTCCAGCAGGACCGGCATGTCGCGCCGCGGCTTCGCACCGTAGGAGCCCTTGATCTGCAGCTTCCGCCTGGCGATGGTGGCCAGGTCGAATTCACCGGTGGTGCCCCGGGCGGCGATGCCGACCACCACGATCTGCCCGCCCTCGACCACCGAATCCCGCGCGATGTTGAAGGTCGGCACCGCGCCCAGCGCCTCGAAGGCGACGTCCACACCGCGCCCGCCGGTCAGCTCGCGGATCGCTGCCGGGGCGTCCACCTCGGCCGAGTTGACCACGTGCGTGGCGCCGAGCTCGCGAGCTCCGGCCAGCTTCTCCTCGTTGATGTCCACCGCGATGATCATCGACGCGCCGAACACCGCCGCCAGCTGGATCAGCGCCGAGCCGACACCACCGGCCGCGACCACCGCCACGGTGTCGCCGACCTGCACGTTCGCCGCGTGGCGCAGTGCACCGTAGGCCGTCATCGTCGAGCAGCCCACCGATGCGACATCGGCCAGCTCGACGCCCTCGGGAACCGGGTAGACCGAGGTCGCGGGCGTGACGCAGCGCTCGGCCAGACCACCCATCGAGTACATCCACACCGGTTCGCCGTCCGGCCGGAACAGCCGGGTCTCGTCGTCGTAGAGCCGCCCCTTGCCCCGGTTGAACTCGAAGAACCGCTGGCAGATCTCCTCGTTGCCGCGCGCGCACTGCTCGCACTGACCGCACGGCATGATGAAGCTGGTCACCACCCGGTCGCCAACTTCGAGCCCGGTGACGCCAGGTCCGACTTCCGAGATCACCCCGGCGACCTCGTGGCCGAGCACGGTCGGGGTCGGGAACGGCAGCTCGCCCTTGAGCACGTGCAGGTCGGAGTGGCAGGCGCCGCAGGACCGCACGTCGATGGCGACCTCACCGGCCTTCGGCTTGGGATCGGCGAGTTGCTCGATCCGCATCGGCTGGTTCGCGGCGGTGTGCACGGCGGCGCGCATCCGGACCTCCTTGTCAGACCGGCCAGTCGGTTTGACCGTGAAGCTATCGCGCCGATCAGCCCGGCACCAGAGTTCGCCGACACCGGAGATCACCGACGCGCACGACCAATCGGCACCCACCGTTCACCCTCCGGTCGACCAACGGTGATCGAATTGCCGCCTGGCGCGGATAGAAACCGCCGCATGAGCCCCGAATCTGACCTGAACCGGCGCGACCTGCTCCGACGTGGTGCCTCTGTCGGCCTGGCCGCAGCCGGTCTGCTGCTGACCGGCGCCCCGGCCTTCGCGCGCTCGGGTCGTCCGGTCCTGACCCACGGCGTGCAGCTCGGCGACCCCCGGCCGGACGGCGCCGTGGTGTGGACCCGCGCCGACCGGCCATCGCGGATGTTCGTCGAGGTCTCCCGCGACGCCGACTTCCGCCACGCGGTGCGGATTCCCGGCCCGGTCCTGACACCGGAGACCGACGGCACCGGTGAGCTCCGGCTGACCGGCCTGCCGCCGGGGCAGCAGGCGCACTACCGCGTCATCGCCGAAGACCTGGACGGCCGCGTCGAAAGCGAAGCGTTGACCGGTTCCTTCCGCACCGTGCCGCGTGACCGGCGCGACCTGCGGTTCCTGTGGTCCGGCGACGTCGTGGGGCAGGGCTGGGGCATCAACCCGGACCTCGGCGGCATGACGATCTACAACGCGATGGCCGCCCGCAACCCGGACTTCTTCCTGCACAGCGGCGACACGGTGTACTCCGACGGGCCGCTGCAGGAGTCCGTGACGCTGCCCGACGGCCGGGTGTGGCGCAACATCGTCACCCCGGAGAAGTCCAAGGTCGCCGAAACGCTGGCCGAATACCGCGGGCAGTTCGCCTACAACCTGCTCGACGAGAACGTGCGCCGCTTCGCCGCGCAGGTCCCGCAACTCGTGCAGTGGGACGACCACGAGGTCACCAACAACTGGTACCCGGGCGAGATCCTGGACTCCGACAGCTACACCGAGAAGCGGGTCGATGTGCTCGCGCAGCGCGCGTTCCAGGCCTTCCACGAGTGGCAGCCGGTGCGGCGCCAGGACGCGGTGGACGGTCGGGTGTACCGGAAGGTTTCGCACGGCCCGCTGCTGGACGTGTTCGTGCTCGACATGCGCACCTACCGCGACCCGAACTCGGCGGGCACCGCACCGGAGCGCATCCTCGGCGACCGCCAGGCGCGCTGGCTGGTCGACGAGCTCTCCCGGTCCCGCGCGACCTGGAAGGTGATCGCCTCGGACATGCCGATCGGCATCGTGGTGCCCGACGGCGACAAGATCGAGGCCGTCGCCAACGGTCTGCCGGGCGCGCCCAACGGGCGCGAGGCGGAGTTGGCCTGGGTGCTGCAGGAGATCAGCCGCCGGTCGGTGCGCAACATCGTCTGGCTGACCGCCGACGTGCACTACTCGGCGGCGATCCACTACGCGCCGGAACGCGCGGCCTTCGCCGGGTTCGACCCGTTCTGGGAGTTCGTCTCCGGTCCGCTGCACGCCGGTGCGTTCGGGCCGAACGAGCTGGACTCGACTTTTGGTCCGGAACCGGTGTTCGTCAGCGCGCCGACCCGCCAGGGCGCCTCCCCGTTGGAAGGCTTCCAGCACTTCGGCGAGGTCAACATCGACGGCCGGACCGGAGAGCTGCGGGTGGACCTCCGGGACCAGGCGGGGCGCTCGCTGTGGACCAAGACCCTGCCGCCGCAGCGCTGACCAGCCACCATCGAGTTACTGCGGTCCGCTACGTTCGAACGCCGCTGCCGTGGTCAGCGGCGTTCCTCGCGGGAAAGTGCTTCCAGGACTACCGCAGACGAGGAGGTGAGCAGCGGTCACCACTGCCCGACTTCTACATCGGTGCCCACGCAGCTGTGAGCCGACTCCGTCTGCTGACGCGCGATGCACGCCGGTATCGCACGTACTTCCCGAGCGTCGAGTTGATCGCACCGGACTGAGGCAGGGCCGTCGGTCGGTGTGCCACCTGCATCGATACGCTGATTGGCAAATCGGGCGCGGTGCACCGTGGCACCCGGCGCCGAAGGTAGTGAGGAGAGACAACCGTGAGCGAGCGCACCCTGGTCCTGGTCAAGCCCGACGGTGTCGAGCGCGGGCTGGTCGGCGAGGTCATCAGCCGCATCGAGCGCAAGGGCCTGAAGCTGGTCGCGCTGGAGCTGAAGAACGTCGACCGCCAACTCGCCGAGCAGCACTACGCCGAACACGACGGGAAGAGCTTCTTCGGCTCGCTGATCGAGTTCATCACCTCCGGCCCGGTCGTGGCCGCGTGCGTCGAGGGCCCGCGCGCCATTTCGGCGTTCCGGCAGCTGGCCGGTGGCACCGACCCGGTGGACAAGGCCGCGCCGGGCAGCATCCGCGGTGACTTCGGCCTGGAAGTCCAGTTCAACCTCGTGCACGGCTCCGACTCCGCCGAGTCGGCCGAGCGCGAGCTCAAGCTGTGGTTCCCGGAGCTCTGACCGAATTGACCGGGAGCAACATCGACGCCGACGGCTTCATCTCCGGGCCGCACCGGGTGGACACCCCGCACCCGGACCTGGTGGACGCGCTCGCGGACCTGTGGGGACGGGTCACCGTCGCGGGCGGCGCGGTCGGCTTCAGCCCCACCGATTCGATCGATCAGCTGCGCGCGGCGGCCGCCTCGCTCGTCGAGGACGTCCGCGGCAAGAAGGTGCACCTGATCACCATCGGCCAGCAGCACGTGCTGGTCGGTCTCGCGGTGCTGCGACAGCGTCAGCTGCCGGTCCGCAAGCACACCGGTGAGCTCGTCTGGCTCGCCGTCGATCCCGAGCTGCAGGGCAAGGGCTGGGGCAAGAAGCTGCTCGATGCGGTCCTGGTGCAGGCGCAGGCGATCGGCCTGGAGAAGCTGGACCTGGTCACCCGCAGCGGGCACGACCTGGAGCGCTTCTACGAGGCCCAAGGCTGGGTCGAGCGCGGCCGCTGGCCGGGCGCGGTGCGGGTCGCCACCGGCGACGACCGGGACGAAATCTGGTTCACCCGCGACGTTTGAGCGAGCGCCGATTTCGCGCGAAATCGGCGTCTCCGCCACTCACGTCCACGCACCGGTCAGGCCCTGAGCCGCGCCTGCGATGTGCCGGAATCGCCCGCTTCCCTTCGGCAGGGGGCGAACCTCTACCCTGGCCGGGTGCGTGTGGAGTCCGTTTTCGACAGGTTGGAACCGCTGTTGCCGCGCGTCTCCAAACCCGTGCAGTACGTGGGTGGCGAGCTCAACGCGACGGTGAAGGCGTGGGACGACGTCGCCGTTCGGTGGTGCCTGATGTACCCCGACGCCTACGAGGTCGGACTGCCCAACCAGGGCGTGCAGATCCTCTACGAGATCCTCAACGAGCAGCCCGATGTGCTGGCCGAACGGACCTACTCGGTGTGGCCGGACCTGGAAGCGCTGATGCGCGAACACGGCATCCCGCAGTTCACCGTGGACGCCCATCGCCCGGTCGGTGCCTTCGACGTGCTGGGCATCAGCTTCGCCACTGAGCTGGGCTACACCAACCTGCTCAGCGCACTCGACCTCGCGGGAATCCCGCTGCACGCCGTCGACCGCACCGATGATCATCCGATCGTGTTGGCGGGCGGACACGCCGCGTTCAACCCCGAGCCGATCGCGGACTTCCTGGACGCGGCCGTGCTCGGCGACGGGGAAGAAGCCGTCCTGGAGATCACCGAGGCCATCCGGCGCTGGAAGGCCGAGGGGCGGCCAGGTGGCCGGGACGAACTGCTGCTGCGGCTGGCCTCCTCCGGCGGCGTCTACGTGCCCAAGTTCTACGACGTCAGCTACCGCCCGGACGGTGCGATCGACCAGGTGGTGCCCAATCACGAACGGGTGCCCTACCGCGTCTTCAAGCGCACCACCATGGAGCTCGACGACTGGCCGTACCCCAAGCAACCGCTGGTGCCGCTGGCCGAGAGCGTGCACGAGCGGATGAGCGTGGAGATCTTCCGCGGCTGCACCCGCGGCTGCCGGTTCTGCCAGGCCGGGATGATCACCCGGCCGGTTCGGGAACGGTCCATCGAGGGCATCGGTGAGATGGTGCAGCGCGGTCTGGCGGCCACCGGCTTCGAAGAGGTCGGACTGCTGTCGCTGAGCTCGGCCGACCACTCCGAGATCGCCGAGATCACCAAGGGCCTGGCGGACCGCTACGAGGGCACCAACACCGGGCTGTCGCTGCCGTCGACGCGGGTGGACGCGTTCAACATCGACCTGGCCAACGAGCTGTCCCGCAACGGCCGCCGCTCCGGACTGACCTTCGCGCCCGAAGGCGGTAGCGAGCGGATCCGGCGGGTGATCAACAAGATGGTGTCGGAGGAGGACCTGATCCGCACCGTCTCGGCCGCGTTCGCAGGTGGCTGGCGGCAGGTCAAGCTGTACTTCATGTGCGGGCTGCCGACCGAAACCGACGACGACGTGCTGCAGATCGCCGAGATGGCCAAAGAGGTCATCCGGGCCGGTCGGCAGGCCACGGGACGCAAGGACATCCGCTGCACCATCTCCATCGGCGGTTTCGTGCCCAAGCCGCACACACCGTTCCAGTGGGCGTCGCAGACCGACCCGGACACGATCGACGACCGGCTGCGCAAGCTGCGCCAGGAGATCAACTCCGACCGCGGTCTCGGCCGCAACATCGGCATGCGCTACCACGACGGCAAGCCCTCCCTGATCGAAGGGCTGCTGTCCCGGGGCGACCGCCGGATCGGGCGGGTGATCGAGCGGGTGTGGCGCGACGGCGGCCGGTTCGACGGCTGGAACGAGTACTTCTCGTTCGAGCGCTGGGTTTCCTGCGCCGCTGCCGAATTGGTGCCGCTGGGCGTGGACGTGGACTGGTTCACCACTCGGGAGCGCGGCGAGGGCGAGGTCCTGCCGTGGGACCACCTCGACTCCGGGTTGGACAAGGAGTGGTTGTGGGCCGACTGGCAGGACGCGCTGGACGCCCGCGAGCAGGACGACTGCCGGTGGACGCCGTGCTTCGACTGCGGTGTGTGCCCGACCATGGGCACCGACATCGAGATCGGCCCGACTGGGCGAAAGCTGCTGCCGATCTCCCCGGTCGGCCAGGGCGCTCCGGTCCGCAACCCGGCCTTCACCAACGGCTGACGGACGGGCGGTCCGCGGAACAGGGGATCCGGGCACTACGGTCGGTCGAGCACTCGGTGCGGGGTTGGCCGCCAGGGTACGGTCCTTCGAAACATGACCCGCAGGTGTTGTGGCACTGCGGTTGAGCAAGCAAGCACCGGCATCGGAACCGGTCGACCACGACCGCCGATGACGATCACTGGTCGGGGAGGACATCCTGAGTCGGCGAGATCATCCCAATCCCTCGGCGCCACCCGTGCAGAAGCTGCGGCTGCGCTACGCCAAACGGGGGCGGCTGCGATTCACCTCGCACCGGGACGTGGCGCGCACCTTCGAGCGCGCGCTGCGCCGTGCCGGGGTTCCGATGGCGTATTCGCAGGGCTTCAGCCCGCACCCGAAGGTGTCCTGGGCGGGCGCGGTACCCACCGGCGTGTCCAGCGAGGCTGAGTACGTGGAGCTCCAACTCGTCGAACGACTCGACCCGGTGGTGCTGCGCGACGAGCTCAACGCCGCGCTGCCCGACGGCATCGACGTGCTCGACGCGGCGGAGGCCGCGCCGGGCGCGCTGGCCGACCGGCTGGGCGTGAGCCGGTGGCGGATCGATCTTCCCGGCACGGACGTCGGCGAGCTGCGCGACGCGGTGGCGGCGCTGATGGCCGCCGAAAGCGCTCCGGTGGAGCGGATGACCAAGGACGGCCACCGCACCATCGACGCACGAGCGGCGCTGGTCAGCGCGGCGGTTCGGGACAGTGGTCAACCGGTCGCGCAGAGTGATCGAAATTCGGCCTCGACCGCCCGGGTGGACGATTGGCCGAAGGCATCGGAACCGTATGGGATACTTGTAACGGTCGTGCGGCAGACAACACCGGTCGTACGACCCGACGACGTACTGAGCGCCCTGCGTGTCGTCGCCGGTCTGGCACCGTCGGCCGCCGCGAGCGCGACCCGGCTGGAGCAGGGTCGGCTCGACGACGGGGGAGGCATTGCCGACCCGTTGGCCCAGGACTCAGGCGGCGACCGAAGTCCGGCGGGAGAGCCCGTGGCCGGGTGACGGACGGCGCGGACGTCGTCGACCCGCCGTATGACTTCCCGGCCTGAAGGTCCGGGGCGGAGGGACTACCAGAATTGCCGTCGCCCGATGGTGACGGAGACCGGAGAACGCACATGCCTCTGTGCGGCCGCGTCCACCAGGACGCGCCCGGGGGCGGAGGAGCTGGATGTTGAACATGGATAGGCCCGCTGGGAACGCCAGCGGGCAATCGCCCACACCTACCCGAGAAGAGCAGGGCACGATCGAGCTGCCGGCCAAGCTTCGGGTGCACGCACTGGCCAAGCTGCTGGGAGCCAGCAGCCGGGAGATCATCACGGCGCTGGAATCGATCGGCGAATCGGTCCGCAGCGCCCAGTCGAACATCGACCGCGACATCGCTCTGCAGGTGGTGCAGGCCCTGCACCCCGAGCTGCTGGCGGAGCCGTCGAACTCGCCGGAGGCCGAGGCCGCCGCTGAGGAGTCGGCGTCGGCGGTGCCAGCCGCCGACTTCGCGTCCGCCGGGGCCGAGCCGACGTCCGCGCCGGGGCTGACGCCGGTCTTCGCCGCCCCGGAGGCGATGTTCCTGGCGCCGCAGGCGCAGGAGGAGCCCGCGCAGCAGGCCGAGCCTGAGCAGGCGGAAGCGGAGCCGGAGCCTGCCGAGCCCGCCACGACCACCGAGTCGGCGGAGGCCGCCGAGGGCGAGGACGAGTCCGAGCCCGCTGGTCGCCGCCGTCGGCGGCGGGGCCGCCGGGGTCGCGGCCGGGGGCGCGGTGCCGATGGCGAATCGGGTGGCGAAGAAGAGCCGTCCGAGGCCGCCGAGGACACCGCTGCCGAAGCCGCCGAACCGGCTGCCGAGGAGACCGCCGAAGAGCAATCCGCCGAGTCCGAGGGCGGGGGTGACTCCAACCGGCGCCGTCGGCGTCGCCGCCGCCGCAAGGGCACCGCGGACGACGAGAGCGGCACCCGCGAGGACGATCCGCCGAACACCGTCGTGCACGTCCGGGAGCCTGCCGCGGAGACCCGCCAGGACAGCAGCGACGACGAGGTCCGCGCGGTCAAGGGCTCGACCCGCCTGGAGGCCAAGCGCCAGCGCCGCCGGGACGGCCGGGAGGCCGGGCGCCGCCGGGCGCCGGTGCTCTCCGAGGCGGAGTTCCTGGCCCGCCGCGAATCGGTGGACCGCAAGATGGTGGTCCGGCAGAACGGCGACCAGACCCAGATCGCGGTGCTGGAGGACAACGTCCTCGTCGAGAACTTCGTGACCTCGTCGGGTTCCGGCTCGTTGGTCGGCAACGTCTACCTGGGGCGCGTGCAGAACGTGCTGCCCAGCATGGAGGCGGCGTTCGTCGACATCGGCCGGGGCCGCAACGCGGTGCTCTACGCCGGTGAGGTGGACTGGGACGCGGCCGGGCTGGCCGGCAAGGCTCGCCGCATCGAGCAGGCCCTGCAGACCGGCGACAGCGTGCTGGTGCAGGTCACCAAGGACCCGGTCGGTCACAAGGGCGCGCGGCTGACCACGCAGATCAGCCTGCCGGGCCGATTCCTGGTGTACGTGCCGGGCGGCGGTGCGACCGGCATCAGCCGCAAGCTGCCGGACACCGAGCGCAAGCGGCTCAAGGAGATCCTCAAGCGGATCGTGCCGGAGAACGCCGGGGTGATCATCCGCACCGCGTCGGAGGGCACCAGCGAAGAGGCGCTGGACCGCGACGTGCGGCGGTTGCAGGCCCAGTGGGAGGTCATCAAGGAGAAGGCCGAGACGCCCGGCGCGCAGGCCCCGCAGCTGCTCTACGAGGAGCCGGACCTGCTGATCAAGGTCGTTCGCGACCTGTTCACCGAGGACTTCTCGGCCATGACGGTGCAGGGCCCCGACGCGTGGGACACCATCGAGGCCTACGTCCACCACGTCGCGCCGGACCTGGCGCAGCGGCTGTACAAGCACGTCGGCAAGAACGACGTGTTCACCGAGCAGCGGATCACCGAGCAGATCGCGAAGGCACTGGACCGCAAGGTCTGGTTGCCCTCCGGCGGTTACCTGGTGATCGACCGCACCGAGGCCATGACGGTCATCGACGTCAACACCGGCAAGTTCACCGGCTCCGGGGGCAACCTGGAGGAGACGGTGACCCGCAACAACCTGGAGGCGGCCGAGGAGATCGTCCGCCAACTCCGGTTGCGCGACATCGGCGGCATCATCGTCATCGACTTCATCGACATGGTGCTGGAATCCAACCGCGACCTGGTGCTGCGCCGCCTCACCGAATGCCTGGGCCGGGACCGCACCCGCCACCAGGTGGCCGAGGTGACCTCGCTGGGCCTGGTGCAGATGACCCGCAAGCGGGTCGGCACCGGCCTGCTGGAGGCCTACAGCAGCACCTGCGAGCACTGCCGGGGTCGCGGCCTGATCGTCTCGACCGACCCCGTCACGCAGGCCAACGGCCAGGCGGCGGCGAGCAACGGCACCCGCCGCAACCGGCACCGCGGCAAGCAGCACGAGGCACCGGCGGAACAGCCCGTCGCGCCGGAGCCGCGTAGCGAGGCCAAGCACGAGGTCGTGAAACCGCCGGAGCCGGTGAAGACCGAGCCGGAGCCAGAGCCTGTGGCGGAGCCCGCCGTGGTCGAGCCCGCCGTGGTGGCGGAGCCGGAGCCCGCGGTGGTGGAGCCGGTGGCCGCCGAGCCGGTCGAGGTGCAGCCGGTGGCCGAGGTCGTGGAACCGGAGGCCGCCGAGCCCGCTGAGCCGGAGGTCGTGGTGGCCGAGCCGGTTTCGGCGCCGGTCCCACCCGCACCGGAGCCCGAACCGGTGGCCGCATCCACCCCGGTCATCGAGCCGGAGGTCGTCGAGGTCGCTCCGGCGCCGGTCGAGCCCCAGTCGGTGGCCGAACCGGCCGAACCGGTCGTCAACGGTCGGCCGCGCCGGAAGGCGACGCGGGCCGCGGGCAGCACCGGTGCGCCGGTGGCGCCGCTGGTGGTCAGCAAACCGGCGGAATCGCAGCCGCCCGCCGACGACGCAGTGGTGAGCATCGCGCCGGCCGCGCCGGTTCGGCGGGGCCGCCGCTCCGCGTCGCGCCCGGCTGGGCCGCCTGTGGAGGACGCGAACACCGAGGGCTGATCAGCGCGCGGAATGGCCGATTCGTTCAAGAACGGATCGGCCATTCCGGCTTCGGCCGAGCGGCTGGTGTCAGCGCGCCGTGAAGTACTGGCGTGGGGTCAGGCCGGTGAGCCGTCGGAACTCGCGCGTCAGGTGGGCTTGGTCGGCGTAGCCGACGGTGTGCGCGAGCTCAGCCAGCCCGCGACGCCGCACGCCGAGTCGTGTCGCCCGCTGGAGGCGGAGCACGCCGGTGAGGGTCTGCGGGCCGTATCCGACGGCGGCGGTGACGCGTCGTCGCAGCTGCCGTTCGGAGAGCCCGAGGGTGTCGGCGAGCATCGGGATCGACGGCGGCGCCGGGACGTCGAGGGCGGTAACCACCGGTTCGAGCGCCCGGTCGGGCTCGTACTCCGGCAGTCGCGCGCAGGCGAACCGCTCCAGGATCCGCCCCGCCTGGCCCAGGTCTTCGGCCGCCCCCAGTTCGTCCACCGCGGCCTGTGCGGACGCGCCCCAGACGTCGGTGCTGTCGACCTGGAGATCGCGCAGCTCGGCTGCGGGGAGGTTGCCCAGCAGCAGGCGGGCGGCACCGGACTTGGCACGGATCCCGGTGATGCGGCTGCCCGGCGGCAGCGCCGCGACTCGGGCGGCGGTGTCCGGCCCGACCACGTCGAGCCGGTCGCCCATCCAGATCAGGTCCACGCAGCCGTCCGGCACGACGCGCTGCACGTGGCCGTCCGCGTCCGCGCCGTGCGTCCACACGCACGCGATCGCCCCGGCCAGGACACCGATCGGCGGCCGCTCCCGATACCAACTCACCCGACCATGATGCCCGCGAGCCCCGACACCGGGTACCCGTGCTCGATACTGGTCCGGCCCCGTCAGTCCGTTTCGTCGTCGAAGGTCGGGATGTCGGTGCGGTCGTCGGAACTGGGCATGTCGCCCGGTAGTTCCACGGACTGCGTCAACGGGCCGGGTGACCAGGTGCCCCAGTGGGTTTCCGAGTGCACCTCCAGCGCCGCCTGCGCGGGCAGCGCGTCCGCATCGTAGGGGTGCACCACGAACAGCGAGCCCCAGTCCTGCTGCGGATCGTTGCGCAGGTAGGTCGGCAGTTCGCGGACGCTTGAGGCCACCGTCAGCCAACCGAACGGGCCGCCCGCATCCGGCGAAGACCAGCCCTCACCGATGTCGCGGACCTCCTCCCCGGCCGACACCCGGAACTGCGGCATTTCGGCGATCCCGTTGTACAGCCCGGAGATCCGCAGGCACGGGTGCACCAGGGCGGCGGGCCACTCCACGAACGTCGCACCGTTGCCGATGACCTCGGTCATGCGGGTCAGCTTCGGCACCCGCGGCGCGCTCACCGCCAGCCAGCCTTCCGCGCCGAGGGTCTGGTCGACCGCGATCATCCGCATCTTCGTCGCCCCCTCGGCCTCGCTGCCGAGCATGTACCGGTGGTCCCGCCACCCGGGCGGCGGACCTTGGTGCACGGTGTAGCGACCGGTGAGCTGGAAGCCGCGGTCGGTGTCCTTGCCGAATTCGAAGACCACGAAGTTCGCGCCGGTCTCCGCGCCCGCCAGGCTCAGCACCACCGGAACGTCGCCGCTGCGGGCCGACTCCGGCAGGTCGTACCAGGGCGTGCGCAGCTCGCCGGTGCCGCTACCGGCCTCGTCGTAGCTGCCCCACACCGGCGCGTTGTCGCCGCCGAACTGGTGCGGTGGCCGCCAACTCGGCGCGTCCGGGTCGGCGCCGTCGTCGGAGGGCACTCCGGGGCGGGTGAAACCGTCCTGTTTGGACTGGAGGTACTGCGCGGCGGTCTCCCGGTCCGCCACCCGACGCGGCGGGAGCTTCAGGTCCGGGTTCTTCGCGGGCGCGGCCACCGATGGCTGCTGGGCCGACACCGGCAGCATGCTGGCCTGCGGATCGGTTTCCACCTCGATGTAGTCCGACAACCCGCAACTGGATCCGGTGAGCTGCTTGATGTTGTCGGTACCCAGGGTGTAGCTGTTGCCCTGCTCCTGGATCGCCTTGGCGAACGCGGCGATCTCGCCGAACACCATCAGCGCGCACAGCACCGCGAGCGGCGCGGTGCCCAGCCGCAACGCCCGGCTGCGCTTTTCCGGTTTGCCCCACCGCTCGTCGACGACCTTCGGGTTGTTCTCGTCGACGCGCAGGTGCTCGACCAGCGCGATGATCCCGGCGATCCCGGCGAAGATCAGGAACAGCGTGCTGGCCCGGTGCCCGTCGACCGACGGTGGTTTGTCGAACCACGGTATGCCCCAACCCGAGACGTACCACCAGGCGTTCGGCCCGGTGGCCGCGAACGCCAGGATCACCATCAGCCCGGCCACGAACGCCGACCGGTTCCGCCGCGACCGCAACACGGTGCTGCTGGTGGCCAGTGCGGTCAGCGCCGCCAGCGCGCCGCCGAACGCGGCGAAGATGCCGAAGTGGTGGGTGTGCTTGGTCGGGGTCAGGGCCAGCACCACGAAGCACAGCGCGGTGATCGCGAGCAGTCGTCGGCTCGGGCCGAGTGCGGCGCCCCGGATCCGGCCGCGCCGCAGCAGCACCACCGCGCAGGTCGCCAGGCACAGGACCACCAGCAGCACCGGGAACCGGCGGGTCAGCGAACCGTCCGGGCTCTGGCTGAACAGCAGGCTGTAGCGGTTGAGCTCCTCGTACCAGCGGCCGTTGGGACCGAAGGTGGTCTTGAGTTCCATCGCGTCCATGACCGACTGCCAGGTCTGGTCGTAGAACACCAACGTCAGGATCACGAACCCGGACGCGGAGATCGGCGCCAGCACCGGCACCCAGCCGAATTCCTGGGCCCGCTTGCGCGCCATTCGGCACAGCGGTTTGAGCGCGGCGATGTAGGGCAGCACCGCGACGAGTCCGTGCGGGTTGACGCCCACCGACAACGCGGCGCCGACCAGGCCCAGCGCGGCGGGCATCAGCCGCCCGGTCGCCACCGCGCGTTCGACGGCGCACAGCGCCAGCAGCGAGAACAGCACCACGACCGGTTCGGCCCGCAGCCCGTTGTTGTAGGGCAGCCAGAACGCCAAGAACACCGCTGCCGCGGCCCAACCGGCGGCGTTGCTGCGGCGCACCTGCTGCCCGAGGCGGGGCAGCACCTCGCGGCTGATCAACAGCCAGCTGATGACGCCCATCAGCAGCGCGGGCAACCGAACCCACGGCGTGGACGTCGAAACCTGCACCCACAGCGAGTAGAACTCGTAGAACCAGCCGAACGGCGACTCTGGGTTGGCGAACCAGCGGTAGTAGTTGCTGACGTACCCGGCGCTCTGCGCCGATCGCACCATGCTGAGCACGTAGCCGTCGTCGGAGGTCATCGCGCCGACCAGCCACCACACGACCAGTGCCGCGTAGACCACCGCGTCGCGCAACGTCGGCTTCCACCAGCCGCGCGGGGCGAGGCGCGGCGGGCGCCGCCCGGCCCGCACGTCCAACCGGTGCAGGCAGATCACCGAGCCGATGAACGCCGCCACGGCCAGTGCGATCACCAAGATCTTCAGCGGTGTCGCGTAGCTGCTGAACCGGTTGTCCACGCGTGCCTCGAAGGCCAGGCCGCGCACGTCGTCCACGGCGTTGTCCAGCGAGGAGTAGATGCCGGTCAGCTGTGGCCGCTGGTCGCCGCCGATGCGCGCCCACTGCTGGTTGCCGATGCTGGAAGTGGTGCCGGAGGCGTTGGCGCGCACCGCGATCGTGCAGTTGCCCGCGGGCAGCGCCACGGTGCTCACCTGCTGTCCCTTGGAGAACAGCGCGGCCTGGCCGCCGTCGACTTGCAGCACCAGACCGGTCAGCTTGCCGTAGTCCGACGACGGCGGGTTGGTGCTCAGCAGGATGCCCGGCCCGGCGGTGCGTGCGTCCAGGCCGCGGGCGGCCGCGCACGGCACTTTCGCGTCGAGCCACAGCGGCGAGTACGCGACCAGCGGTGCGGATACCGACCTGGTGCCCTGGGCGGTCGGCCACCGCAGGGTCACCACGTCGTGGTTGACGGGCAAGAACGGCACGAGCAGCGCCAGCACGGTGGCGACCAGCCCGAGGACCGAGGCGAGCAGTCGAAGTTTCTTCGCCGACCCAAGGTGCACGGGGAGACCATACGGGCGGTCATCGTCCGCAGTTGTGCGCACCCCGCCCGTGCACCCCGGAACATGCCCGGCGGCGAGCGGGAATGCTGGTTCTTACCGGAATTCCCACCTGACCGTCACGCGCTCTGGACGTGGTCGGGGGCGGTGGCATGGTCGGCCACGAGGACATCCACATCGCGGTCCCGTCCCGTGCGGTGCAGGACCAGTTCGGCGAGCAGACCCAGCGAGATCATCTGCACCGCGAAGATCTCCAGCAGGATGCCCAGCGTCAACAGTGGACGGGTGCCGATCGACTGGTCGGTGAACAGCCAGACGCCGGTGAGGTAGAGCAGGATCAGCGTGCCGATCGTTGCGGCCAGCATCCCGAGCCCGCCGAAGAGGTGCGCCGGCCGCCGCCCGTAGCGGGTGAGCGCGACGACGGTGAGCAGGTCCAGCGCACCGCGCGCGTAGCGCTCCAGCCCGTAGTTGGACTTGCCGTGCATCCTCGGCCGGTGGTGCACCGCGCGCTCGCGGACCCGGTAGCCGAGCTGGTGCGCCAGCGCCGGGATGTAGCGGTGCAGTTCGCCGTACAGCGGCACGCGCCGGTAGACCTCGGTCCGCGCCGCCTTGAGCCCGCAGTTGTGGTCGGCCAGCTTCAGGCCGGTGATCAGCCCGGTGATCCAGTTGAACACCTTCGACGGCAGCCGTTTGCCCAGCGGGTCCTGCCGCTGCGCCTTGTACCCGCTGACCAGGTCCGCCGGATCGGCTCCGTCGAGTTCGTCCAGCAGCCGGGGGATCTCGGCGGGGTCGTCCTGCAGGTCGGCGTCCAATGTGACCAGCAGCCGACCGCGGACCTCGGCGACCCCGGCGGCCAGCGCGGCGGCCTTGCCGAAGTTGCGCCGCAACCGGATGCCGCGGAACCGGGGATCCGACTGCGCCTGCTCGGTGATCACCCGCCAGCTGTCGTCGGTGCTGCCGTCGTCGACGACCAGCAGTTCCCAGGACCGGTGCTGCTGTTTCATCGCCTCGCGGGTCTCGGCGAACAGCTGCGGCAGGTTCTGCTGCTCGTTCTTGGCCGGGGCGAGCAGCGAGACCTCCGGATGCGCGGCTTCAGTCATGACGTGACCTGCGGACTTTCGGTGAGGGGCCGGATCCACCAGCCGTCGGGGAAGTTGAAGGCGACGCGCAGCGGGCCGGGTTGCGCCGGGGCGACGGCCTGGAAGCCCAGCCCGATCTCGATGCCGGGTGTCTGGGCTTCGGCGTCCGAGCGCGGGATGTCGACCACTCCGCCGCCGACCACCGTGTCGGCCTGGTCGAGCACGACAACGCACCGGGCGCGCTCGATCCCGGAGATCGCCCAGCCCCTCAGCATCCGGGCACCGCCGTGGATCTGGTCGGTCTCGACGTTGAGCACCACATCGCGCCCGTCCGGGCGCGGCTCGCGCAGCGCGCCAACGCTGGGCGTTCGCCAGTTAGCGGTGTTGACCCGATCGCCGATGTTCACGCCGTCGGGGCAGCCCAGGGTGAATTCCGCGGAGAACGGGTAGTGCCCCAGGGCCCGCAGCCGAGGCAGCAGCCGATCCGGTTCGGGGAACCGGTCGACGAACGCATCGGGGTGGCCGATGCGCGCGGCGATGGCCAGCAGGTCCTGGTTCGGCGCATCGGCCCGCACGCCCTGCGCCATCGGTGCGCCGAGCGCGACGGTGGCCAACACCGTGGTGGCCACCGCGACGGTGCGGATCTTCGGCCAGCGCGGCCAGCCGACCACGATCACCAGCAGCGCGATCCACAGCGCGGCGGTCATGCTGTTGTAGCGGCTCTGCAACCCGGCGGCTTCGCCGAACGCGGCGCGCGATCCGGAGATCATCACCGCGCATCCGACGGCGTAGATCGCCAGCCCCCACCAAACCGCGGCGCTGCTGCGCTGTTGCGAGCTCTGCCGGGCGTGCAGCACCAGCACCGCCAAACCCGCCACGCCCGCGATCAGCGCCACCGTCGGTTCGGTGCCGGTCCAAACCATGCCGAGCATGCTCAGCCCGGCGAGCATGGCCTGCGCCGGATCGTCGGTCGGAGAGCTGCCGCCACCGCCCTGCGGGCCGCGCAGCACCAGCCAGGCGGCGACCACGATCACCCCGACCACCAGCGGCGCGGCCACCGAGCGTCGTCGATCACCGCGCAGCCAGGCCACCAGGGCCAGCGCCGGCCACACCGCGAACGACGTGCCGTAACTGATCGAGGCCAGCAGGCCGAAGGTGATCGCCAGCACCCGGTGCTCCCGCTGCATCGCCAGCAACGCGGCCAGCACCAGCAGCAGCGCGAGGATCCAGGACGCCCCGCTCATCGAGCGCACGTAGTTGTGGATGCCGTGCGGGTTGAACACCAGCGTCGAGGCCGCCGCCACCAGCCCCGCGCGCTGCCAGCGGTTCAGCGTCTTCGGCAGCATCGCCCACACCAGGAGCACGCAGCCGATGCCGAAGGCGATGACCAGCAGTCCCAACAGCTGGTTGAGCCCGTGCCCGAACCGGGCGCTGAGCCAGAACAGCAGGCTCGGCAGCACGAACGGGTGCTCGTTGCGGAAGCCGAACAGCGCCGCCGGGCGCAGCGTCCCGTCCTCACCCGTGATGTCGAGCAGCACCCACCAGTAGTCGTAGAAGTGCATCTGCGGGTAGCGCAGCACTTCCCGAAGCATCATCAGCGGCGGCACAGCGGCCAGCAGGCCCAACAGCATCGGGCCGAACCGGTGCATCCGTGCGCGCCCGGGTGGGGCTTCGGGGATGGCGCGCTCGTCCCGGTCGGCTTCGGATGCAATGTCAGTCACGCTACGTGTCCCCAGATTCATTCGAACGGCGACTCAAGGTAGCAAGCGCAGGTCCGAAAGCGGCACTTTCGAAAGTCGGTTGGCGCGATTTGACCTGCCCGATCCAGCGGCCGTAGCCTGGCCCGGCTCGCCTGTCACCGGCTTTCGCGGCCGGTTCCGCTTCGTGCTGCCGCCCCGGTCGATCGGGACCGAGAACGTGGTCTGTATGATGGGTGAGAACTTCTCGCCGCCGGACGGGCGGAGAGGCTAAACGCCTGTTTCGGGGGCGGTCGGCCGTGCGCTCGGCCGCCGGGACAGGAACCCACCGAGGCGCTGCACCGGCGGCGTGGTAGGAATCCTCGATCACGCGGTCGGGGGTGGACGTCCGCCGCAGACCTGGTGAAGTAGCGAAACCGAGCAGCAGGAGACTTCCGACTCATGTACGCGATCGTCAAGACCGGCGGCAAGCAGTACAAGGTGGCTGTCGGGGACGTCGTCGAGGTCGAGAAGCTCGATGGCGAGCTGGGCTCCGAGGTCAGTTTCCCGGCGCTTCTGGTCGTCGATGGCTCTGAGGTCACGACCGACGCCGACGCGCTGGCCAAGGTGTCGGTGACCGGCAAGCTGGTCGAGCAGACCAAGGGCCCCAAGATCCGCATCCACAAGTTCAAGAACAAGACCGGCTACCACAAGCGCCAGGGTCACCGGCAGAAGCTGACCCGCGTTGAGGTCACCGGCATCACGAAGTGAGGACCTGAGTAGTCATGGCACACAAGAAGGGCGCTTCCAGCTCTCGGAACGGCCGCGACTCGAACCCCCAGTACCTCGGGGTCAAGCGCTACGGCGGCCAGGTCGTCAAGGCCGGTGAGATCCTGATCCGGCAGCGGGGCACCAAGTTCCACCCCGGTCTCAACGTCGGGCGGGGCAAGGACGACACCCTGTTCGCGCTGTCCGCTGGCACTGTCCAGTTCGGACGTTACCGCGGCCGCAAGGCCGTCAGCGTGCTGTCGGCCGAGGCCTGACCCGGCTCTCGGCTGCGAGTACTTCCCGACGAGGGGCGGGTCCGGCTAGTCCGGCCCGCCCCTCGTTTTTGTGTTCTCGTGAGTGCGAACGCGGACTGGAGCCCGCACTCGCGAAGATAAGGAGACATCGTGTCGCGGTTCGTTGACCGCGTGACCATCCACGTCGCGGCAGGCGACGGCGGGCATGGCTGCGCCTCGGTGCACCGGGAGAAGTTCAAGCCGCTCGGCGGCCCGGACGGCGGCAACGGCGGCAAGGGCGGCGACGTGCGCCTGGTGGTGGACCCCGGCGTGCACACGCTGCTGGACTTCCACTACCGGCCGAACGCGCGCGCCGCGAGCGGCAGGCAGGGCAAGGGCAGCCTGCGCAACGGCGCCATGGGCGAAGACCTGATGCTGCCGGTCCCGGACGGCACCGTGGTGCTGACCCCGGACGGCGAGGTGCTGGCCGACCTGGTCGGCACCGGTACCACGTTCGTCGCCGCCGCTGGCGGTCGCGGCGGGCTGGGCAACGCGGCGCTGGCCTCCAAGGCCCGCAAGGCGCCGGGCTTCGCGCTGCTCGGTGAGCCCGGCGAGCAGTTCGAACTCGTCCTGGAGCTGAAGTCGGTCGCCGACGTCGGCCTGGTCGGGTTCCCGTCGGCGGGCAAGTCGTCGCTGATCTCGGTGCTGTCCGCGGCCCGGCCGAAGATCGCCGACTACCCGTTCACCACGCTGGTGCCCAACCTCGGCGTGGTCACCGCAGGTGAGACGGTGTTCACGGTCGCGGACGTGCCGGGCCTGATCCCGGGCGCCAGTGAGGGCCGCGGATTGGGTCTGGACTTCCTGCGCCACATCGAGCGTTGCGCGGTCCTGGTGCACGTGGTGGACTGCGCCACGCTCGAACCGGGCCGCGACCCGCTGTCCGATGTGGACGCACTGGAGGTCGAGCTCGCGCAGTACACGCCCGCGCTGAAAGCCGAACAGGGCGGCGCGGACCTGGCGACCCGGCCGCGCATGGTCGTGCTCAACAAGATCGACGTACCGGAAGCCCGGGAGCTGGCCGACCTCGTCCGGGCGGATGTCGAGGCCCGCGGGTGGCCGGTGTTCGAGGTGTCCACCGCATCGCGGGAAGGGCTGCGCGAGCTGAGCTTCGCGATGGCCGCCGAGGTCGAGCGCTACCGGGCGCAGCTGCCGCCGCCGGAGCCAGCGCGAGTGGTGGTCCGACCTGCGGCCGTGGACAGCGGTGCGTTCACCGTCGACGCCGATCCGGAGACCGAGGACGCGTTCGTGGTGCGCGGCGAGAAGCCGGAGCGGTGGGTGCGCCAGACCGACTTCGGCAACGACGAGGCGGTCGGCTTCCTGGCCGACCGGCTCGCGAAGCTCGGCGTGGAGGAGGCACTGGCCAAAAACGGTGCGCAGCCGGGCAGCCAGGTGACCATCGGCGGAGTGACCTTCGACTGGGAGCCGTCCACCCCGGCCGGGGTGGCGGGGGTCCTCGGCCGCCGCGGCACCGACCTGCGGGTGGACCAGAGCGACCGGGTTCCGGCGTCGGACCGCAAGGCGGCGAAGAAGGCGCGCCGCAGCTCGCTGGACGAGTTCGGCCGGTACGTCGAGGAGGAGGACGGCCGGTGAGCGAGCAGCTCTCGGACACCAGGAAGGCGGTAGCGGCGGCGCAGCGGATCGTGGTGAAGGTCGGGTCGTCCGCGCTGACCACGACCGAGGGCGGGTTGGACGCCGAACGGCTGGCGGGGCTGGTCGACGAGGTGGCCCGGCGGGTCGCTGCCGGTGGTCAGGTGGTGCTGGTGTCGTCCGGGGCGATCGCGGCGGGGATCGCCCCGCTGGGGCTGCGCCGCAGGCCGAAGGACCTCGCGACCCAGCAGGCCGCGGCCAGCGTCGGTCAGCAGGCCCTGGCGCATGCGTACGCCGAATCATTCGCGCGCTACGACCTGACGGTCGGCCAGGTGCTGCTCACCGCGGACGACGTGGTGCGGCGCGGCCACTACCGCAACGCGCAGCGCACCTTGAACCGGCTGCTCGGCCTCGGCGCGGTGCCGGTGGTCAACGAGAACGACACGGTCGCCACGACCGAGATCCGCTTCGGCGACAACGACCGGCTGGCCGCGTTGGTGTCGCACCTGGTGGGTGCCGACGCGTTGATCCTGCTGTCCGATGTGGACGCTCTGTACGACGGTGATCCGCGCCGTGGCGACGCATGGGCGATCCGCGAGGTGGGCGGCGACGCGGACATGGTCGGGGTGCACGCGGGCCGCACCGGCGCCTCCGGGTTGGGCACCGGTGGTATGGCGTCGAAGGTGGAGGCGGCGAGAGTCGCGTGCTCCTCGGGGATTCCGGTGCTGTTGACGTCTGCCGCGTTGGTCGAGCGCGCGCTCGGCCCGGCTGACGTCGGCACCGCGTTCGCCGCAACCGGCAGCAGGCTCTCGGCCCGCCGCTTCTGGCTCGCGCACGCGGCCGGAGCCAACGGGCGTCTGTGGCTGGACGACGGTGCGGTGGCGGCGGTGGTCAAACGCCGCCGATCCCTGCTGGCCGCCGGTGTCACCGCGGTGGAGGGCGCCTTCGACGGCGGCGACGTGGTCGAACTGGTCAACCCGGCGGGCGAGGTGGTGGCCCGCGGCGTAGTCGCCTACGACGCGGCGGAATTACCGGCCCTGATCGGCCGCTCCAGCCACCAGCTACCCCCCGAACAACGCCGCGAGGTAGTCCACGCAGACGACCTGGTCGCGATGCGCTAGGACTCCGTAGGGGTAATCCGATCGGGGTCAGCGGAGTTCGGTGGCTCGGGTTTCGGGGAGTGTGCGGATCACGAAGAACGCGATCGCGGCACCGATGGCGATGTACCAGAAGAACAGCGTCGACAGGTCGTAGCGGGCCAGCGCCTGGATCACCAGTGGTGCGGTACCACCGAAGATGGCGACGGTGAGGTTGTACCAGGCGCCGATGCCCAGGCCGCGCAGCTCGGTGGGGAACAGCTCCGACATGATCGCCGGTGCGATGGAGGTCATCGCGGTGTAGAGCGCGATGCCGACGCAGAACACCACGAGCAGGTTCCCCAACCCGGGCCGGACCAATGTGGACAGTGGCACGATGAGAACCGCGGTGGCCGCCGACCAGACCAGCAGCTGCGGTTTCCGGCCGATGCGGTCGGACAGCACGCCCATCGGGTATTGCAGGGCGATGAAAATCGCGGTGGCGATCGACAGGGCCAGGAACACATCGGTGGCGTTCGCCGCGCGGTTGGTCACCGCGAACGGGGTCAGCGCGCTGAAGAACGTGTAGTAGCACAACGTCGACAGCATGCTGAAGCCCACCAGCTGGGCGACGGCCTTGGGGTGGTGCGTCAGCGTCATCCACAGTGGATTCTTCAGCGCCTTCGCCTTGGCCTGGTTGTCCTCGAACTGCTCGGTCTCCTCAAGGGTGCGGCGCAGCCAGATGCCGAGCAGCCCGAGCACTCCGCCGATCAAGAACGGGATCCGCCAGCCGAAGTCGGTGAGCTGGTCCTTGGTGAGCAGTGCGGTGAGCACGTAGCCGAGCAGCGAGGCGACCAGCAGCGCGGTACCGGTGGAGATGTAGAAGAACGCCGAGTAGCGACCCCGCTTGGCCGGTGGCGCGATCTCCGCCAGGTACGCCGAGGCGTTGGACACCTCGCCGCCGAGTGAGAGGCCCTGGCCGACCCGGGCCAGGATCAGCAGGATCGACGCCGCCCAGCCGATCGCCTGGAAGGTCGGCAGCAGGCCGATGATCAGCGAACCACCGGCCATCAGCGAAATGGTCAGCAGCATCGCGGTCTTGCGGCCCCGGAGGTCGGCGAACCGGCCGAGCAGCCAGCCGCCCAGCGGGCGGAAGAAGAACGCCAGCGCGAACGTGGCCAACGTGTTGATCAACGCGAGTTCACCGGGGAAGAACGCCGAGGCGAAGTAGACGCTGAAGGCGGTGTAGATGGTCCAGTCGTACCACTCGATCGCATTGCCGATGCTCGCGGCGACCAGCGTGCGAACGGGCAGGCGGGAATCTTCGGCCGTCGCCGCGTCGTGAGCCATCGCATCCTCCGGTTTCGTGGCAGGACGCTCTTGTTCCGGGGACGCGCTCGCGTTCCGGACCTCGAACGGGTGACGACACAGTACGGTCTGCGCCGCCCGCGCGGAAGGTCCGGATTCAGTCAGTGGGAAAACGGGCTATCGCGGGCCGATGGGCGTACCGGCCAGCTCGTGCGCGGTCTTGTTGCACTCCGGGCAGGTCGTCCACAGCCATGCGATATCGGAGTTGTCCACCGTGATCTGCGTGCCGCACAACGTCTCGATCTGCGTATCGGTCGGAAATCCGCCACGGGGCCGGGGTTTCAGCGTGGCGTGTCGCTGTCCTTCACCGGGTTGCCAGCGAAACGGGTAGGGCATGCACGATCACCGCCTGTTCCAAAGTCCAGTCAACTGGAGGCGACCGCCGCGCGCCATCGCGGGAGGTGTCGCGTCCGGGCAGTCGCTTCGGGGGAACGACGAAAGGGAACATACCGAACACCAGTGCGCGCCGCGCTGCTGCGAGACTGGCTGGTATCCGCATGCTGGGCTCCTGATCGGTCGTCGTCGCGCGTACCATTCTGGTGGTACTGAAACGGCGGGCCAATTACCTGAACAGGTAGTAGTTACTTGACTCGAATTCTGTTTCGCTGTGTTTCATGACCCGTACCACTGGTGGCACGCCGAAAGCCCGCGCACTCGGCGCTGAGCTGCGCGAAGCCAGGGAAGCGACCGGCAAGAGCCTGCGTGCGCTGGCACAGGAGCTCGATACCAACCACGTCAAGCTGATGCGGTACGAGACGGGAAAATCCGTACCGCCGCCAGAAGTGGTCGCCGCATTCGTCACCGCATTAGGTGTTTCGGCTACCGAACGTGATCGACTTGTTGAGATGGCCCGCGATGCCGACGCGCCGAACTGGCTCACCGCGGACCGGGCCGGGGTGCGGCAGGAACTGACCGCGCTGATCGAGTTCGAGCGCACCGCTACCCGCATAACCAACGTCGCCACCGGGTTGATCCCCGGGTTGCTCCAGACCTCCGACTACGCGCGCGCCGTGATGCGCGGCAAACCGGTCGGCGAGGTCGAGAAGCTGGTGCTGATGCGGGTCGGTCGCCGCGAGATCCTCTCCGCGCGCAACGCCCCGCGGCTGATGACGATCATCAGCGAGCACGCGCTGCGAGAACCGATCGGTGGGCATGCCGTGATGGCCGAACAACTGCGCAAAGTGGAGGAACTGGCCAGCTGGCCCAACATCGAGGTTCGCGTGGTGCCAAGTGGATCGACGACTTGGCATCCCGGTCACGTGGGCCCTTTCGTGGTCTTCGAGTTCCCCAAGGCGCAGCCGATCGTCCACTTGGAGCATTACCGGTCGGCGGTTTTTCTGTACAACCCAGGACTCGCGCAGGAATACCTGGACGCGATCACTACCCTGCTCTCGTTCGCGATGGACGACGCCGAATCAATCGGGTTCATCGCCAAGTGTGCGAACGAGATGGAGGCTATTGCGTGATTACTGCACAGCCGGTCGGTTGGCGGAAGTCGAGCTGGTCGGCGCAGGAAACCGACTGCGTCGAGGTCGGCCGCGCCGGTGACGGCGCAGCGGTCCGGGATTCGAAACATCGGGCGGCGGGGTACTTCACGGTGTCCGATGTCCAGTGGCGATCGTTCATCGCTGGAGTGCGCACCGGTCGGTTCGATTTCTGAAAGCCGCCCACTGCGGTGCCCTCGGCTCGCGGTTCGAGGGCACCGAGGCTGGTTTTCCACAGCTCTCTCGTGACCAGCCAGTTCTTCGACTCATTTCGGGTGAATTGGCCCGTTTCGTCTAGGTCGGTCGAATCCGTTGACCTGGCGACCACAGTGCTCGCACTCGCCGACGAAGATCCGCTGAACGATCTCCTCGGCCACCAGAATTGATCAACGTTTCAACGATCTCGACGAAGCGGCGGAATTGGCGATTCGGGATCGCGCGATGCGCATCGCCCGGCGAACTCGATCCTTCAGCGCGGCAACGAATAACGCGCGGCGTTGTGGTGCAGCGGGCCGAGGCGGTTGCGACGCGAATCGGCTCGCGACTCGTCGAGCACACCATGCACGACCTCGTCATCTCGCCGCTGACCAAACTGCTCAGCCTGCTGCTGCGACCGGCCAGTGCGCACATCGAAAATCCCGGCCAGGCACTGTCCTAAATGGTCGGTCGACTGGAGATCCAACAGCTCCGCGCCCGCGCCGAAGCCGAACTCGGCGCGGCCTTCGACCTCCGGAGGTTCCATGACGTGGTGCTCGGCAACGGCCCGATGCCCGTCCTCGACGAGGCCATCGCGGACTGGACCAGGAGTCGATCGAACCGCTGATTCGATGCCGCGAGTGGTAATAGTCGGCAACTGCGACCAGTGCTGCTCGCGGCTGGAGTCAGCTCGTGGTGGCGAGGGTGAAGGGCAGCACCGCCGGGGCACCGGCCTGGCGGAGCAGGCGGCTGGCGACCGTGATGGTCCATCCGGTGTCGGCGTAGTCGTCCATCAGCAGCACTGGTCCGTCCAGTGTGGACAGTTTGGCGGCGAGGTCGTCGGGCACCTTGAACTGCGGCCACAGCGACGCCACCCGCTGAGCGCTGTTCGTGGCCCGCCGAGGCGTCGTGTTCGGGTTCGTCAACACCTCGCCGAGCAGCGGCAACCGGCCGATCGCGGCGATCTGCTCCGCCAGGCTGCGCACCAGCCGGGGCCGGGTCCGCGACCCGAGCGCGACCACGCCCACCGGGCGCAGCTCCCACTCCCAGGCGGCCAGCACCTTGATCACGGCCTGGAACAGGTCGTCGGGCAGATCCTGGTCCGGTGCGCCGGTGCCGAGCAGTTCGCGCAGCCGGTTTCCCCATCCGATGTCGGTGAGCCGTCCGATCGCCCGGCCCTCGGCGGCCTGCTCGCCAGCGGCTACCTTGCCAGCAGCCGCAACACCCAGCGCGTCCATCCCGCTCGGCCACATCTTGCGCGGCGAAACCGCCACACCGGGTCGGCGCAGTCGTTCCTCCGCCCGCTGCACGGCGTGCTCGTCGACGTCGGCGGCGTAACCGGAGCCGGTGCAGTTGTCGCAGCGCCCGCACGGTTGGGCGTGCGGGTCATCCAGCTGGCGCCGCAGGAACTCCATCCGGCAGGACGAGGTGCCGAGGTAGTCGAGCATCGCCTGCTGCTCGGACTTCCGCTCGACCGCGATGCGCTGGTACCGCTCGGCGTCGTACGCCCAGGGCTGCCCGGTGGCCTCCCAGCCGCCCTTCACCCGGCGCACGGCGCCATCGACGTCCAGCACCTTGAGCACCATCTCCAGCCGGGTGCGGCCCAGTTCGACGTGCGGCTCAAGTGCTGCCGTCGACATCCGCTCCGCGCGGCCCAGCGCATCGAGCACCGCGCGCACCGTGGGTTCGGGCGGGAACGCCAGCGATGCGAAGTAGCTCCAAATATCGCGGTCTTCGGGGCCGGGCAGCAGCAGCACCTCCGCCCGCTGCACACCGCGCCCGGCGCGGCCGATCTGCTGGTAGTAGGCGATCGGCGAGGACGGCGCCCCGACGTGGACCACGAAGCCCAGGTCGGGTTTGTCGAAGCCCATGCCCAGTGCGGAGGTCGCCACCAGCGCCTTCACCCGGTTCGCCAGCAGGTCCGCCTCGGCCTGCTGGCGTTCGGCCGGGTCGGTGCGACCCGAGTAGGACGCCACCTGGTAGCCCTGGTCCCGCAGGTAGGCCGCGATCTCGTCGGTCGCCGCCACGGTCAGGGTGTAGATGATTCCCGAACCGGGCAGGTCGCCTAGGTGGCTGGCCAGCCAGCCCAGCCGCGCCTGCGCCGTCGGCAACCGGACCACGCCCAGCCGCAGGCTCTCCCGGTCCAGGCTGCCGCGCAGCACCAGCGTTTCCCGCGGATCGGTGTACTCGCCGCCCACGCCGAGCTGATCGGCCACGTCCTGCACGACGCGGTCGTTGGCGGTGGCGGTGGTCGCCAGCACCGGCACGCCTTCCGGCAGCTCGGTGAGCAGCGTCCGCAGTCGCCGGTAGTCCGGGCGGAAGTCGTGGCCCCAGTCGGAGATGCAGTGCGCCTCGTCCACCACCAGCAGACCGGCGCTCTGGGTGAGCTCGGGCAGGATGGTGTCGCGGAAGTCGGGGTTGTTCAGCCGCTCCGGGCTGACCAGCAGCACGTCGACCTCACCGGCGGCGACCTGCTCCTCGACGTCAGCCCAGTCCTCGGGGTTCGCGGAGTTGATCGTCGCGGCGTGCACGCCAGCGGCCGCGGCCGCATCGACCTGGTTGCGCATCAGCGCCAGCAGCGGCGAGACGATCACGGTCGGACCTTCGCCGAGCTCGCGCAACAGCGCGGTGGCGATGAAGTAAACCGCGGACTTGCCCCAGCCGGTGCGTTGCACGACCAGCGCGCGACGGCGCTGGAGCACCAGTGCGCGGATCGCGCTCCACTGGTCCTCGCGCAGCGTGGCATCAGGGCCCGCCAGGGCGCGGAGTCGGTCGTCGGCGAGTTCGCGCAGCGCGTGTTCGTCCACGTCCCGATTCCTACCGGAAGGCCCTGACGTGCCGGATCCGGGGGCGGTGGCGCACACCTGGGTGAGGCTGGCCGGGCCGGAAATCGGATGTCGAGGGGTTGTCCGAACGGACTAGTCTGGGCAGGTGACCACCACCGAATCCACGACAACGGCCAAGGCGTCCGGCGACGAGTTGCGGGAGCAGGTCCGCGACGCGGCGCGGCGGGCCAAGCGAGCCGCGACCGAGCTGGCCCAGGCCACCAGGAGCACCAAGGACGCGCTGCTGCACGCGATGGCCGACGCCCTGGTGCGGCGGACGCCGGAGGTCCTCGCCGCCAACGACCGCGATATCGCGGCCGGTCGCGACTCGGGCATGCCGGAGCACATGGTCGACCGGCTGAGCCTGAGCCCGGAGCGGATCGCCGCGATGGCCGATGGGCTGCGCGTGGTCGCCGGGCTGCCGGACCCGGTCGGCGAGGTGCTGCGCGGCAGCGTGCTGCCCAACGGGTTGCAACTGCAACAGGTCCGGGTGCCGCTCGGCGTGGTCGGGATCGTCTACGAGGGTCGTCCCAACGTCACGGTGGACGCCGCCGGGCTGACGCTCAAGGCGGGCAATGCGGTGCTGCTGCGGGGATCGTCCTCGGCGGAGCACTCCAACACGGCGCTGGTGTCGATCCTCTCCGACGTGATCGGCGAGCACGGTCTGCCCGCCGCTGCCGTGCAGCTGCTGCCGTGCCACGACCGGGCGTCCGTGCACCACTTGATCACGGCCCGCGGCCTGGTCGACGTGGTTATCCCGCGTGGTGGCGCGGGATTGATCGCGGCCGTCACCGAGCATGCGACGGTGCCCGCCATCGAGACCGGCGTCGGCAACTGCCACGTGTACGTCGACGCCAGTGCCGACATCGACTCGGCACTGCGCATCCTGCTCAACTCCAAGGCGCGGCGTCCCAGCGTGTGCAACGCGGCGGAAACGGTGCTGGTGCACAAGGACATCGCCGACGAGTTCCTGCCGCAGGCGCTGGCCGAACTGCACAACGCGGGAGTGACCGTGCACGGCGACGAGCGCGTGGTGGCCGCCGGTGGTGCGAACGTCGTTGCGGCGACCGAAGAGGACTGGGACACCGAGTTCCTGTCGCTGGACATCGCGGCAGCGGTGGTGGATTCGCTGCCCGATGCGGTGGAGCACATCCGCGCCCACGGCTCCGGGCACACCGAGGCCATCGTGACCAGCGACGTCCGGTCCGCGCGGCAGTTCACCTTGCAGGTCGACGCCGCTGCCGTGATGGTCAACGCCTCCACCGCGTTCACCGACGGTGGCGAGTTCGGGATGGGCGCCGAGATCGGCATTTCCACCCAGAAGCTGCACTCCCGCGGTCCGATGGGGCTGCCCGAGCTGACTTCCACGAAGTGGCTGGCCTTCGGTGACGGGCACGTGCGACCGGGCTCCGCTCCGGCGAACGCGAGTCCTCTGCCGGGGAGCTGAGTTGACCGGGGCGCCGCGCCGCAAACGGGATTCGGCCGCTACCAAGGAAGCGTTGCTGCAAGCCGCCTCGGAACTGTTCGCCGAGCGCGGCTTCAACGCGACCACGGTGCGCGACGTGGCGGCCCGCGCCGGGGTGAACCAGGCGTTGTTGTTCCGCTACTTCGGCTCCAAGCAAGAACTTTTCGCAGCCGTCCTCAGCCACAACAGTGCTCGGGTGCTCGATGCGCAGCCGCCCGAGGAGCTGCCGTGGCGAATGCTGTGCAACCTGCTGTCCGCGGAGCAGCGCAGCGGTGACGAGCATCCGATCGCGGCGATGCTGCGGTCCTACAGCGACGAGCGCGCCGCGCAGGTGCTGCGCGAGGAGTTGGGTGCGAGGTACGCGGCCCGGCTGGCGGAACTCACCGACGCAGCGGACGCCGAGCTGCGCGCGGATTTGGTGCTCGCCTGGCTGTTCGGCATCGGCATGGTTCGTTCGGTGCTGGGCAAGGCGCCGTTGCGCGATGCCGATCCGGACGTTGTCGCCCGGTACGTGACGCGGGCGATTTCCGTTCTGCTGGAACGAGTGGACGTTCCGGACGAAAGATGATGGAGGCGTGCGAAGCCGTTCCGGCGCGCGTAGCGTGGTGATGTAAGCGCTCGCTTACATCACGTCCACCTGGAGCTGTGCATGACCACCACGGAGCCGAGGACCTATCCGTTCAGCCAAGCCGACGCGCTGAACCTCGATCCCATCTACGCGCGGCTGCGCGAGCAGGAACCGCTGAGCCGAATCCGGCTGCCCTACGGAGAATCGGCCTGGCTGGCGACCCGCTACGAAGACGCCAAGATCGTGCTGGGCGACCCGCGGTTCAGCCGCGCCGCCGCGCTCGACCACGACGAGCCGCGGATGCGGCCCCAAGCGTCCTCCGGCGGACTGCTCACCATGGATCCCCCGGACCACACCCGCCTGCGCAAACTGGTCGCGAAGGCCTTCACCGCGCGCCGCGTCGAACAACTGCGGCCGCGAACCCAGCAGATCGCGGACGATCTCATCGACCGGATTCTCGAACACGGCGGACCGGCCGACCTGGTCGAGGATTTCGCGCTGCCCCTGCCGATCACCGTCATCTGCGAACTGCTCGGCGTGCCCTACGCCGACCGCCGGGACTTCCGGGTGTGGTCGGATGCGTTCCTGTCGACCACGAAGCTCACCCCGGCGCAGGTGACCGACTACATCGACCGGATGATGGGCTACATGGCCGGGCTGATCGCCGAACGCCGCGCGCTACCGGCCGACGACCTGCTCAGCGCGCTGATCGCGGCCCGCGACGAACAGGACCGGCTTTCCGAGGAGGAAATGGTCCGGTTGGCCGCGGGGATCCTGGTGGCCGGGCACGAAACCACCGCGACGCAGATCCCGAACTTCGTCTACGTGCTGCTCACCCACCCGGAACAGCTCGCGGAACTCCGCGAGCACCTCGACGGGATGCCGCAGGCCGTCGAAGAGCTGATGCGCTACGTGCCGCTCGGTGTCGGCGCTGGTTTTCCCCGCTACGCCACCGAAGACGTCGAGTTGGGCGGGGTGCTGGTGCGGGCCGGTGAACCGGTGCTGGTCAGCACCGGCTCGGCGAATCGCGACGAGTCGGTGTTCAGCGACGCGGAACAGCTCGACCTGACCCGTCGGGAGGCCTCGCACATCGGCTTCGGACACGGCCCGCACCACTGCCTCGGCGCCCAGCTGGCGCGGATGGAGCTGCAGGTCGCCCTGAGCACGCTGCTGCGCAGGTTGCCGGGACTCCGCTTCGCGACCTCCGCCGACGACGTCGACTGGAAATCCGGAATGCTGGTTCGCGGCCCGCAGAAGATGCTGGTGTCGTGGCAAGGTGTCGGGTGATCTCGCTCATATCTGAAAGAGGTGGCGAATGAGCTGGTCGATCGAGGTCGACTCGAATGCCTGCATCGGTTCCGGCATGTGCGTCGGGGTCGCTCCGGAGCATTTCGACCTGGTGGACGGGTTTTCGTGCGCGAAGCAGGCGACCGCGGATCCAGCTGACGAGGTCGTCGACGCGGCGGAGTCCTGCCCGGTCGAGGCGATCCTCGTCAAGGACACCGAAACGGGCCGCGTGATCGCTCCCGAAGAGTGACCCAGGACACGCCAGCAATCGAATCATGGCGGCACAGGTGCGTCGTCCCACCCGTGCGCGCCTGAGAAACGGCAGCGCCCGCGACCCCCGGTGCCCCCAGCAGCCGAGGGTCGCGCAGGGCCGTGGGGCCCGGCCCAAGGGGGGAGCTCGGGCCAGGCCCCACGGTCGGCGTGCGGTGCGATGCGCGACACTTCGGCCCGCCCCGCCGAGCGGCGCGGGCCGTCGGCTTTCTAGGCTTATCAGTTATGTCTCGTCGCCGGATCGGGGTCATGGGTGGCACCTTCGACCCCATTCATCACGGGCACCTGGTAGCTGCCAGCGAGGTGCAGGCCCAGTTCGGCCTGGAACAGGTCGTCTTCGTGCCCACCGGCCAGCCGTGGCAGAAGAGCCACGAGCTGGTGAGCCCGGCCGAGGACCGCTACCTGATGACGGTGATCGCCACGGCGTCCAACCCGCGATTCCTGGTCAGCCGCGTCGACATCGACCGCAGCGGCCCCACCTACACCGCGGACACCCTCACCGATCTGCATAAGCAGTTCCCGGATGCGGACCTGTACTTCATCACCGGCGCCGACGCGCTGGAGCAGATCCTGTCCTGGCACCGGGTCGAGGACCTGTTCGACCTGGCGCACTTCATCGGGGTGACCCGACCCGGCTACTCGCTCAACGGCGCCCACCTACCGGCCGGTGCGGTGTCGCTGGTGGAGATCCCGGCGATGGCGATCTCCTCCACCGGCTGCCGCGACCGGGTCCGAGCGGGCCTACCGGTCTGGTACCTGGTCCCGGACGGCATCGTCCAATACATCACCAAACGCGGCCTCTACCGCGAACCCACCCAGGAATGGGGCCCGTAGCGATCTCCGCGACCGAGCCGAAGGTCCGATAGGCAGCGATGAACGAACTGACGCTCGGCATCCCGGAGAACCTTCGTGCGGATGTGGAGCGGCTCTGGGCCTACCACGATCTCCACCACGAGCTCCGCCGCTGCGACGTGGGCGTTGGCCTGGGCGGCCGCGATCTGGGCGTCGCCGATCACACCGCTGACCTCTACCGGGACGGGTACTTCCCGCTGATCGTCTTCACCGGCGCGAACGCCCCGACAACCATCGGGCGGCTCCCGCGAGGCGAAGCCGTGCACTACCGCGAGCGCGCGCTTGACCGCGGCGTACCCGACTCCGCGATCCTGGTCGAGCCGCGGGCGACCAACACGGCCGAGAACATCGAGTACACCCGCGAGCTGCTCGCCGCGGCAGACATCGGCGTCCGTTCCGTGCTGATGGTGTCGCGCCCCTACCAACAGCGCCGAGCGTTCGCCACGGCCAAGAAGGTGTGGCCCGCGGTCGAGATCGTTTGCAGTTCCCAGCGATTGCCGCTCGACGAGTACGTCCAGGCCATCGGGGACGTCGACTACGTGATCAACATGCTCGTCGGCGATACCCAACGGATCACCGTCTACGCCGAGCGCGGTTTCGCGATCCCGCAAGAGGTCCCGGCAGAGGTGGATGCCGCGTACCGCCGCCTCGTCGAGGCTGGCTACACCACCAGGCTCGTTCACGACTAGGCCGCATGCGCTGGTCGCAAGATCCTGAGGTGCGATACGTCACCGACCGCGTGCGCCGCCGAGAAGCCGCGCCGGAATGGGCCCGCCGCAACCGCTTCGGCTTGAGCCGCGAGCGCTGGGTGGTTGTCGGCCCGGCAGCCGTGCAGACGGGTCCGGCCTGGTCCCGGGTGGGCTGGCTATCCTCTATTCGGCGTGGGTCGCACACCGGGCCCACCCGAGAGGAGTGAAGTGGCAGCCACCGAGAACGCCCGCCGACTGGCTCTGATCGCGGCGCAGGCCGCGGCGGACAAGAAGGCCACCGACGTGGTCCTGCTGGACGTCTCCGAGCAACTGGTCATCACGGACTGCTTCCTGATCGCCTCGGCGCCGAACGAACGGCAGGTCGAGGCGATCGTTGACGCGATCGAGGAGAAGCTGCGCGCGGCCGGTACCAAGCCGGTGCGCCGGGAGGGCGCGCGCGAGGGCCGGTGGGTCCTGCTGGACTTCGTCGACGTCGTGGTGCACGTCCAGCACTCCGAAGAGCGGGCGTTCTACCAGCTGGAACGGCTGTGGAAGGACTGCCCGCGGATCGAGTTCGAAGACCAGAGCCAGCCCGTCGAGGCCGATTCGAAGGACTCCGACGCGTGAGTCTGGAGCGGCTGGTGCTCTGGCGGCACGGGGAGACCGACTACAACGCGGCAGGACGCATCCAGGGGCACCTCGACAGCTCGCTGACCGAGAACGGCCGGGAACAGGCCCGGCGCGCGGCACCGGTGATCGCAAGGTTCGCCCCGGACATCGCGATGAGCTCGGACCTGACGCGCGCCCGCTCGACAGCGGCGGCGTTCACCGAGTTCAGCGGTACTTCGGTGCGGTTTGACAAGCGGTTGCGCGAGACGCACTTAGGGGAGTGGCAGGGGCTCAGCGGCGCTGAAGTCGAGCACGGCTGGCCCGGGGCGATGACCGTGTGGCGAGCGGACGCGGCGTGGGCGCCGCCGGGCGGTGAGTCGCGCGTCGAGGTCGCCGAGCGCGCTTCGGAGGTCGTCGACGAGCTCCACCACCAGCACCAGGGCACCGCCCTGCTGTGCGCGCACGGCGGTCTGATCACGGCGCTGACCGCCAGGCTGGTCGGCCTGCCGGTGGACCTGTGGCCGGGATTGGGCGGCATCACCAACTGCCACTGGGTGGTCCTGAAGCCGCGCACCGGCGACGATCATCGCTGGCGGTTGGTGGCCTACAACGCCGGGGTACCGGCCGAGGCCTGATCGCGTTGCGGAGCCGACGTCGTAGGGTTGCGACGTGCCCATTGCAGTCGTCACCGACTCGACGGCGTACCTGCCGGAGGGATACGCCGCGCAGTACGCGGTGCGAACCGTCCCCTTGCACGTCAGCGTGGATGGGGCTGGCTCGATCGACGAGCCCGATTTCGGTCCGGGGGATCTCGCGAGCGCCTTCGCCCGCAAGCACCGGGTGACCACCGCCGGTGCCACCCCGCTGGAGTTGGCGCAGGCCTACCAGCAGGCGCTGGACGATGGCGCCGACGGCGTGGTGGCGGTGCACCTGTCCCGCCAGTTGTCCGGCACCTGGGACGCGGCGCGGCTGGCCGCGCGAGAGGTTGATCCCGAGCGGATCCGGGTCGTGGATTCCCGATCCACCGCCATGGGATTGGGGTTTTCCGTGCTCGCAGCGGCTGAGGCGGCGAAGTCGGGGGCCGAGTTGGCCGAGGTCGCGGGCACCGCGGCGTTGACCGCGGAGCGCACCACGACGTTGTTCTCCGTGCAGACCTTGGAATACCTGCGGCGCGGTGGGCGGATCGGAACCGCCGCCGCGGTGCTGGGCACGGCGTTGGCGATAAAGCCGCTGCTGCACGTGCACGACGGTCGTATCTCCGCCTTGGAGAAGGTGCGCACGACCACCCGCGCCATGGCCAGGTTGTTGGAGATCTCGTTGGGTGCGGTGGGTTCCGCGTCGGCTGCGATCGCGGTGCACCACCTGGCCGCACCGGAGCGCGCCGAGCAGCTCGCGGGGCGGATTCGGGCCGAGCTCGGGGAGGGCGCGGACTGCGTCGTTTCGGAGGTCGGCGCGGTGATCGGCGCGCACATCGGGCCCGGTGCGGTGGGCGTCGTGGTATTACCGAACGGGTGGCGTTCCGGCGCCTGAAAACCTTTCGGTGGGCGGATTCCACACGATCGAATTGAATCCGGTCGATGAGTTATCCACAGTGGTCTGGTTTATCCACAGATTCGAAAAATAAAGCTGCGCAACACCATTCAGCTGCTCTACCGTCGACTGCATGTTCGACATCCAACGTTTCCGCGCCCACCACAACGAATCCGACGAAGAGCTCGATCCCAGAAGCAGGCTGCAGACGCTGCGGCGACATGCCTCCCACGATGATGCCGCGGAGCGAGCCGGGCCGAATTATTCGGCGACACCGCCAGATACCGCGGCCCGCTCGCCCGTGCGGCGGCTGGCCGCGCGGTGGCTCCCGGAATCCCTGCTTCGGTCCAGAGTGGACCCCGGGCGTTCCGGGGTGATCGCGCTCGGCCTGGTGGCTGGTGCCGTGCTGCTCGGTGTTTTCGTGCTGTCGTGGACGAGTCGGCCCACGGCCGAGTCAGCGCCACCACCCGTCCTGCCGCCACCGCTGCCGACCGCCACCGCGGCTGCGCCGGAGCTCGTGGTCAGCGTTGTCGGACGGGTGGTGCGCCCCGGTCTGGTCACCGTGTCGCCGGGTGACCGGGTGGCCGACGCCGTTGCGGCAGCAGGCGGTCCGCTGCCCGACACGGACCTGGCGGGCCTCAACCTGGCCCGCCGGTTGGTCGACGGTGAACAGCTCTACGTCGCCGTGCCCGCGCCACCGCAGGCGCAGTCCGGACAGCCGGGCGGCGACGGAAAAGTCGATCTCAACGCAGCTACGGAGGAGCAGTTCGATGAACTACCAGGCGTCGGCGAGGTCACCGCCAAGCGAATCGTGCAGTGGCGGGCCGAACACGGCCGGTTCGACTCGGTGGAGCAGTTGCGGGAAGTCGGCGGCATCGGCGATTCGCGGTTCGCCAAGCTGCGGGAGCTGGTGCGGGTATGACGGCGGGACTCGATCTGCGCCTGGTGCCCGCGGCACTCGCGGTGTGGGCCGTGACGTTGACCGGACTGCTGGCGGGCTGGGTTCCGGCCGCCGTCCTGGCATCGCTGGCCCTGCTGGCCGCGCCGCTGGTGTGGCAGGTGGTGCACTCCCGGCCGACTGCCAGGGGAGCACTCGTGGTCCTGCTGCTGGCGGGCGTCGCGGCAACCGGGATGGCGGTGCGTGGCTACGGGATCGAGCACCACCCGGTGCGGCTGGCCGCCGAGCACGGCGAGCGGGCAACACTGCGGGTAACGCTGACCAGCCGACCAACGCCGTTGCGCGGTGCGGCATTCGGAGCCCGCAGAGCGCAGGACCGGTCCGTGGCCCGCGCCGAGGTGCGGACCGCCGAGATCGCCGGGCGGCGAATGCGGGCAGGCGGGCCGGTGGTGCTGCTGGTCCCGACCGCCGGGTGGCGGGATCTCGTTGCCGGGCAACAGGTCACGGTGCGCGGCGAGGTAGCACCGCCGCGTGCCGGTGAGCTCACGCTCGCGGCGGTCCAGGTGTTCCACCCACCGACCGAGATCACGCCCGCACCGGGTTGGCAGCGCACCGCCGAGGACCTGCGCGAGGGCCTGCGGCGCGTGTCGGCCGACGTGCTCAGCCCGGCTGCGGCGGGCCTGCTGCCCGGTTTGGTGGTCGGCGACACCGGGGGACTGCCACCCGAGGTGGAGCAGGACTTCGAAACCGCTGGACTGTCGCACCTGACAGCGGTTTCCGGTGCCAACCTCGCGATCGTCTGCGGCGCGGTGCTGGGGCTGCTGTACCTGGTCGGCGCGGGGCCGGTCGTATCGGCGGTCGGAGCGGCCCTGGCGCTCGTCGGCTTCGTCGTCCTGGCGGGTCCGGAACCGAGCGTGCTGCGAGCAGCGGTGATGGGTGCGATCACGCTGCTGGCGCTGGTGTTCGGCAGACAGCGGTCGGCGTTGCCGGTGCTGGCCGCGAGCGTGATCAGCCTGCTGCTGTTCCAACCGGACCTGGCCGCGAGCGCGGGATTCGCGCTGTCGGTCGTGGCCACCGCCGGACTGGTCCTGCTGGCGCCGAGGTGGTCGGCGTCGCTGCGTGCCAGCGGAGTTCCGATCGGGGTGGCGGAAGCGATCGCGGTGCCGCTGGCGGCGCACGTCGTCACGGCACCGCTGATCGCAGCCTTCTCCGGTGCGATCAGCCTGGTGGCGGTGCCGGCGAACCTGCTGGCCGGACCCGTCGTCGCCCCGGCGACGGTGTTCGGGGTGCTGGCCACTGTGGCAGCACCGGCTTCAACCTGGCTGGCTGGCGCGTTCGCCTGGCTGGCCGCGCCGGAGTTGGAGTGGATCCTCCTGGTCGCGGACCGGGCGGCGGCGATTCCGGGCGCGGCGTTCGACTGGCCGTCGGGCACCGTCGGTGGGTTGCTGCTCGCCGCGCTCGTGGTGGTTGGGCTGGTTGCCTTGCGCGGCAAGCGGATTCGTTGGTTGGTGGCGGTAGCGGTGTTGCTGGGCGCGCTCGTGCTGGTGCCGGTGCGCGGCATGCTGCCGGGCTGGCCGGTGCCCGGCTGGAGCATGGTCGCCTGCGATGTCGGGCAAGGCGACGGCCTGGTGCTGGCCACCGGCCGCCCGGACGAAGCCGTGGTGGTCGACACCGGGCCGGATTCGCGACGAGCCGCGGAATGCCTGCACCGACTGGGTGTGCGCCGGATCCCGCTGGCCGTGCTCACCCACCTGCACGCCGACCACGTCAGCGGACTTGCCGCGCTGATGGGGAAAATCCCCGTCGATGCGGTCGCGGTAGGTCCGCTGCGGCAACCGGCGTGGGCGTTGGACGAGGTGGTTCGCGATGCCCGCGCGCATCGGGTTCCGGTCCTGCCGATGCCGTCCGGGCAACGGGTCAGCTGGCCGGGATTGGTGCTCGACGTGCTCGGCCCGGACCCGGCGCTGGCCAGGACGCAGTCGGCCGACGACGCCAACGACGCGTCGATCGTGCTGTTGGCGACCACCCGGGCCGGACGGGTCCTGCTCACCGGCGACATCGAACTGCCGGGGCAAGGCCGACTGGTGGTGTCCGGGGCGGATCTGCGAGCCGACGTGCTCAAGATCCCGCACCACGGATCCCGCTACACCACACCGCGTTTCCTGCAAGCAGTGCGTCCACGGCTGGCCGTGATCAGCGTCGGAGCTGGCAACAGCTACGGCCACCCAAGTCCGTTCGTGGTCGACACCCTCACCCGCGCGGGCACCAGAGTGCTCCGCACCGACCAGGAAGGAGATATCGCCATCCTGCCCGGCCCGCAAGGCCCCCGCTACGTCTCGCGAGGCGACCCGTTGCGCGCGACGGAGTCGTAGCCGATGCCAAGAACCGAGCGGCACCGCACGAGTGCCGGTCGCCACCCTCCGGCGGGTGCCGCTCGGTTTCCGGACGGGATTACAGGCCGAGGGCTTGGTTGACCGCCTCGGTGGTCGGGGCGATGGTGGCCTTCGGGCCGAGCTGGTCCTGCACCGCGTCCAGGGTCTTCAGCCCGTCACCGGTGATCAGCAGCACGGTGTCGGCGTCCGGGTCGATCTTGCCGGTTTCGATGAGCTTCTTCGCGGTGGCCACGGTGACCCCACCGGCGGTCTCGGCGAAGATGCCCTCGGTGCGGGCCAGCAGCCGAATGCCGTCGCGGACCTCGTCGTCGCTGACGTCCTCGATGGCGCCACCGGTCTTGCGCACGATGTCCAGCACGTACGGGCCGTCGGCGGGCGCGCCGATGGCCAACGAGCGGGCGATGGTGTCCGGCCGCACCGGCTGGACCACGTCGTGGCCGTTCTTGAACGCCGTGGACACCGGGGAGCAGCCGGTGGCCTGCGCGCCGAAGATCCGCACCGGGCTCGGCTCCACCAAGCCGACCTGGCCGAGCTCGTTGAATCCCTTGTAGACCTTGGTCAGCTGAGAACCAGAGGCGATCGGCACCACGATCTGCTCGGGGATGCGCCAGCCGAGCTGCTCGGCCACCTCGAAGGCCAGCGTCTTGGATCCCTCGGAGTAGTAGGGCCGCACGTTGACGTTGACGAACGCCCAGTCCTCGTGCTCCGAGGCCAGTTCGGTGGCCAGCCGGTTCACGTCGTCGTAGTTGCCGTCGACGGCCAGCAGCGACCCGTCGTAAACCGCGCTCATCAGGATCTTGGCGCGCTCCAGGGTCTTGGGCACCAGCACCACCGAGTCCCAGCCGGCGCGGGCGGCTGCGGCGGCAACCGCGTTGGCCAGGTTGCCGGTCGAGGGGCAGGCCAGCACCTTGAAGCCGAACTCGCGGGCCGCGGCCAACGCCACCGCGACCACGCGGTCCTTGAACGAGTGGGTGGGGTTGCCGGTGTCGTCCTTGATCCAGATCCGCTTGACGCCCAGCGCCTGGGCGAGCTTGTCGGCCCGGATCAGCCTGGTACAGCCCGGTTCGGTGTTCGGGTGCTCCTCGACGTTGGAGGGGACCGGAAGCAACTGCTTGTAACGCCAGATCGAGCGCGGCCCGGCTTCGATGTCCTCCCGGCGGATCCGGCCGAAGTCGTAGGCGACCTCCAGCGGGGAGAAGTCTTCGAGGGAGACGAACTCGGGGGCCAGCGGCTGCCGGTGCCCCTCTTCCTTGGACACCAATTCGACGGCATTACCCAGGTCCAAGGCTTTGTTGGCAGCGGTCTGGGCATGGGCAGCAACGGTCATCGCGAGGTCCTCTCCTCATCTGTCCCGCGGACGGGTCGGAATTGGCACCGCTTTCGCCAGCGGCCTCGCGCAAGTACACGATTCGCTGACGACGGTTGCCGGGGCTTCATCGGGCCGTTCCCTCTGCCCCTCTGGATGAGCTATGCAGTTGTGCCCGCAACGCTAGTGGACCGCGCCTGGTCCTGGCCAGGGCGATCCAGATGGCGGGACTGTCGCCGATGCGTGCGACGATGCGTGCATGAACGCACCGGCCGTGGTCCCCGATCCGCTGCAGCTGGTTCTCGGCGACGAGGAACTGCTGGTGGAACGCGCGCTGTGGGCCGCCGTCGGCGCCGCCCGCGCCGCTGATCCGGAAGCCGAGCTGCGCCGCGTGAAGGTGAGCGAACTCACCCCGCCGGAGCTGACCGAACTGCTCAGCCCGTCGCTGTTCGCAGAGGGCCGGGTGCTCGCCATCGAATCGGCGCAGGACGCCGGTAAGGAGATCGCCGAAGCCCTGCTGATGCACGCCCGGCAACCGGCCGACGGCGTCATGCTGGTCGTCGTGCACAGCGGTGGCGGGCGGGCCAAGCACGCCAAGGAGCTACCAGGCGCGTTGCGCAAGCTCGGCGCGCGGGTCACGGAGTGCAACAAGATCACCAAGCCCGCCGAGCGGGAGGCGTTCGTCCGCGACGAGGTGCGGCGGGCTGGCGGCAAGACCGACGCCGCCGGAGTGGCCGCGCTGATCGAGACGGTCGGCTCGGATCTGCGGGAGCTGTCATCCGCGGCTGCGCAGCTGGTCGCCGACACCGGCGGCAAGGTCGACGAGGTCGCGGTGCGCCGCTACCACCGAGGGCGGGCGGAGGTCACCGGTTTTGCGGTCGCGGAGAAGGCGGTGACCGGGGACCGGGCGGGTGCTCTGGAGGCGCTGCGCTGGGCGGTGCAGCTCGGCGTCGCGCACGTGCTGATCGCCGACGCCCTCGCGGACTCGGTCCGCACCATCGGCCGGGTCGCCGCCGCCGGTGGCCGGGGCGACCCGTTCCGGCTGGCCAGTGAGCTGGGCATGCCCGCGTGGAAGGTGAAGAAGGCGCTGGCGCAGTCCCGCGGCTGGAACCCGACGAGTCTCGCCGCGGCGCTCCAGGCGGTCGCCGAGGTGAATGCCGGGGTCAAGGGTGTCGCCGCAGATGCCACCTACGCATTGGAACGCACGGTCCTGCGCCTGGTCGAACTCCGCAACCAGCGCTCCTGACACCCGCAGCCAGGCTTGGGTGCACAGCAAAAGGCCCCTTCCCGAGGAGGAAGGGGCCGAAAGCTCGGGCCGTGGCTCAGAGCTGGTTGGCGCGCCGCGCCAGCGCGGACTTCTTGTTCGCGGCCTGGTTCTTGTGGATGACGCCCTTGCTGGCGGCCTTGTCCAGCGCGCGGCTGGCGGCCCGCTGCAGCTCGATGGCCTGGTCCTTCTCACCAGCGTCAGCGGCCTCGCGGAACTTGCGGATGGCGGTCTTGACCGAGGACTTGACGGCCTTGTTGCGCAGCCGGTTCTTCTCGTTGGTCTTGATCCGCTTCATCTGGGACTTGATGTTGGCCACTGTCGCGCCTCTTCCTGGTCTGTCGAATCGGTCGTGCCGCGCTGTTTGTTGGCGCTGCGCTCGGCAGGTTTCCTCCACGGCGGAATGCCGCACGGCACGGTCGTCCATGCTAACAGCGGCTACCTGCGCGGATGTCAGCCGGGCAGGGCCGGAAGCCGGTCTTCGGAGGTTGGGCACCAGAATTCGACGGCGTAAGATCACCGTCGGCTGTGCCTAGGGTTCCGCTTCCGCTCCGACAGGGCATCGACAACCAGGAGCGCGGGGGACTGGTCCGAGCGGCACCGGCGAACGCGGAACGGACGCGGTCGCACATCTGACGGGACAAAAGCCTGGAGGAGCCCAGCTGCCGCGCGCCCGCGCGGCACGGAGAGGGATCCGTGGGCTTCGCTGCCGTGCTACTCGTCGTCGCCGCTGCATTCGCACACGCTGGTTGGAATTTCTTCGCCAAGCGAGCAGGCTCGGCTGGCGCCGGTTTCGTTTGGCTCACCGCGACCTGCTCGGCGGTGCTGTACCTGCCGGTGATGGCCACGTCGTTGATCTGGACCGGGCTGCCGTCACTTGCCAACTTGCTGTTGGGCGTGCTGGTCAGCGCGACCGTGCACCTGGGGTACTTCCTCCTGCTGCAGCGCGGCTACGCGGTCGGCGACATGTCGGTGGTGTATCCGCTGGCCAGGGGTACCGGTCCGATGCTGGCGATGCTGATCGCGGTGCTGTTGCTCGGGGAGCGGCCGGGTTGGATCGGGTTGCTCGGCGGGCTGCTGGTGGTCGCCGGGGTGTTCGTGATCGGCCTGTCCGACGGGGTACCGCGTTCCGGCGCGAGCCTGGCCGGTGTCGGGTTCGGGCTGCTGACCGGTTCGCTGATCGCGATCTACACGGTGTGGGACGCCCACGCCGTGACAGCGCTGGCGCTGGCGCCGCTGGTGTACGACTGGGCGAACAACCTCGCCAGGTCGGCGATGCTCGCCCCGTACGCCGTGACCCGGCGAACTCAGATCGCGGCGGCCTGGGCGGGGCACCGCAAGGAGATCCTGGCGGTGGCGCTGCTGTCGCCGCTTGCCTACATCCTCGTCCTGTTCGCGATGCAGCTCGCCCCGGTCAGCCTGGTCGCCCCGGCCCGCGAGCTGAGCATCGTCCTGGCGGGTCTGCTCGCCTGGCGACTGCTGGGTGAACCACAACCGATCCGCCGCATGACCGGAGCTGTGGTCGTCCTAGCCGGGGTAGTCCTCCTCGGCATCGCCTGATTTCCCGTCTTCGGGCCTCGTTTTGCTGGCGGAACCGTCGGCTCTGGATCAGGCCCGCAGATCTTCGGTGAGCACGGCGTGCGCACCGTCCTCCCGGAGGCGCCGGTAGCTGGTGGTCACCGCGGTGCGGAACACCGGATGCCGCGCGAGTTCCGGCGCGAAGATCCGATCGATGCCGAGCAGCGACCCAGGTGCGCGATCCCGATCCGCTGCGGTGTGGGCCGGGGCGGTCCGGGCCGAAAGGCGCGAGCCGGTCACCAGTCGTGCACCGATCCGTCGCGGCGCCGGTTCACCGGCAGGTAGCGCGGGTCGTACGGGAACGCCGCGGCCGCTTCCTCGTCCACGTCCACCCCGAGCCCGGGGGCGTCGCCGGGGTGCAGGTAGCCGTTGTTGAAGGTGTAGCTGGTGCGGAACACCTCGGACGCCGGTTCGGCGTGCCCCATGTGCTCCTGGATGCCGAAGTTCGGCACCGCGAGATCGACGTGCAGCGCTGCGGAAAGCGATACCGGAGAGAGGTCCCCGGCACCGTGCGAACCGGTCCGCACCCCGTAGAGCTCGGCGAGCGAGAAGATCCGCCGCAGGTGCGTGATGCCGCCCGCGTGCGACACCGAGGTGCGGATGTAGTCGATCAGCCGCTCGGTGATGAGCTGCTGGCAGTCCCAGATCGAGTTGAGCACCTCACCGACCGCGATCGGGGTGGTGGTGTGCTGCCGGATCAACCGGAATGCGCTCTGATCCTCGGCCGGTGTCGGGTCTTCGATCCAGAACATCCGGTGTTCTTCCAAATCCCGGCCGAGGCGTCCGGCTTCGATGGGTGTCAGCCGGTGGTGCGCGTCGTGCAGCAGGTGGAAGTCGAATCCGAACCGCTCCCGCACCGCACCCAGCACCTTCGGCGCGAACCGCAGGTAGGACTCGGTGTCCCAACGACTTTCCGCCGGTACCGCCGACGACGCCGGCTCGTACACGTGCTGGCCCCGTTCCGGGACGCCGTAGGTCTTGTCCACGCCGGGCACCGCGGCTTGGGCGCGCACCGCGAGGTAGCCCTGATCCAGGTGCGCGGCGACGTCTTCGAGCAGTTCGGGGATGCCCTCGCCGCTGGCGTGCGCGTAGACCAGCACGCCGTCGCGCGCCGCGCCGCCGAGCAATTGGTAGACCGGCAGTCCGGCGATCTTGCCTTTGATGTCCCACAGCGCGACGTCCACGGCGGCGATGGCGGTCATGGTCACCGGGCCGCGTCGCCAGTAGGCGCCCTTGTAGAGGTACTGCCAGAGGTCTTCGATGCGGTGCGCATCGCGCCCGAGCAGCAGTGGGCAGACGTGATCGCGCAGGTAGGACGCCACGGCGAGCTCGCGACCGTTGAGCGTGGCATCGCCCCAGCCGACCACTCCGTCGTCGGTGGTGAGCTTGAGCGTCACGTAGTTGCGGCCGGGCGCGGTGACGATGACCTTCGCATCGACGATCTTCGACATTGGGTGGTTCTCCGGTTCAGTGGTTCTCGTAGCGTGGCCAGTCGGCGTATTCCCGCCCACCACGGCGATTCGGTGCGGTCTCGGGCAGCCAGCGCAGTCCGACGATGCTGAGCACGATCAGCGCCGCGAGGTAGACCGCGACCCAGGTGAAGCTGCCGCCAGCGACCACCAGCAGGGCCGAGGCGACCACGGTGAACGGCCCGCTGGCGAGCATCGCGCCGAACTGCCACACCACGGAAACGCCGCTGTAGCGGGCGCTGGACGGGAACAGTTCGGGGAAGTACGAGGCCTGCGGTGCGTAGGTTCCGGCGTGCCCCAGGGCCAGTCCGGCGATCAGCAGCAGCGTGATCAGCACGGTGTTGCCGGTGTCGACGGCGAGGAACGCGGGCACCACGAGCACCAGGTTGAGCACCGCCGCACCCAGGTAGGTGGTGCGTCGGCCGATGCGGTCGGTGAGTCGGCCCCACAGCGGCAGCAGGATCAGCTCGACGATGATCGCGATGATCACCGCGTCCAGCACGATGCTGCTGTCGACGTTCTGCGCCTTGGCGTAGGAGACCAGGAACACCGTGTAGAACGGGAAGACCGCGGCTTCCACGAATTTGGCCAGCATGCCGCCGAAGACTTCGCGGCGGTGTTGCCGCAGCAGCATCTTGACGGGCGCCTGCTGGGGTTCCTGCTGTTGCTTGACCGCGCGGAAGGTCTCGGATTCGGGCACCCGCAGCCGGATGTACAGGCCGATCACCACGACCACGGCGCTGAGCAGGAACGGGATGCGCCAGCCCCAGGAGACGAAGGCGTCCTCGGGTAGTTGCGCTTCGAGGATCGCGAACAGCACGGTCGGGATGAGGTATGCGGCGGGCGAGCCCATCTGCACGAAGCTGGCGTAGAACCCGCGTTTGCCCGGCGGTGCGGCTTCCGCGGTCAGCAGCAGTGCGCCGCCTTGTTCGCCGCCGACGCCGAAGCCCTGGATGAGCCGGACCAGGACGAGGATGACCGCCGCCCACAGGCCGATCTGCTGGTAGGTGGGCATCAGGCCGACCGCGAAGGTGCCGAGTCCGGTCAGCAGCAGCGTGTAGACCAGCGTCTTCTGCCTGCCGAGGCGGTCGCCGACGTGTCCCCAGACGAGGCCGCCGAGCGGTCGGGCGAAGAACCCGACGGCGTAGGTCGAGAAGGCGGCCAGCGTGCCGACCAGCGGGTCGACCTCCGGGAAGAAGACCTTGTTGAACACCAGGGCGGAAGCGGTGCCGTAGATGAAGAAGTCGTAGTACTCCGCGATGGTGCCGATCACCGACGCGATGACCGTGCGGCGCAGCTGTTTCGAGCCGCCGGTCGCGGTGCGGTTCGGATCCGGGCTGTCGGCCCGAGATTCGAGGTCAGTCGGCATTGACTCTCCTCCAAGGTGGGATATCAGCGCTACCATACAAGCACTGGGATGCCACTGGTCAAGGCGGCTCGATAGGGTGTGGGAATGGCACGGACGGCAGGCGACAAGCCCTCGGCGCGGGTGCTGGTGCACCGGGAACTTCGGCAGCGCATCATCACGCTGCAACTGCCGCCCGGACAGCCGCTGTCCGAGAACGAGCTGGCGACCGAGTTGGCGGTCAGCCGCACGCCGGTGCGGGAGAGCCTGCTGCTGCTCGCCGAAGAGGACTTGGTCCGGGTCTTCCCGAAGCTGGGTTCGTTCGTCGCGCGGGTAGATCCGCAGCGCATCGCCGACGCCCAGTTCGTCCGCGAGGCCGTCGAGGTCGCCTCGCTGGCCGACGCGGTGGCCCACCGCACCGACGAGGACTTGGCCGCACTGCGCCGAATCCTGGACGAGCAGCGGGCGGCCGCCGACGATGTCGAGCGGTTCTTCGAACTCGACGAGGCGTTCCACCAGCGACTGCTGGCCGCCGGAGGTCATGCGAACGCGTGGCGCACGGTGGTGTCGGCCAAGGCGCACCTCGATCGGGCCCGGCGGCTCGGCCTGCGCACCGTGAGCCCGGTGTCGGCGTTGATCGACCAGCACGCGGAGGTCGTCGACACCCTCGCCGCCAGCGACCTCGACGCGAGCGTGGCGGCCCTGCGCAGGCACCTGCGAGCGGTCTTCGAAGACGTGGAGCGAATCCGAGCCGAGTCGCCGGAGCTGTTCGTCGACAGCACCGAAGAACGCCCGGTCCGCCGCAGCATCACCGTCCTCCAGTAATCCCCAGCACCGCGCGGCGCGCAGGTCCACGCCAGTTGATCGGTGTTGTCGTGCGGCGGTTGTTGATCGGTGCGGGTAGAAACGGGGCATGGAGGTCTTGAGCAGCCGGTTGATCGTTCGGCCACGGGATCGGGAGCGCTCGTTGCGGTTCTACCGGGACGTGCTCGGGCTGGCGATCGCGCGGGAGTTCCCAGGCGGCACGGTTTTCTTCCTCGGGCAGGGGTTCCTGGAGATCTGCGGCCTGGGCGGGCCGGGACCGAGCCCGGACCAGGTGCTCTGGTTGCAGGTGCGCGATGTCCGGACGGAGTTCGAGCGGCTGCGCGATCAGGGGGTGACCGTGCTGGTCGAGCCCACCCGCCAGCCGTGGGGCCTCGACGAGGGCTGGGTGGCCGATCCCGACGGTCTGCGCATCGCGCTGGTCGAGATTCCCGCTGATCATCCGCTGCGCCTCGACACCCGCGAGCTGTGAAGGTGTTCCGCACCGGCCCCCACTGGCCTGATCATGGGGGGAAAGCGACGTGGGAGGCGGTGCGAGATGGTGGTTCGCAGGCTCGGCGAGTTGACCCGGACGCAGGTCGCGGACCTGGTGTCCGACGGCGGCCCGGTGGTGGTGCTGCCGATCGGATCGATTGAGCAGCACGGCCCCGACCTGCCGCTGTGCACCGATATCGCGATGGCCGAAGCGGTCGTCGCGCAGGCGTGCGCCCGGCTGCGCAACCCGCAGCGGTTCGTGTTGGCACCCGGTTTGCCGTACGGGAACTCGATGCACCACCTGTTCGCGTGCGCGGCGTCGGTGCGCTCGGACACGCTCCTGCGGGTGCTCGCGGATCTGATCGACTCGTTGTACACCAGTGGTTTTCGCCGGTTGTTCTTCGTCAACGGCCACGGCGGCAACGACGAGTGCATGCGCTTGGCGATCAAGGACGGGGTGCTGCGCAACGACATGGTGCTCGGCGCCTGCAGCTACTGGACGCTGTCCGATGTGGACGCATCCGTGATTCCGGGGCATGCGGGCGCTTTCGAAGCGTCCCTGCTGTTGGCGGCGCGGCCGGACCTGGCAGCCGACGAATTCGAGACCCGAACTCCGGGGCCACCCGCAGTGCACCGGGAGCCGTTCGGCCCTGGCGTGACCGTGGTCCGAGCTGGCGACTGGCGCAGTTCCGACGGCTTCACCGACGACCCGGGCGAGGCGACCGCGGACGCTGGTCGCCAACGCCTGGACAAGATCGCCCAACGCCTGGCGGATGCCCTCGAACGCACCGCCGAGATCCCCCTCCCGTCGTGACCACGAAAGCGACGGTTGCGCACCCGTCCAGGTGAGGAGTGAAGGGCACCTTTTACCAAGTAAGTTGGCGAAAGGTGCCCTTCACCCCGTTCCGGTCACTTTGTGGTGCCGCGGAGTTCGGTGGTCGCCTGGGTGTGGTGTCGTGCGTTGTTGTGGCGCCGGGCCAGCAGCGGGTCCAGCCGCTCTGGCGGTCGACTCCGCAGCGGGTGATCACGGCCGGGTGGCGCGGGTTTGGGCTTGGGTGGTGCCTCGGGACGGTGGCTGCCAGGCCCAGGTCTGCACCTCGACGAAGCCCGCAGTTCGGACATCGGCGTGGAGTCCGGCGCGACCACCGGGCAGCCAGCGTTCGTGGGTCGACAGCAGCAGCACGCCGCCGGGGCGCAGAACGCGGCGCAGTTCGGCGAGTGCGGCGGTGCGATCCGGCCACAGCTGGATGTTGTTCACGCTGAGCACCACGTCGAAGGAGGCGTCCGGTTGGCCGGTCGCTTCGGCGGTGCCGTCCAGCACGGTCACGTTGCGCAGCGCCGCGCACCGCCGCTCGGCGGCGTGCCGCATCCGCTGCGACGGCTCGATCGCTACCACTCGGTCCGCCCGCTCGCCCGCCGCCAGCAATCCGATGCCTGGGCCCGGTCCGATCACCAGCACCTGTTCCGCACCGGTCAGCCGGGCCAACCGCACCACCTGCCGCTCCGCCGCCGCGTTGCCGCACGCCATCAGCGCACCGCCCAGGGCACCGAGCAGGCCACGTGGGTGACCGAATGCACGATCCAGCGCGAAACCGGCGAAACCACTCATAGCTCCAGCTCAGCACCGCTCGCCCGGCTGTCGCATCGGGGATGACCCGGAGTTGGGCGCCGAGTACCCGGCGTGTCATGGGACGATGGAGTGAACCCCCGCACCAGTCGACATCCCGCGAGGAACACTGAGTGAGCAGTTTCGCCGACACCACGTTCACGCCCCCGGAGCGAATCCGGAACTTCTGCATCATCGCGCACATCGACCACGGCAAGTCCACGCTGGCCGACCGCATGCTGCAGTTGACCGGCGTGCTGGAGGAACGCGCGTACCGGGCCCAGTACCTCGACCGGATGGACATCGAGCGGGAGCGCGGCATCACGATCAAGGCGCAGAACGTGCGCCTGCCGTGGACCTCCGACGGCGTTGACCACGTCCTGCACATGATCGACACCCCTGGTCACGTCGACTTCACCTACGAGGTCAGCCGCTCGCTGGCCGCCTGCGAGGGCGCGGTGCTGCTGGTCGACGCGGCACAGGGCATCGAGGCGCAGACGTTGGCGAACCTGTACCTCGCGATGGAGCACGACCTGCAGATCATCCCGGTGCTCAACAAGATCGACCTGCCCGCGGCCGAGCCGGACCGGTACGCCGCCGAGCTGGCGCACATCATCGGCTGCGAGCCGGAGGACGTGCTGCGCGTGTCGGCCAAGACCGGTGAGGGCGTCGGCACGGTGCTCGACGAGGTGGTGCGGCAGATCCCTGCTCCCGAGGGGGATACCGATGCGCCGCCCCGCGCGATGATCTTCGACTCGGTCTACGACACCTACCGCGGCGTGGTCACCTACATCCGGGTGGTCGACGGCAAGATCACCCCTCGGCAGCGGATCCGGATGATGTCCACCGGTGCCACCCACGAGCTGCTGGAAGTCGGCATCATCTCGCCGGAGCCCAAGCCTTCGGCCGGACTCGGGGTCGGCGAGGTCGGCTACCTGATCACCGGTGTGAAGGACGTCCGGCAGTCCAAGGTCGGCGACACGATCACCGCCGAGCGCAAGGGCGCAGTCCAGCCGCTCAGCGGCTACCGCGAGCCGAAGCCGATGGTGTATTCGGGGCTTTACCCGATGGACGGCACCGACTACCCGCTGCTGCGCGAGGCGCTGGACAGGTTGCAGCTCAACGATGCGGCACTGGCCTACGAGCCGGAGACCTCGGGCGCGTTGGGCTTCGGGTTCCGCTGCGGCTTCCTCGGGTTGCTGCACCTGGAGATCACCCGCGACCGGTTGGAGCGGGAGTTCAACCTGAACCTGATCTCCACGGCGCCGAACGTCGTCTACCACGTGGAGATGGAGGACGGCGCGGAACTGGTGGTCACCAACCCGTCGGACTGGCCAGAGGGCAAGATCAAGGACGTCTTCGAGCCGGTCGCCAAGTGCACCATCATCGCACCGTCGGAGTTCGTGGGCACGATCATGGAGCTGTGCCAGAGCCGACGCGGGCAGCTCTCCGGCATGGACTACCTGTCGGAGAGCCGGGTCGAGCTGCGCTATTCGCTGCCGCTGGCGGAGATCGTGTTCGACTTCTTCGACCAGCTCAAGTCCCGGACCCGCGGCTACGCCTCGATGGACTACGAGGAGTCCGGCACGCAGGTGTCCAACCTGGTCAAGGTCGACATCCTGCTGCAGGGTGAGCCGGTGGACGCGTTCAGCGCGATCGTGCACCGCGACGCGGCCTACGCCTACGGCACGAAGATGGCTTCGAAACTGCGCGAGCTGATTCCGCGGCAGCAGTTCGAGGTGCCGATCCAGGCGGCGATCGGATCGCGGATCATCGCGCGCGAGACGATCCGCGCGATGCGCAAGGACGTGCTCGCCAAGTGCTACGGCGGTGACATCAGCCGGAAGCGCAAGCTGCTGGAGAAGCAGAAGGAGGGCAAGAAGCGGATGAAGACCATCGGTCGCGTCGAGGTCCCGCAGGAAGCCTTCGTCGCCGCGCTGTCCACCGACGAGTCCAAGGACGACAAAGCCAAGAGCAAGAAGTAGCTCCGCGCCGGGAATAGGCGTTGTCTATGGACTGCATCGAGAACTGGTCTTACCTGTGTTCATGGGGCTCTGACCAGGCATGAAGGCGCCGAATTGTGGTGTGGGACATATTGGGGAAGCCCGTGTCCCGACCCGGCGCAGACTAGCATTCGCCGTCGACAGCGTTACGCGTTGATTCCGTAGGTGCACCGCCGAATGCGGTGTGTAGAAACGTTTTCGCGGGAGGTCGATGGTGAGCGTGGCGCGTGATCGGTTGCCAATTCCGGACCCCGAGCCGCCATCCGCGACCGCGCTCGACGTCCGTGATCAACACCCGGCCTTTCAACCCCGGCAGCCGCTGCGCCCACCGGACGGCGCGCCGAACGTGGTCGTGGTGCTCATCGACGACATGGGTTTCGGCGCGTCGAGCGCGTACGGCGGGCCGTGCGAGATGCCGACCGCCGATCTGCTGGCCGATGAGGGCCTGCGCTACAGCCGGTTTCACGTCACGGCGATCTGCTCGCCGACCCGGCAGGCCCTGCTGACCGGTCGAAATCATCATTCGGTCGGGATGGGTGTCACCACCGAGATGGCCAGTGCGGCGCCCGGCTACTGCGGCATCCGGCCACGCAGCGCCGCGACGATCGGCCAGATCTTGCAGGGCAACGGCTACAGCACGGCCGCGTTCGGCAAGTGGCACCAGACCCCGGCGCGCGATGTCAGTGCGGTCGGCCCGTTCGACCGGTGGCCGACGGGTGAGGGGTTCGACAAGTTCTACGGTTTCCTGTGCGCGGAGATGAACCACTGGTATCCCGTGCTGTTCGACGGCACGAATCCGGTGGAGCCATCGCGCAAACCGGAAGACGGCTACCACCTCTCCGAAGATCTGGTCGATCGGGCTGTCGACTGGGTGCTCGATCAGCGCTGCCTGAAGCCGGACAATCCGTTCTTCGTCTACCTGCCCTTCGGCGCCACGCACGCGCCGTACCACGTGCCCAAGGAGTTCCGGGAGAAGTACCGGGGGAAGTTCGACCACGGCTGGGACGCGCAGCGCGAGATCACCTTGCGACGGCAGAAGGAACTCGGCGTCGTGCCAGGTGACGCGGAGCTCGCGCCGTGGGCCGAAGGGGTGCCGCACTGGGACGAGCTGACCGAGCCCGAGCGGCGCGCCGCGGCCTCGCTGATGGAGCTCTACGCCGGGTTCGCCGAGCACACGGATGTCCAAGTTGGACGGTTCGTGGACGCCTTGCGGGAGTTGGGCGAACTGGACAACACGCTGTTCGTCTACATCCTGGGCGACAACGGCGCTTCGGCCGAGGGCGGTTTGGGCGGAACGCTCAACGAACACCGCTTCGCCAGCGGTTTCCCGGACAGCGCCGAGTTCATCAATTCCCAGGACGCGGCGCTGGGCGACGCCACCACGCATGCGCACTACCCGGTCGGCTGGGCGTTGGCGATGAACACCCCTTACCAGTGGACGAAGCAGGTCGCCTCGCACTTCGGCGGGATCAGGGACGGCATGATCGTGCACTGGCCGGCCGGGATCGCCGAGCACGGCGGGGTCCGCCACCAGTTCCACCACGTGATCGACGTGGTGCCGACGATCCTGGAGGCCGCGGGCCTGCCGCATCCGGTCGAGGTCGACGGTGTCGCTCAGCAGCCCATCGAGGGCACCAGCATGCTCTACAGCTTCAACGACCCCGATGCGCCGGATCGGCATCGGGTGCAGTACTTCGAGATGGTCGGCAACCGCGGCATCTACCGCGACGGTTGGATGGCGGTGACCCGGCACGGCACTCCGTGGGTGATGGTGCAGGACGGGGTGCGCCGCTCGTTCGACGACGACCGCTGGGAGCTGTACGACACCGGTGCGGACTGGACCCAGGCCCACGATCTCGCGACGCGGCATCCGGAGAAGCTGCGCGAGCTCCAGCAGCTGTTCCTCGTCGAGGCGGCCAAGCACAACGTGCTGCCGCTGGACGATCGGATGACCGAGCGGGAGAACCCGCTGGAGGCGGGCCGATTGGACCTGATGGGCCAGCGGCGTTCGGTGACGTTCCACGCCGGTGCCAAGCGGCTGACCGAGGAGACCGCACCGAACGTCAAGAACCGCTCGCACACGTTGACGGCGCTGGTCGAGGTGCCCGAGGACGGCGCGAACGGGGTGTTGGTCGCGCAGGGCGGTCGCTTCGGCGGGTGGTCGTACTACTTCCACGAGGGCAGGCCCTGCTACGCCTACAACTACTTCGGGATGGCGGTGCACCGGGTGCGCGCACCGCAGCCGGTGCCGCCGGGCGAGCACGAGGTGCGGCTGCGATTCGACTACGACGGCGGCGGTGTCGGCAAGGGCGGCACGGCGATGTTGGCGGTCGACGGCGTCGCGGTCGCTGCGGGCCGGGTCGAGGCCACGATCCCGTACTACTTCGCATTCGACGAGACCTTCGACATCGGTGTGGATCGGGCAACTCCGGTGACCGACGACTACCCGGCTGTCGAAAACGCGTTCACCGGCCGCCTGCGCTGGCTGCGCGTCGACCTCGCCGACGACCAGCACACCGACCCCGTCGCCGAACACACCTTCCGCACCGCCCACGACTAGGTGAATTTTTGCAGGTGAGGGGCACCCTTTGCCAAGTAAGTTGGTCAAGGGTGCCCTTCACCATTCACGCGATCGGGTAGATCGAGTTGGGTTCGGGGGAGCATGGAGCGGCGGGAGTTGGAGTACTTCTTGGCGATCGCCGAGCACGGCAGCTTCACGGCCGCCGCTCAGGCGCTGCACGTCGCGCAGCCTTCGCTGTCGCACGCCATCCGGAACCTGGAGCACGAGCTGGGCGGGAAGGTGTTCCACCGGCTGCCGCACGGGGTGGCCCTGACCCCCGCCGGGGAAGCGCTGGTCGAGCCCGCGCGGCAGGTGATGCGTGATCTCAGCACCGCGTCGGCTTCGGTGCGGCAGGTGCTCGGCCTCTCCGCCGGGCGGCTGGAGGTGGTGGCGCAGACGACGCTGGCGGTCGATCCGCTCGCCGAGCTGATCGGTGCTTTCTTGCGGATGCACCCGAAGGTCGAGGTCGCGGTTTCGGATCCCGAGTTGGGTTCGGATGTCACCAGCGCGGTGCGTGCCGGGGAGTGCGAGCTCGGCATGGTCGACGCGGAGCACCAGATCGGTGACCTGGCGAGCATGGTGCTGCGGGGCCGGGAGATCTTCGCCGTGCTGCCGCCGGATGCCGCCACCAGGGGGCGGACGTTGAGTTGCTCCGAACTATCCACATTGGACTGGGTGACCACGCCGCGCGGCACCGCCACCCGCGCGGTCATCGAGGACGCGGTAGGTGCGAAGGGCGCGACGCCGGTGGTCGCCGTGGAGACCGCGCACCAGGCGATGGTCGTTCCGCTGGTGCTCGCGGGCGCTGGCTCGACCTTGCTGCCCCAGTCGATGGCCCAGGACGCCGCCGCTCGTGGGGCGGTCGTGTTGCCGCTGCGCCCGCGCGTGATCAGGCGCGGCGTGCTGTTCTGGCGTCCCGGGCCGCTTTCTCCGGCGGCAGCGGAGTTCGTGCGGATGGCCGAGGCCATCGCCGAACCGCGCCGCTGATCAACCCTGGTGCGACTCCACGAACGCGTACACGTCGGCCTCGTCCACGCCGGGGAAGGTGTCCGAGGGCAGCGCGGCGAGCACGTGCGAATGCGCCCGCGCCGAGGGCCACACCATGCCCTCCCAGCGGCTCGCGAGATCCGCCGGGGGCCGCTGGCAGCACTCGCCGCTGGGGCACTTCGACTTGGAGTGGTTGTTGGTGTCGCGCCCGCGGAACCACCGCGACTCGGTGTAGGGCACGCCGAGGGTGATCGCGAAGTCCCGGCCGCGGCTGGGGTCGACGTGCGCGACGCACCAGTGCGTGGCGCCGGGCTTGTCGGTGTACTGGTAGTAGGTCGAGTAGCGGTCCGGTGAGGCGAACACCTGGCGCCCGGCCCAGTACCGGCACATCCGCTGCCCCTCGATGGCGCCGGTCGGGTCGCTGGGGAAGACCAGTCCGTCGTTCTCGTAGGCCTTGTAGATGATGCCGGTTTCGTCGTTGCGCACGAAGTGGCAGACGAGGTCCAGGTACTGGGTGGCGAGGTTGGTGAAGCGGTGCGCGGCCATCTCGTAGGACACCGAGAACACGTCGCGCAGGTCCTCGACGGCGAGGTCGCGTTCGGTCTTCGCTTCCTGCAGGAACGGCACTGCGGCCTGTTCCGGCACCAGCACCGCGGCGGCGAAGTAGTTGGCTTCGACGCGCTGCCGCAGGAAGTCGGCGAAGTCGCGGGGCTGCCGGTGGCCGAGGTTCAGGTGGCCGAGGGTCTGCAGCAGGATGGTCCGCGGACTGTGCATGCCCAGCGATTCGCGGCGCAGGAAGATCCGCCGGTTCTTCAGGTCGGTCACCGACCGAACCGACCGGGGCAGGTCGGTGACGAACCGCAGCCCGTAGCCGAGGTGGGTGGCGATCGACTGGATCAGTCCCTCCGACAGTGCGCCGCCGTGGTAGCCGACCCGGTCGAGGATGCCCGCGGCGGCCTTTTCGATCTCGGGGAAGTAGTTGCCGTGTTCGCGCATCATGCGGCGCAGCTCGGCGTTGGCCTTGCGGGCTTCCTCCGGCGTGGCGACCTGCTTGGTCTCGCGGCGCTTGAGTTCTTCGTAGAGCGCGAGGACGTGCTCCAGCGCTTCGGTGGGGATGCGCTTGCCGACCTTCAGCGGCGTTACACCCAGCCGCTGGTAGACCGGGTCGAGCTGGGCCTTCTCCACTGCGATCTCCAGTTCGGCGCGTCGGTTCGGCGGCTTCTTGGACAGCAGTTCGTCGACGGAGCTGCCCAGCGCGTCGGCCAGCGCGCGCAGCAGCGACAGCTTCGGTTCGCGATGGCCGTTCTCCAGCAGCGACAGCTGCGACGGCGCCCGTCCGACCCGCTCACCCAGCTCGACCAGGGTGAGCCCGGCGGTGCGGCGCAAGTGCCGCAGCCGCTGACCGAAGACCAGAAGGTCGTGTTCCGTGGAAAAATTGTGGTCTTCTTCGGTGGAGAACTCCGTCATGACGTTGATAATAACAGAAAAATCTGGAAAATTATCGCGGAATTCTTCTCGTGTTTCGCTGGATCAGCGCAAGACTTGGTTGCAGCAGGCCGCAGGGAGATCCCGGGGAGGGGAACATCATGAGCATCCGCGAGCAGGCGAAGCAGGCCATCGAGGAACTCCAGCGCGATTGGGACACCAACCCGCGTTGGCAGGGCATCGAGCGCACGCACTCGGCCGAGGACGTCATCCGCCTCCGCGGTTCGGTGCGGGAAGAGCACACCATCGCCCAGCAGGGGAGCGTTCGGCTGTGGCGGCTGCTGCACGAGACCGACTACGTCAACTCGCTCGGTGCGCTCACCGGCAACCAGGCGGTCCAGCAGGTCCGCGCCGGTTTGCAGGCCATCTACCTCTCCGGCTGGCAGGTCGCCGCGGATGCCAACCTGGCGGGCGAGACCTACCCCGACCAGAGCCTGTACCCGGCCAACTCGGTCCCGGCGGTCGTGCGGCGGATCAACAACGCCCTCAAGCGCGCCGACCAGATCAACTGGTCGGAGGCGCTGGACCCGCAGGGCGGCGCTGGGGAGAGCGAAACCATCCACTGGATGGCGCCGATCGTCGCCGACGCGGAGGCCGGATTCGGCGGTGTGCTCAACGCGTACGAGCTGATGAAGGGCATGATCGCCGCCGGCGCCGCGGGTGTGCACTGGGAGGACCAGTTGGCCTCCGAGAAGAAGTGCGGCCACCTCGGCGGCAAGGTGCTCATCCCCACCGGTCAGCACGTCAAGACGCTGGGCGCCGCCCGGCTGGCCGCCGACGTCGCCGGGGTGCCGAGCTTGGTCATCGCCCGCACCGACGCGCAGGCCGCGACGCTGCTGACCAGCGACATCGATGAGCGCGACCAGCAGTACACCACCGGGGAGCGCACCCCGGAGGGCTTCTACAAGGTGCGCAACGGCATCGAGCCGTGCATCACCCGGGCGCTGGCCTACGCGCCGCACTCGGACCTGATCTGGATGGAGACCTCGACCCCGGACCTGGGCGTCGCGCGCCGGTTCGCCGAGGCGGTCAAGGAGAAGTTCCCGGAACAGATGCTGGCCTACAACTGCTCGCCGTCGTTCAACTGGCGGAAGAACCTGGACGACAGCACCATCGCCAAGTTCCAGCGCGAACTCGGCCACATGGGCTACAAGTTCCAGTTCATCACGCTGGCCGGTTTCCACGCGCTGAACTACGCGATGTTCGACCTGGCCAAGGGCTACGCGGCGGACGGCATGACGTCCTATGTGGACCTCCAGGAGCGGGAGTTCGCCGCGGAGGCCGACGGCTACACCGCGACTCGCCACCAGCGCGAGGCGGGCACCGGCTACTTCGACCTGATCAGCACCGCGGTGAGCCCGGACTCCTCGACCACCGCGCTGGCCGGTTCGACGGAGGCGGCCCAGTTCCACTGACCGGTTGAAGCCGCGGTCGGCGTGCGGCGCCGATCGCCCCCAGACGCACCAGCGGCCCTGTGGCGGGGTGTCGGAGAAACGCAATGGTGCGAGTGGGCGGGAACCCAGGCGTCGGGTTCCCGCCCACGTTTTCCTGCCACGTTCCGGTGATCATCGGCGTCAGCTGTATCTGTGCGGCCCGTTCGCTCCTCTTTATTCGCGAGGACCCGAGAACCATCGGGCAACGCGTGGAAGGAGCGAGTCATGTCGATCAACGTGGGAAGCCGCCGGTTCACCGCGCAGGACCTGGAAACGATGCCGGACGACGGCCGCCGGTACGAGCTCGTCGACGGCGAGCTGCTGGTGAGCCCGGCCCCGGGCTGGCCGCACCAGGAGGCGTTGGGCGAGCTGTTCGTCCGGTTGCGCCAGGCGAGTCCAGCCGAGTTCCGCGTGCTGACCGCGCCGTACGCGGTGCGCCAGGACATCTTCACCGAACTGCTGCCGGACCTGCTGGTCGCCCGACATGCCGACCTCACGTTGCGGAACCTGGCGAAGGCTCCGGTGCTGGCGGTCGAGGTGGCCTCGCCGAGCAGTCGGCTGAACGACGCCAGCCTGCGCAAGGCCGCCTACGCGAGGTTGGGCACCCGGCACTTCTGGCTGGTCGATCCGGATCTCGAAGTGCCGACGGTGACGGCGTGGGAGTTGATCGGTGGTAGCGACTACCAGCGGATCGCGCGGGTCGTCGACGACGAGATCTTCCAGCCGCAGCGACCATTCCCGGTCAGGTTCTCGCCAGCCGACCTGATCGCCGGGTTGCGCCCCTGACGCGGCTGGCCCCTGACGCGGCTGGCAGAGCGGTCGTTGATCGTCCGGAGCCCGAACGGTTCGATGTGCGCAGTCGCTCACGTGGCGGCTCGATGCTCGGATGCGCAGCGGTGGGGGCCGGATTACCGTCGAAAAATGATTGCAGAGCGAGGAATCCCGTTGATCGCGGCGCCGATGGCGGGCGGCATCTCCACACCGGAACTGGCCGCGGCGGTGAGTGCGGCGGGCGGCCTCGGCTTCCTGGCTTCCGGGAACCTCTCGGCGGACGCGCTGGCCGCCGAGATCGCCGCCTGTCGCGCGCTCACCTCGGAGCCGTTCGGGGTGAACCTGTTCGTCCCGAGTGCGCGGCGCGACCTCGATCTCGCCGACTACGGCGCTCGGGTCGAGGCGGCTGCCGCGCGGCACGGCGCCAAGGCGGGCGCGCCGAACTGGGACGACGACAACTACCCGGCCAAGGTGGAGTTGGTGGTCGCCGAGCGGATCCCGGTGGTGTCGTTCACCTTCGGGGTGCCCGACCGGTCCATTGTGGAGCGGCTGCACGAGGTGGGAACGGAGGTGGTCATCACGGTCACGACACCGCAGGAGGCGAGGGCGGCCGCGGATCTGGCGGCGGATCTGCTGTGCGTGCAGGGCATGGACGCGGGTGGGCACCGCGCGGTGTTCCACGACGATGCGGAGCTGCCCGGCGGTGGGCCGCTGTTCGGCCTGCTGACGGCGATCCGCCTGGTCCAGGCCGAGGTCGATCTGCCGCTCATCGCGGCGGGCGGGGTGGTGCACGGCGCGGACGTGGCGGCGGTGCTGTCCGCGGGTGCCGTGGCGGCGCAGTTGGGCACCGCGTTCCTGGTGTGCGACGAGGCCGGTACGACATCGACCCAACGCGCCGAAATCGCCGCCGGGCAACGGGAAACCGCGTTGACGAGGGCGTTCAGCGGACGCCCGGCGCGGGGGCTGGTGAACCGGTTCATGGCCGACAACGCTGCCGCGCCAGCGGCGTATCCGCAGGTGAACAACCTGACCAGGCCGATGCGGGCGGCTGCGGGCAAGGCAGGAGATCCGGAGCTGCTGTCGCTGTGGGCGGGCCAGACCTACGCCCAGGCGCGGCCGATGCCCGCTGCCGAACTGGTGCACCGCCTGATGGTGGAGGCGCGCCGAGCCTTGGCGCACGCCACCGCCCGGCTGTAGCGCTCACCGAGATCGCGCTGCGATCACCGAACATCGCCGCGCGCGGCATTCACGGGGAAGGAGGGGAAGCATCGAGGAAGCAGTGAACTTCGGGTGGGCCGCGTGCCGGGCTGGCATCTTCGGCCCCGGTTCTCGGGCCGCCGATGGTCTGGAAGCGCGCTGCTGTCACCGCGTAGCTTGGAGATCATGGGGACTGTTCAGGCGGTGAACCTCGCAGCGGTGCGGACCGAGGATTGGACCGGCCGGGTCGGCCGATCCGGCATCGACAAACGGCCCGTCGAGCATCCGGTGCGGTTCGAACCGACCGGGGTGCGCGGTGACACCGTCTGCGACGTGAAGCACCACGGCGCCTGGTACCAGGCGGCCTATGCGTTCGACAGCGAGGAACTGCGGCACTGGTCGCAGGTGCTCGGTCACGAGCTGGTTCCCGGCAATGCGGGCGAGAACCTCACGTTGGCGGGCTGCGACAGCAGTTCCGCGGTGATCGGTGAGCGGTGGCGCATCGGCGGGGCGGTGCTGCGGGTGACAGGCCCGCGCACGCCGTGCCAGGTGTTCGCCGGGTTCTGGGACGCCAAGGGGCTGGTCAAGCAGTTCACCGAACATGGCCGCACCGGCGCGTACCTGGCGGTGGAGGAGCCCGGGGAGATCAGTCCGGGAGACGCCGTCGAGGTGCTCTCCCGCCCGGGGCATGGCGTGCGGGTGGCCGAGGTGTTCGCCCTGCACATGGGTGCTCGCGCCGATCTGGCCGAGCACGTTGCCGCTGGCCTGGCGGATCTCCCGGAGAAGTGGCGGGAATCCGTTGCCGCCAAGGTGCGCGGCTACCGTTCGGGGCGGCACTCGATGATGGCGTAACCGTTGTCCAGCGGGGTGAAGTCCTCGACGGTCAGCCCGGCTGCCGCCGCGATCCGCTGGGTGCGGTCCAGGTCGCGCATCCGGCCGCCGACGTAGATCATGATCCGCAGGTCCATCTCGGTGAACAGCGTCATCCGGCTGGTGTCGGGCAGCAATTCGATGATCAGCACCCGCCCGTCCGGGGCGACCGCCTGCGCGCAGTGCCCCAGGATCCGGGTGGCGTCTTGGTCGTCCCAGTCGCCGAGCACGTCGCAGACGATGGCGGCGTCGGCGTGGATCGGAAGCGGGTCGAAGAAGCTCGCGGTGACCACTTCCGCGCGCTCCTGAACCCCTTGTTCCCGCAGGTACTCAGCGGCGTTGCGGGCCGGGCCGAGCAGGTCGACGAGGATGCCGCGCAGCTGCGGGTGGGCGCCCAGGATCTCGGCGAGCAGCACGCCCTTCCCGCCGCCGACGTCGGCGATCAGGGAGTAGGCGCTCCAGTCGTGCGCGGCGGCGATCAGCGGCGCGAGTCCGTAGGACTTGGTCTCCATCAGCGAGTCGAACGAGTCCGACAGCTGCGGGTTGTGCGCCAGGTCCTCCCAGAAGGATCGGCCGAATGCCGCCGGGTAGGCGGGGTGGTGGCCGCGGACCTGCTCGATGAGTTCGACGAACGCGAGATCGGCGCGGCCGACGGCGCCGTCGAGGTCCAGCCAGGGCTGCGGTCCGTCGGGGACGTCGCTGCACAGCGCGTTCGAGGCGTCGTTCGGTCCGAAGACGTCCATTTCGGGCTCGGTGAACACGCCGCGGTGCACGAGGAATCGCAGCACCCGCCCGAGCGGATCGGCCTCGGCCTTGCAACGGTGCGCGATTTCGACGAGCGGGATCGGACCGTCCTTGACCACATCGGGCACCCGCAGCGTGGCCGCGGTTCGAATCGCGAACGGCGTGGCGAGGTCGGCCATTGCCCAGATGTCCGGTGACTCGTGGGGCATGCGTTGCAGGGTAAGCCCGTGACGCGCAGTAAGCGCGCCGCGATCTCCTGGCGGGGCGGACCAGCCGGTGAATACGGCTTCGACCAGCTGCGTTGTGCTTTGTGGACATCGGCTGCCGGAACGCGACCGGAGGGCACCGCACCACTGCCCGCGCCGCTGGCAACGCTGTGGTGAAGGGTCGCAGCGCGGTGCGAAAACCGTTGTGCGCACTGGAAATTCCGCGAGCGGATGCAGTCCCCGCAAGGGGACGTCGCGGGCCTGACCGGTCAGCCTTCGGCGAGCAGCGAGCCGATCCGCTCGGCCGTCTCCCGCAGCTGCCAGCGCACGGCCTCCCGTGCGCTGGCGGCGTCGCCGTCCTCGATGGCGTCGATGATCGGCGTGTGCCGCTGCGGGTCCACGTCGCGCAGCGCCTGTTCCGCGCGGACGAGCGTCGCGCGGGTCAGCAGGGCGAGGTGCTGCCAGGACTGCACCAGCGTCGCGTTGCCGGTGAGCTCGCACAGCTGCCGGTGGAACGCCAGATCGGCCTCGGATATCGCCCGATCGGTGGTGCGGACTCCGTTGCTGGTCTCGCGGAGCTGCCGGACGATCTTGGTCCGGTCCGGCGCCGCGCACAGCGCCTCCACCGCGAGCGCCTCCAGCGCGCCGCGCACCGCGAAGATGTCGGCGACCTCGGCCGGGCTGAGCACGCGGACCAGCAGTCGGCCGCGTTGATCGGCGACGACCAGTCCCTCCTGGACCAGGTGGCGCAGTGCTTCGCGCAGCGTGCCGCGGGATACCGACAGCACGCCGCTGAGCTCGGTCTCGATCAGGCGGGTGCCCGGCGCGAGCTGGCCGCTGCCGATGGCCTCGCGGAGCTTCTGCAGGCTCTGCTCGCGGAGCGTCTGCCGGTCGACACCGGAGAGAGCTGGGACGTCGAGGGACACCGACTCATCGCCTCTCTGGTCATCGAAGGGCTTCCACTCTAGTCCATTGACGAACGATCGGCTGTCGGCTGTCAACAGTCGACAAGCACTCCGAGATCGGCTGCTCGGCCAGCCCGATCTGAGACGAGTCAACCTCCGGCAGAACCGGCCTCGGGCATCGAGCAGCGCGCCCGCGATGTCCGATGTGGACGGCTTAGACCCCGAAGACCCCGTCGCTGACCGCGCGCGGCGCACCTGGGCTGCCCTGCGTCACGTCCCAGGTCCAGAACTCGACCACGTTGTGGTCCGGATCGGCCACGTACGCCGAGCGCGCGTTGCCCGGGCCGAACTCCACTTCGTCGACCTGCGCACCACGCGCCCGAATTCGTTCGACGACGGCGTCGTACTCGCTGTCGCCCACCGACAGTGCATAGTGGACGTGCACGCCGCCGCGGGCGCGGGCGATGCCGAGAGCCGGTTTCCACAGGCCGATCCTGGTGCCACCGGCCAACACCCAGACCGCCTCGCGGTTGCGCCAGTGCTCGCCTTCCCAGCGGCCGATGACCGGGAAACCGAGCACTTCGGTGTAGAAGCGCTCCGAGGCCGCCAGATCCGCGACTTCCAGCACCAGTTCGTTCACACCGGACGTCATCGTCACCCTCCTATATAGGAAATACCCTATGCTCCTTGCATAGGAGACTACCTATATACTGGCCAGGTGGGCAACGACGATCTGGCGCGCGCCGCAGGTCTGTTCCGGGCGATGGGGCACCCCATCCGGCTCGGCGTGCTGGAGCGCCTGCGCCGGGAAGGCGAGATCTGCGCCTGCGATTTCACCGAGTACTTCGGCGTGAGCCAGCCGACGATCTCCGGGCATCTGCGCACGCTGCGCGAAGCGGGGTTGGTGCGCACCCGCCGCAACGGCACGCAGATCTGCTACTCGCTCGACCCACGAGCGCTGGACGTGGTGCGCCGGATGTCCACGGCGCTGCATCCGGGCAAGTAACAAGTGCCTGTCTTTGAACTCGTTTTGCTTTGCGGTGCGGGTGGCAGCGCCTAGACGCTCAGGGATCCCCGACATCAGCGTTCCGACCACGTCGTGGCAGGACTCCCGGAGAACGTCAGTGGGCAGAGTCAGTGGGCAGAGTCAGTGGGCAGAGTCAGTGGGCAGAGTCAGTGGGCAGAGTCTGCGAACCCGCGGCGGAGCGAGCTGCGAGGGTGGGCTTCGCCGCTTGAAAGACAAGACCAAAGACGGCCCGGCACACGCGGACGGAGCGGACCGGCGTCCTGCGGTACGGTGGCGCAAAGCCTGGGAGGGCGGTCCACATGCACCTGGCCGAAGTGGCCGATCTGGCCCGACAGGACGCCGCTGACGGTGTGCAGCAGCAGATCGTCGCGGCCGTCATCGATGTCGATGGGCAGGTCCTGCTGGTGCGTCGGCGCGCGACGGATTCCCGCGGCGGTGAATGGGAATTCCCCGGTGGCAAGGTCGATCCCGGCGAAGACCTGAACACCGCGCTGCACCGCGAGGTCGTCGAAGAGACCGGCATGCGGATCGCCGAGATCACCGGATACCTCGGCGCGTTCGACTACACCGCCCAACGCGGCACCTACAACCGCCAGCACACCTGGTCTGTCATCGTCGCTTCGGCCGACGAAGTGCACCTGACCGAACACGACGCCTACGCCTGGGTCGCCGCGGCTGACGAATACCCGCTCAGCGCGGACCTCGAAGCCCTCCTCGACAAGTACTTCCAGTCCTGATCGCCGAATCCGATCAGGCCTCGGGTGGCAGCATCCGCTCGTGCGAGTTGGTGATGTGTTCGTGCATCGCGTCCCGACACGCGCTCGGATCGCCTTCGCTGAGCGCCGCGACGATCGCCCGGTGCTCGGTCAGCGTCTCCAGGTTCTCGATGCCCGGCCGCCGCAGGCGGAAGAGGTTCAGGTGCACCTGGCAGCGTTCGTAAGCCTTCGCGGCGTGATCGTTGTCGGCGATGGCGAAGATCAACCGGTGGAACGCCTCGTCGTGATCGGCCAGCGCGCGAGCCGGTGCCTCGCCCCCCGACAGGCATTCCGCGAACCGGTCGAGTTCGCGGTGCAACTGCCGCAGCTGGGTAGGTGAAACCCGCACCGCGGCCCGCGCGGCGGCCCACGGTTCGACCAGGAAGCGGAAGTCGTAAAGATCGGCGACTGCGCGGCGGCCGGGCAGCTCGCTGACCCGGTAGCCGCGGTTGTGGATCTTGGTCACCAATTCGCCCGTGGCCAGCGTCGCCAGGGCCTCCCGCACCGGGGTGTGCGAGCACCCGAGGGACTCGGCCAGCGCGCTGATGGTGATGGTCTGGCCGGGTTCGAGCGAGCGATCGAGGATCTGCTCGCGGATCCGCTGGTAAACGCGGGAGGTCAGGTCGCCCAGCTGACCGGTCGTCATGCTCGTCCGCCTTGGGGATCGCGATTGGTCGGTTCGCCCGGGTGGTTCCGTCGCACAGGTGGTGGGCAGTGCTGCTTGTCCAGGCCGGAGAGTCTATCCCCGACCGGGCCAGCGCATGCCATCCGGACATATCGTAGATGTCTTGATGGAATCGTATATTTCTGTTTCACTCCTGCCCACCGTGCTACCCGGTTCCATCCAACGGAGGAGGCGCTCGTGGGCAGCAACGCCGTCGGCGGCGGAAGACGATCGAACATCCGATGGCTGATCATCGGGCTGGTCTTCCTCGGCCTCGCCATCAACTACCTGGACCGATCGAGCCTCGCGGTCGCGCTGCCGTTCATGGGCGAGGACTTCAAGCTCAGCGCGACGCAGCAAGGACTGATCTTCGCCGCGTTCTTCTGGTCCTACGACTTCTGCCAGCTCGCGGCCGGTTGGTACGTCGACAAGGTCGGTCCGCGCCGCTCGTTCGCGCTCGCCGCGCTCTGGTGGTCGCTGTTCACCGCGCTGACCGCGCTCACCCGAGGGTTCTGGTCGCTGTTCGCGGTGCGGTTCCTGCTGGGCGCCGGGGAAAGCCCGGCCCCGAGTTCCAGCGCGAAGGTGGTCGCCACCTGGTTCCCGCGCCAGGAACGCTCGCTGGCCACCAGCATCTGGGACTCCGGTTCCCGGGTCGGCGGGCTGATCGCCCTGCCGATCGTCACCGCGGTCATCGCCCTGACCTCGTGGCACGGCGTGTTCCTGCTGCTCGGCGTCCTCGGCATCGCCTGGGCGGCGGCCTGGTGGCGCCTCTACCGCGCACCCCGCGAGCATCCCCGCGTGAACGCCGCGGAGCTCGACCACATCGAGCGCGGTGGGGCGCGCACCGAAGCGACCGACGACGAGCGGGCGGTCGCGATCAAGTGGCGATCGCTGTTTCGCTACCGAACGGTCTGGGCGATGATGATCGGCTTCTTCTGCCTCAACAGCGCCATCTACTTCTTCGTCACGTTCTTCCCCTCCTACCTGGTCGAGGAACGCGGCTTCGATCTGCTCGAACTGGGCTTCTTCGGCACGATTCCGGGGCTGTGCGCGGTGGTCTTCGCCTGGCTCGGCGGCTACCTGGCCGACCGCGCCGTCACCGCGGGCCGGAGCGTGACGGTGGTGCGCAAGACCGTCATCATCGGCGGCTTGGTGGGCGGTTCGACCATCATGTTCGCCGCGTTGGTGCCCGAGGCGTGGATGGCGCTGGCCCTGCTCTCCTTCGCCTACGCGAGCCTGAGCATCGCCGGCACCGGGATCTGGGCGCTGCCCAGCGACATCGCGCCGAGCTCCCGGCACGTCGCCTCGATCGGCGGGCTGCAGAACTTCGCCTCGAACTTCGCGGGCATCCTCACGCCACTGCTGGTCGGATTCCTGGTCGACACCACCGGCTCGTTCGTCCTGCCGCTGATCATCATCGGGGCCATCGCGCTCGCCGGGGCGGCCAACTACCTGTTCCTGATCCGCGAGGTCGAGCCGCTGCGCGTGCCCGACGCGACGCCTGGAGGAGTTCGAGCATGACGACCATCGCCGCGGCCACCGCACGGCTGGTGGACATCGAAGTCGAGACACCCCGGACCGACGCGGTGCAGGCGTTCCTGAAGCAGGAGACCCTCTTCGTCCAGCTCGACACCGCCGACGGGCTCACCGGTTACGGCTACAGCTACACGATCGGCACCGGTGGGCGCGCGGTGCTGTCCATGCTCAACGAACACCTGCTGCCGAAACTCCTCGGCGCCGACGCCCGCAACGTCGAAGCGCTCTGGTTCGAGCTGTTCGCGTCGACCCGCGCCACGACCACCGGGGCGATCACCTCGCTGGCCCTCGCCGCCATCGACACGGCGCTGTGGGATCTCAAGGCCAAGCGCGCGAACGAACCGCTGTGGCAGGCGGCGGGCGGGTTCCGACGGGCGGTCCCGCTCTACGACACCGAGGGCGGCTGGCTGCACCTGAGCACCGACGACCTGGTGCGCGAGGCACTGGCCTCCCAGGCGCGGGGCTGGCCGGGGGTGAAGATCAAGGTGGGCAAGCCGCGGGCGGCGGAGGACCTGGCCCGGCTGCGCGCCGTTCGCGAGGCCGTCGGACCGGACATGGACCTCATGGTCGACGCCAACCAGTCGCTGACGATCAGCGAAGCCCGCCGCCGCGCCGCGCTGTTCGAGCCGCTCGACCTGAGCTGGTTCGAGGAGCCGATGCCCGCTGACGACGTCGAAGGCCACGCCCTGCTCGCGGCGGGCACGAGCATCCCGATCGCCGTTGGCGAATCGATGTACAGCATCGCGCAGTTCCGGAGCTACCTGAGCAGGCAGGCCGCGTCGATCGTGCAGGTCGACGTCGCGCGCGTCGGCGGCATCACGCCGTGGCTGAAGGTCGCGCACCTCGCGGAGGCCAACAACGTCACCGTCTGCCCGCACTTCTTGATGGAACTGCACGTGAGCCTGGTGGCGGCCACTCCGGCGGGCGGGTACGTCGAGCACATCCCCCAGCTGCGCGCGGTCACGTCTTCGGAAATGGCGATCCGCGACGGGCAAGCCATCGCACCCACCACACCGGGCCTGGGCATCAACTGGAACCTCAACGCCCTCGACAACCGAACCGTGGCATAACCCAGCTGACTTCACCCGATCATGTCAAATAACTCTGTTGACAGTCGACAGGTGGGGTTGGGGTTCTGTGATGTAGGGCACCTGTTGCGTTGGTCCGGTTTCTGGGAAAGATAGGAGTACCAAAGGTTTGGCTTCCGAGTAATTACCCGGCTGGTTCGGCGGAAGGTGCGTAGCGACATGACCAACGAGCTGGAGCACTTCATCGGCGGTAAGCGCGTGGCGGGGACGTCGGGTTCCTTCGGTGACGTGTTCGATCCCAACACCGGGCAGGTGCAGGCCAGGGTGCCGCTGGCCTCGGCGGAGGAGGTCGCGGCGGCGGTCGACAACGCCGCCGAGGCGCAACCGGCCTGGGCGGCGCAGAACCCGCAGAAGCGGGCTCGGGTGCTGATGCGGTTCCTCCAACTCGTCAACGACGAGCTGGACTCGCTGGCCCGCCTGCTGGCCTCCGAGCACGGCAAAACCGTCGCCGACGCCAAGGGCGACATCCAGCGCGGCCTGGAAGTCGTCGAGTTCGCCGTCGGCATCCCGCACCTGCTCAAGGGCGAGTACAGCGAAAGCGTCGGCACCGGCATCGACGTGTACTCACTGCGGCAGCCGCTGGGCGTGGTCGCCGGAATCACCCCGTTCAACTTCCCGGCGATGATCCCGCTGTGGAAGGCCGCCCCGGCCATCGCCTGCGGCAACGCCTTCGTGCTCAAGCCCTCCGAACGCGACCCCTCGGTGCCGCTGCGGCTGGCCGAACTGTTCATCGAGGCAGGCCTGCCGCCGGGGATCTTCAACGTCGTCAACGGCGACAAGACCGCGGTGGACGCGATCCTGACCGAGCCCCGCATCGAGGCCATCGGGTTCGTCGGCTCGTCCGCGATCGCGGAGTACATCTACTCGACCGCCGCGGCGCACGGCAAGCGCGCGCAGTGCTTCGGTGGCGCCAAGAACCACCTGATCGTGATGCCCGACGCGGACCTCGACCAAGCCACCGACGCGCTGATCGGCGCGGGCTACGGCTCGGCCGGGGAGCGCTGCATGGCGATCTCGGTGGCCGTGCCGGTCGGGGAGGCCACCGCGAACGCGCTGGTCGACAGGCTCGTCGAGCGGGTGCGCGGGCTCAAGATCGGGACCAGTTTCGACGAATCCGCCGACTTCGGTCCGCTGGTGACCAAGCAGGCCTGGCAGCGGGTCCGCGACCTGATCGGAGTGGGCGTCGACGAAGGGGCGGAACTGCTGATCGACGGCCGCGACTTCCGGTTGTCCGGGCATGAGGACGGGTTCTTCCTCGGCGCTTCGCTGTTCGACCGCGTCACCCCGGACATGCGGATCTACCGGGAGGAGATCTTCGGACCGGTGCTGTCGGTGGTCCGCGCCGCGGACTACGACGAGGCGGTTCGGCTGCCCAGCGAGAACGAGTACGGCAACGGAGTGGCGATCTTCACCCGCGACGGCGACGCGGCGCGGGAGTTCGTCGCCCGGGTCAACACCGGGATGGTCGGCGTCAACGTGCCGATCCCGGTGCCGATCGCCTATCACACCTTCGGCGGGTGGAAGCGCTCTGGATTCGGCGATCTCAACCAGCACGGGCCGGACTCGATCCGCTTCTACACCAAGACCAAGACGGTCACCTCGCGCTGGCCGTCCGGGCTGAAGGAAGGCGCCAGCTTCACCATCCCAACGATGCACTGATCCGACGCCGTGATCGTGGGTGCGAAGCGGGCCGCAACGCGCTTGCGCACCCGCGGTGGAAGGGAGCGGACGTGTCCGTCGCAGCCGTAGCCGGTCCGGTGTCGCCGTTCGAGCTCACCGAAGACCAGCTCGCCATCCAGCAGACCGCGCGGGAATTCGCCGCCGAACAACTCGCCCCGCACGCCATCGAGTGGGACCAGGCCAAGTACTTCCCGGTCGAGGTGCTGCGCGCCGCCGGGCAACTCGGCATCGGCGGGGTCTACGTCGACGAGTCGGTCGGCGGCAGCGGGCTCAGCCGGTTCGACTCGGTGCTGATCTTCGAGGCGCTGGCCACCGGCGACCCGTCGATCGCCGCCTACATCTCCATCCACAACATGTGCGCGGGCATGATCGACCGATTCGGCACGCCCGCGCAGCGCGCCCGCTGGCTCCCGCAGCTGTGCTCGATGCAGCGGTTGGCCAGCTACTGCCTCACCGAGCCCGGCGCGGGCTCGGACGCGGCGGCGCTGCAGACCCGCGCGGTCCGCGACGGCGACGACTACCTGCTCACCGGGGTCAAGCAGTTCATCTCCGGCGCCGGCAGTTCGGACGTCTACGTGGTGATGGCGCGGACCGGCGAATCGGGCTCGAAGGGCATCTCCACCTTCGTCGTCGAAAGCGACGCCGAAGGACTGTCCTTCGGCGCCAACGAGAAGAAGATGGGCTGGAACGCCCAGCCGACCCGACAGGTGATCTTCGACGGCGTCCGGGTACCCGCCGACCAGCGGCTCGGCGACGAAGGCATCGGCTTCCGGATCGCCATGACCGGCCTGGACGGCGGACGGCTGAGCATCGCGGCCTGCTCGCTGGGCGGTGCGCAGGCCGCGCTCGACAAGAGCCTGGCCTACGTGCGGGAACGCAGCGCGTTCGGCACCAAGCTCAGCGAGTTCCAGGTGCTGCAGTTCAAGCTCGCCGACATGGCCACCGAACTGGAGGCCGCCCGGCTGCTGCTGTGGCGGGCCGCATGGGCGTTGGACGTCAAGGACCCGGCGGCCACCCGGTTGTGCGCGATGGCGAAGCGGCTTGCCACCGACGTGGGATTCGCGGTGGCCAACGAGGCGCTTCAGATCCACGGTGGATACGGATACCTTGCCGAGTACGGCTTGGAGAAGATCGTCCGCGACCTGCGGGTGCACCAGATCCTGGAAGGTACCAACGAGATCATGCGGTTGATCATCTCCCGCGGACTGCTGACGATCTGACGGACACGAGTGGGCAGCGCAACAACGCGTGCGGATTGAGCTCGCCAGCTGGCAGCACGCAAGCTTTACGGCAGGCAAGCCAATCCGCGCACGTTCTCGAACACAGGAGTCGGCAAATGACAGAGCCCGAGATCCTGCTCCGCGAGCAGGGATCGCTCGGACGGATCACGCTCAACCGCCCCACGGCGCTCAACGCGTTGACGCTGGGCATGGTGCGGGAGATGGCGCGGGCGGTGCGGCAGTGGCGCACCGCGGAGCACGTCCAGGCGATCCTGATCGACGGGGCGGGGGAGCGCGGGCTGTGCGCGGGCGGCGACGTCCGCGCGCTGCACGACGCGGCCAAGGTCGGGGACGAGTCGCTGCCCGCGACGTTCTGGGCGGAGGAGTACCAGCTCAACTCGGCGCTGGCCAGGTACCCGAAGCCGGTCATCGGGATCATGGACGGCATCTGCATGGGTGGCGGCGTCGGCATCACCGCGCACGGCTCGCACCGGGTGGTCACCGAACGCTCCAAGATCGGCATGCCCGAGGTCGGCATCGGCTTCGTGCCCGATGTCGGCGGCACCTACCTGCTCTCCCGGACGCCCGGTGAGCTCGGCACCCATCTGGCGCTGACCGGCGTGGCGATCGGCGGCGCCGACGCGCTGCGCTGCGGGCTGGCCGACCACTACGTGGCCAGCGACAACCTGCCGGAACTGGTCGAGGCGCTGGCCGGTGGCGAGGTGGACGACGTGCTGCGGAAGTTCGCCGCGCCGGTACCCGATGCGCCCCTGGCCGCCCAGCAGGCGTGGATCGACGCGGCGTACTCGGCCGACACCGTCGAAGAGATCCTGCGGCGACTGCGCGAGCGGCCGGAGGAAGCGGCCCGTGCGACCGCCGAGTCGATCGCGCGCCTGTCGCCGACGGCGCTCAAGGTCACCCTCCGGTCGCTGCGCAGCGACTTCGACTCCCTGGAGCAGGCCTTGACGCAGGAGTTCCGGGTTTCCATGGCGTGCGTGCGCATCGGCGACTTCGTCGAAGGCGTGCGGGCGGCCCTGGTGGACAAGGACCGCAACCCGCAGTGGTCGCCGTCGCAACTGTCCGATGTGGATGAATCTCGGGTGGAGAAGTTCTTCGCACCGGTCGCGGGTGAGCCGAACCTGCTCTGACCGCACTGGCCTTGGCGAGCTGAAGCAGAAGGGAAATGACAATGGCTGTCATCGGTTTCATCGGGCTGGGCCACATGGGCGGTCCGATGTCGGCGAATCTCGTCAAGGCAGGTCACGTGGTGCAGGGTTTCGACCTGATCCCGGCGGCGCTGGAGGTCGCCGATCGGCACGGCGTGACCACCGTGACATCGGTGACCGAGGCGGTCATGGACGCTGACGCGGTGATCACCATGTTGCCCGGCGGCAAGCAGGTGTTGGACTGCTACGACGAGGTGCTCGCGGCGGCCAAGCCCGGCGCCCTGCTGATCGATTCGTCCACTGTGGATGTCGCGGATGCCAGGCAGGCGCACCAGCGGGCCGCCGAGGCCGGATTCGGCTCGATCGACGCCCCGGTCTCCGGCGGCACCGCGGGCGCCGAGGCGGGCACCCTGACGTTCATGGTGGGCGGCGCCGAGGAGGACTTCCACCGCGCCGAACCGCTGTTGGCGCCGATGGCTCGGAAGGTGATCCACTGCGGTGGGCCCGGCAACGGCCAGGTCACCAAGATGTGCAACAACCTCATCCTGGGTGCGTCCATGATCGCGGTGAGCGAGGCGTTCGTGCTGGGGGAGCGGCTGGGGCTGTCGCACCAGGCGCTCTACGACGTGGCGTCGATCTCCACGGGGCAGTGCTGGGCGCTGACCACCAACTGCCCGGTGCCGGATCTGGTGGAGACCAGCCGCGCGAACCACGACTACGAGCCCGGCTTCGCGGCGGCGCTGATGCTCAAGGACCTCAAGCTGGCCGCCTCGGCGGCGGAGCGCAGCGGCACCGAAACCGCCATCGGCCGCCTGGCCACCGAGCTCTACCAGCGGTTCAACAACGAGGGCGGCGGCGGCTTCGACTTCGGCGCGATCATCAAGTCCGTCCGGGACCACTCCGACCAGCGCTGATGCGTCCACCCGGGTGACGGCCAAGTCCTGCTCTCCGGGTCCGACATACACGCGGGGTAGTCGTTGCTGGGGCCGGGGTGTCGCACGGCGTCGCCGGGTCGCGCGTACCCTGACGCTCTGTGTTGGAGTGGCTGGTCGAGTGGTACGACGGTGTCGAGCTGTGGCTCGTGCAGTTGGCCTACCCGCTGCAGGTGAGCCTGGTGTTGGCGGTGCTGCTGCCGCTGTGCTGGGCGCTCGCCCGCGTGATCGACCGCGGTATCGACGGCCTCGGCGCGAAGCTCACCCGGGTCCGCGACGCAGAACCCCCGGTCGGCCGCCGGGACGGTGAGACCGGGCGGGACGGGAAGGGGACGGCGGCGTGACCTCGCGCAAGCGCATCTCGGTGGCGCTGGTCGGGCTCATCGCCCTGGTCGTCATCGGCTGGTTCGTCCGCGACTACGCGGGAACCGGCGCGCGGCAGGCGGTGCCCGGCGTGGGGTCGGGCCTGCCGGTGCAGGAGTTGTCCGCGCTACCACCTGAGGTCGGCCAGACCTGGCGGCTGATCACCACGCGTGGACCGTTTCCCTTCCCCGGCAAGGACGGCGTGGTGTTCGGCAACCGGGAAGGCGTGCTGCCCAGGCAGGACCCGGGCTACTACCACGAGTACACCGTGCCGACCCCGGGCTCTTCTGATCGCGGCGCTCGGCGGCTGGTCACCGGCGCGCATTCCGAGCTTTACTACACCGGCGACCACTACGAGTCGTTCGTGGTTGTAGACACCGCGGGTTGAGTGCGATGTTTGCGACGAAGTGGCTGGCGAGGTGTGGAAGGAGCCGACGGTGAGCGAGGTGGAGCAGCCGTTCGCCGACATGACCGCGCGCGAGGCCGTGCGGGAAGCGGAGCAGCGCGGCGCGATCGGGCACGTCCTGGACGGCTCCGATCTGGTCAGCAAGCGGACCACGCTGGACGGGATCGCCGCGGTGCTGGACTTCCCGGAATGGGCGGGCCGCAACCTCGACGCCCTCTACGACTGCCTGACGGACCTGTCCTGGCTGCCGGAGGGCGAGCACGTGCTCATCTGGTCGGGCTTCCAGGCGCTCGCGAAGCACGACCCGAAAGCCTTCAGCCGCATCAACGCAGTCCTCCGCGATGCCGAGGAGCACCCCATGTGCGGCCGGACCTTCACAGCGGTGCTGACCAAGTCTTGATCGCCCGTTCGTGAATCGGGGCGTCTCGGAATGCTGGCTCCCGTGCAGAACAGGAGGCAGTATGACTGTCGTGAACATGCGGGCGGACGAGCAGCACACGCCGATGACCGTCGACGACCTGGAACGGCTACCCGACGACGGGCGCCGCTACGAGCTTGTCGACGGGAGGCTTGACGTGTCTCCGTCGCCAGCGAGTATTCATTCCCTCGCGGAGAGCAGGCTTCACATCCAGCTCGGAGTTGCCGCTCCCGACGAGTGCATGGTGTTGCAAGGTGCGGGCATCAACTTCAACACTGCACGTACACACCATCGCATCCCAGACCTGCTCGTCATCAAAGCGGATGACTTCGACGCGCCCTATCTCGTGAAGCCGCCGCTGCTCGCAGTTGAGGTCGTCTCGCCCAGCAGTGTCTTCCGCGATTACCACACCAAGACACATGAGTACGCCAAGTTCGGCATCCAGGCCTACTGGATCATCAATCCCACAATGGATGAAGTCGCACTCGCGGAGCTGCGCCTCGACGAGGATGGTGAATACCGCGAGGTCCAGCAGGTGCTCGGCGAGGATACGTTCGAAACCAACTTTCCCTTTCCCGTCAAGATCGTGCCGCGATGGCTGGTGCGTCCTGGCGGCGCATGGCGCAAGTTCATCGGGGGCGAAGGCAGCTGACAGGACCGATCACTTCGAGTTTTCGGGCACCCAGGCGGGCTTTCGCTTCTCGGCGAAGGCCCGCATGCCTTCCCGGCCTTCTGCTCCGGCGAAGTGCTCCGCCGACAGTTCCAGCATCCGGGCGAACGCCTCGCTCATCTTCGACGGTCGTTGGCTGCTCAGCATTTCCTTGGTGGCCGCCAGCGCCCTGGGGGCGCCGCGGGCGAGCATGTCGGTGTAGCGCTCGACTTCGGCGTCCAGGGCATCGGCCGCGACCGCGGAATTGAGCAGGCCGATCTCGGTGGCCCTGCGGGCGTCGAAGGTCTCGCCGGTCAGGAACAACTCGTGCGCCTGGCGGGGGTTGAGGCGGGGCAGCACGGTCACCGAGATGACCGCTGGCACCACGCCGATGCGGACTTCGGAGAAGGCGAAGGTGGCGGTTTCGGCCGCGACCGCGATGTCGCAGGCGGCGACGATGCCGACACCACCGGCTCGGGCCGGTCCGGCGAGCTTGGCGACCACCGGTTTCGGACTCGTCCAGATCTGTTCCAAGATCGCCGGGAACTCCTGCACTCCCTGCTGCTCGGCGTCGGCCGAACGGGATTCCTTCAGGTCCATCCCGGCGCAGAACACCGTCCCGGTGTGCGCCAGGACGATCACGCGCACCGCGCCATCGGCGATCACCGCGGTCAGGTGCGCCCGCAGCTCCCTCCGCAACTGCGCGGACAACGCGTTGCGATTGCGCGGCGAATCCAACGTGATCGTGGCGATGCCGCGCTCGACGACGAGATGCACGAGTTCATCCATACCAAGCACGTTAACCGCCGTCAGCCACCACCCAGCAACGCATCGAGGTGAAGGGCACCTTCTACCAAGTTAGTTGGTGAAAGGTGCCCTTCACCCCTCACCCGATCGGAGAACGCGAGCACCGGGGTATTCGGGCGAAGCTGCCTAGCGGTTCCGGTTCGTGTGGTCAGGTGGGTGGGTAGCGGTCGGTCCAGGTTGGTGGGCGGGGGCCGAACTCCAGGACCGCGTCGTGGGCGAGGCGTTCGATCACGTCGTAGAGTTCCAGCTCCGAAGTCCAGCGCTCCGGGATCCGCTCCGCGCCCGATGCCGCGCCGATCAGGCTGCCGCAGACCGCGCCCGTCGTCGCGCTGTTGCCCGAGTGGTTCACCGCCACCGGCAGCGCCGCGTCGAAATCGCCGTCGCACACCAGCGCCGCGTACAGCCCGATGCCCAGCGCCTCGGCAGCCGTGGCACCGGTGCCGATGCTGCGTTCCAGGTCGCCGGGCGGGATGCGGCCGCTGCGGGCCAGGCGCACCGCGGTCGTGATCCGGCGGCTGACCTCCTCGTGGCCGGTGTGCGGGGCGAGCTGCTCCAGCGCCGCGTCCACCGCGGCGGCCAGCGGTTCGCCGTTCATCAGCCGCGACACCAGGAACGCCAGCGTTCCCGCGCTGAGCCAGGCCGTCGGGTGGCCGTGGGTGAGCGCGGCGGTGTTCGTGCCGACGTGGAAGACCTCGGCCGGGTCGTTGCTCCACAGCGCGGCCGGAACCGCGCGCATGATCGCGCTGCTGCCCTGCGAGTCGCTGACCGGGTTCTCCGGGGTGCCCATCGGCTGCTGGCCCTTGGCGAAGGCGATCAGGGTGCGCATCATGGTGCGGCCCGGGTTGCGGGTCTGGAACAGCGCGCGCTGCCCGACCAGCCAGCCGTCCGGAACCGGGGTGCCGCGCAGGAATTCGCCCGCCGCGCGCGGCCAGCTCAGGTGTTGGGTGTGCAGCCAGCGCTGGTAGGCGTGCTGGATGTGCCGGGTCGGATCTTCGGTGCCGGTGGTGCGTCGGCTGACGTTGGCCCGGATGGTGCCTTCCAGCGAGAACAGCAGCAGTTGGGTGTCGCTGCCGAGCCGCCCGGAGGGATGCCCGGCGGGTATGTAGTCGGTGAGGCCGTCGGCGCCGTGGCGGGACCGGATCTCGTCCCAGCCGTCGGCGGCGATGGGCATGCCGAGGGCCTCCCCGACCGCGCAGCCGAGCACCGCGCCGAGGAACCGGTCGCGCGAGGCGGCCAATCGGGGCACCGCGGTGAGCCCGGTGCGGTAGTCCGTTGTGGACGGTGCTGGTGGTTCGGCGGATTCGGTTGGCGGGTAACGGCGTTCCCACTGGTCCGACTCGTCCGGGTAGGGGCCGAATTCGGTGGCCGCGTCTGCTGCGAGCCGCTCGACCAGCGCGGTGATCGGCAGGTCCGCCAGCCACTCGGCGGGAATGGCCGTCGGACCGTGCAGCGCGCCGAGCAGCTGTCCGCACAACATCGCCGAAGTCGCCGCGTCGCCGCTGTGCTCGCTGGCCGAGCGGATGGCCCCGGCGAAGTCGTCCTCGCAGGCGGTCGCGACCCGGACCGCGACGGCCAGCGCGTCCAGGCCGCTGCGTCCGGGGCGCATCGCGTCCAGATGCGCTCGGCCGGGTCGGAGCCCGGCTGGGCTGCTCCGACCGAGCCGCAGCGCGCGGGTCAACGGTGTGCGTGCCGACTGCCAGCCGGAAAGCCCCTGGCCCAGCGAGGTTTGCAGCGAGTTCCCACGTAGCAACCACAGCACCGCGACTCCCAGCACGCTGGCCGGGCTGTGTCCGTTCGGGTGGCCGTGGGTGAGCGCGGCGAGGTCACCGCCGAGTGCGAACACCGTGCCGGGGTCACCCGACCACAGCGCGGCGAGCGCGCCCAGCGGCACGGCGGTCGCGGTGTCCGAGCCGTTGATCGGCTGTTGCCGGGAACCGGCGGGGTGCCCGGCGGCGACTCGGGCGAGCGCGGTGAGCATCGTCGCGTCGTCGCTGTTGGTGGAGTGCAGTGCGGGCTCGCCGACCAGCCAGCCGCTGGGCCGCGCGGTGTCGGTTCCGCAGTCGCGCCACGGAATTCCGCGGGTGTGCAGCCAGCGCCGCAGCCCGCCGAGGGTGGATCCGATCGGGTCGCCCTCGCCAGCGGATCGCGCGCGGGTGTGCGCGCGGATCAGGCCTTCCAGCGCGAAGAGCACGGCAGTGGTTCGCTGTCCGACCTGGCCGACCGCGATGAATTCGCCGACCGCGCCGCCCAGCAGCATGCCGAGCAACCGGCCAGGGGCCTCGGGCAGCGCGCCGTGCCGATCGGCCAGGCCGGTGGCGGGTGCTGGCGGCACTTCGGCTCGGAGCCGGTGTTGCAGGGCCGTCGCCCAAAGCGGCCGGGTGGCGGGATGTCGGCGCCACTGCCGCCAGGTGTCCAGCAGTTGCTGCTCCACCGGGTCGCGACGGCTTGTCGCGCGCGTTTCGCGCCAGGCCGCCAGCAGTGCTCGTTCCGCGTCGTCGAGCCCGAGATCATCCACAGTGGATTATCCGGGGTAGCGCTGTGCCCAGTCGGGCACCGGCCCGTCGGTCTCGATTTCCGTTCTGGCGCGGTCCGCGTCGGTCAGCAGTTGGGTCAGCACTTCCCCGAGCTCCAGCTCGGCGGACCACTCCGCCGGGATCTCCTGGACACCCCGGGCGGCGCCCAGCAGGCTGCCGCAGATGGCCGCGGTCGCCGCGCTGTTCCCGGCGTGGGTGGCCGCCAGCGACACCGCGTCGGCGAAGGAGTTCGGGTGCGACAACGCGGACGCGACCGCGATGGCCAGTGCTTCCGGCGCGTGCCACCCCAGCCCCAGCGGTTCCAACGCCGTCGGTGAAACCGGGCCGTTCGCGGCGAGTTCGAGCGCGGCACGCAGCCCTTGTGCGGTGGTCTCGGCGCCTTCCAGCTGGTCCAGCTCGGCCAGCACCGTTTGCACCGCTTCGGCGAGGGTCTGGCCGTTGTCCAGCGCGCAAACCAGCCCGGCCAGCGCACCCGCTGGGAGGTAGCCGTCCGGGTGACCGTGGGTCACCACGGCGATCTCCGCGCCCAGCGAGATCGCGTCCTGCGGGTCCTGGACCTCGAAGCCCACCGCGGCCCCGCGCACCGTGGCAGCCGCGGTGCGCGCGGAGTTCGGCGGGTTGCCCGGCGTCGGGGTCTCCTGGCGGTCGCTCCACCGCGCCAGGGCGGTCAGCGACGCGTCGTCCGGGAACCGTTGTGCGCGCAGCACTTCGGTCTCGGCGAGCACCCCGAACGGCAGGTTCGGATCCAACCGCGCGCCCTGCGTGTGCAGCCAGTGCTGCAGCGTCGAACGCACCATGTCCGGCCGCTGCGCCGGGACGCCGCGCAGCGTGGCGCGGATGGTCGCCCGGATCAGGCCGTCGAGCAGGAAGGCCGTCTGCTGCGTGTACGCCGTGGCGGTGCCGGGGCGGCCGAAGGACGCGGCGAATTCCCGGATCCCTTCGGGGTTGTCGTGCAGGATCGTGCGCAGGTCGGCGAACAGCCACGGTGCGCCGAGGGCGTCGCCGACGGCCGTACCCAGCACGCAGCCCTCGAACCGCTCGCGGCGGGTGGGCTGGACCTGGGTCTCGGCGGCGAGCTCGCCTTCCGGTTCCGGCTCGGCCGCGGCCTCCCCGACCAGCTGCGCCGCGCGTTCCGCGCCGAAGGCCTCGACGAGCAGCTTGTGCAGGCCCTGCGTGAGGTCGGTGGAGTTCCCGTCGTCGTTGTCGCGGAACTTGCGCCACGCGGCGAGCAGCCGCAGTTCCTCGTCGGACAGGCTGTCGTCGGCTTCGTCCGCGGCCTCGACCGGTGCTTCCGCGACCGGCTCCGCGACGATCGGCTCGTCGATGACTGGCTCCTCGACGACTGGCTCCTCGATGACTGGTCCCTCAACTGCTGGCGCGGGTTCGGCCGCCTCGACCACCGGCGCCTGGGCGGCGGGTTCGGGCGGTTCTGGCGCTTCGGCCGGTTCTTCCGGCGGGGCCGGTGGTTCGACAACGCCCTCCGGCGGCCGCACCACGGATCCTTTGCGGCCGACCGGGTAGCGCTGCAACCACTCCGCGTCGATCGGCGGCTTCGGGCTGAACTCCCGGACCGCGTCGGCGGCCAGCGCTTCGATGACCTCGCGCAGCTCCAGCTTGTCCCGCCAGACCTGCGGAACCGCCGCCGCGGTGTGCGCGGCGCCCATGATGTTGCCGCAGATCGCCGCGGTGGAGTCGCTGTCGCCGGAGTGGTTGGCGGCCAGGACCACCGCGTCCGCGAACGATTCCGGATAGGTGAGCGCCGCGCACACCGCGATCGCCAGCGCTTGTTCGCCGGAGCGGCCCTCACCGAGGAACTCGTGGATCTGCTCTGGCGTCGGAGTGCCAGCGGTGGCCAGCTCGATGGCCCGCCGCAGCGCGGCGCTGGTCTCCTCATGTCCGTCCCATGTGGACAGTTCGATGAGCGCGCGGTCCACCGCCTCGGGCAGCGATCGGACGGCCAGCAGTTGCTGGATGATCACCGCGAGCGCCCCGGCTGGCAGGTAGCCGCTGGGGTGGCCGTGGGTCAGCACCGCGGTCATCGCGCCGACCTGGAACGCCTCGGTCGCGTCGGTGGACCACAACCCGGCCGGCGCGGCCCGCATCACCGCGCCGCAGCTCTTCGAGTCGTTGAGCCGGTTGGTGAACGAGCCCTGCTTGTTGCCGCCCGCGTAGCCGTGCAACGCCTGGATGCAGGTGGTGGCAGGCGCGCGGCGGACGAACAGGCCCTTCTCCTTGATCAGCCAGCCGTCCGGCGGGTGCCCGGTCAGCGGCCCGCCGGCTTCCTTCCAGTCGAAGCCCTGGGTGTGCAGCCAGCGCTGGTAGGCGTGCTGCACCTGGGTGGCCGGTTCGTTCTCGCCGTAGAGCCGACGGCGGATGTTGGCCCGGACGAGACCTTCCAGCGTGAACAGGGTCATCTGGGTTTCGTCGCTGATCGAGCCACCGGGCCGGTGCGCGTCGACGAAGTCGGTCAGCCCCGATTCGCCGTACTTGCGGCGGATGTCCTGCAGCGAGTCGTCCTCGACGGGGTAGCCGAGCGCGTCTCCGACGGCACCGCCGAGCAGGAATCCCAGGATCCGGTGCGGCCGCAGGTCGGTCGTGTCAGCGTTCGGCGCCTGCGCGGCCTTGGCCGCCACCGGTTCGGGAGTCGCAACGACCACTGGCCGGACCGGCGCGGGCTCGGCCACCGGTGCCGGTTCGGCAGCCTCGACAGGTGCGGGCTCGGCTTCCGGAGCTTCCTCGGCCGCGGGCTCGGCGACTGGCGCCGCCGCAGCCGGTTCCGCGCCGACCAGCGGCAGGGTGGAGGTGAAGACCAGGTCGGAGATGTCACCACCGGCCGGGTAGCGGGTGTGCCACCCGTCGCCGCCCGGCGGTGTCGCGCTGAACTCCAGCAACGCGTCCTTCGCCAGCGCCTCGATGACTTCGCGCTGCTTGAGGTCGCGCAGCCACACGCCCGGCAGCGCGGGCGCGCCGTATCGGGCACCGACGATGTTGCCGCAGATCGCCGCGGTCGAGTCGCTGTCACCGGAGTGGTTGACCGCCATCATCAGCGCGGCGGCGATGGTGTCGGTGCTCAGCGCCGAGCACACCGCGATGGCCAGCGCCTCGTGGCCGGTCCAGCCGCCGCCCAGCGTGTCCTTGAGTTGCTCCGGGCTCGGTTTCCCGCGCTGCGCGAGGTCTTCGGCCGCCTGCAGGGCGCGCTCGGTGTCTTCGTGCGCCCGGTACTGCACGAGCAGGGCACGGGCCAGCCGCAGCGAGTCCTCCAGCGACTGCTCGCGCAGCAGCTGGTGGACCAGGACCGCCAGCACACCGGCCGGGAGGTAGCCGTTGGGTTGCGAGTAGGTCAGCGCCGCGGTGCCCGCGGCCAACTCGAAGACCTGCTTCGGGTCGTCGGACCACAGCGCCACCGGCGCTGCCCGCACCACGCCACCGCAGTCCTGGGAATCGTTGATCGGTCGCTCGAAGGTGCCGGGCGCGCCCACCGAGGCGAACTCGCGCAGCGCGGTGATGCAGCTGCTGTTCGGCGAGCGCACGGCGAACAGGTCGCGCTGCTCGATCAGCCAGCCGTTGGGCTTGGGATGGCTCATCGCGAACGGTCCCGCGGCGCGCATCCACGCGTATCCCTGGGTGTGCAGCCAGCGCTGGTAGGCCAGCTGGACCGCGGAAAGCGGGCTGCCGGCACCGCTTTCGCGAGCCGCGACGTGCCCTCGGATGAGGCCTTCCAGGGTGAACAGCGTCATCTGGGTGTCGTCGGTGAACTCGCCCGGCTGCTCGCCGGTGCGGTCGTACTCGGTGACGCCCATCGCGCCGAACCGGCTGCGGATCTGGTCCACCGGGTAGAACTCCACCGGCGCGCCGAGCGCGTCGCCGATCGCACCGGCCAGCATCGAACCCAGGAACCGGCGGCCGAATTCGGTTTCGGCGGGATCCACCGGCGGTTCCGGCTTGGCCGCAGGCGCTTCGGCCGCTGGTTGCTCACCCTGCGGCGGGAGCGCGCCCGGTGCCATCACCGGTGTTCCGTTGGGCGGCGAGGACACCGGCGTGCCCGGCGTCTTCGGCGGGACCGCCGAAGCGGCCTTGGCGAGGTCCTCGGCGGGCAGCCGCGCCTTGACCGGGCTGGTCGGGTTCACCTGCACGTCGATGCCGGTGAGGTTGTGACCGGCCAGTTGTCGACCGGTCATCCGCTGCCAGGTCGTCCAGTTCGACGGCAGGAACGCCTCCGAGGTGAACACCTGGAGTTGTCGGCGGCCGGACTCGTGCTCCATCGTGAACAGCCCGCTGCCCTGGGGCTGCGCGAACAGGATCAGTTCGGCGTCCAGCATCGCGGTCAGCAGCGAGTGCCCCTGCGCGTAGCCGGTGGTGGTCAGTTGCAGGGCGCGCTCGACGTCGTTGGTCGGCGCGGGCAACCGCAGCGCCACCGGCGACGGCCGGTAGTTCGGGTTCGGCGAGAAGTCATCGGTGATCTCGCCCTGCTCGTCGACCCGGTAACCGCCGATGAAGCCCCACGGCGGGACTTCGGCGTTGGGGTCGGTGAAGATCGGGTCGACCACGTAGAGCCAGGTGTTTGGCTGCTTCATGGCCTGCTCGCGCATGGCCGACGTGATGACCGGTCGACTCGGTTGCTGCGTGTTCATCTCGCGCTGTTGTCCCCGACTCCTCGTCCAGCCTTGCATTGATCGCCCCCACAACCCCGGCGGTCACTCGATAGCGCGGGCCTGACGGGTACGACGTGCACAGGGAGCGGTCGGTTCCCCGTCCAGACGCTGGCAATGAACTCTCTCATGACCACATGGGGTGAAGCTTAGTGTTCGGAAGAACAACTTAGAGTTAATGGGGTGTGGGAGTTCCCCATGCGGCCGCGCGCCAGCCCGGAGCTACCCGGTTGCGCTGGCGAATTGGCTCCTCAGACGGTGTTGTCGGCGAGCGCGGCGACCATCAGGCAGGGCATGCACGGCATTCCGGCCGGGCCGTCGAGTGCTTCCGCCTGGCCGGGGACGATGCCGAAGCCGCAGTAGGCGCGCAGGATCGCGGGCAGCGAGTCGTCCTCCGGCAGCGGGAAGAAGTGGCAGGACTTGTCCTGCTCGCTGCGCGCGAACTCGGCGCGCACCCGCGCGATCAGATGAGGTCGGCTGTTCATCCGGCCCCCACCGCGTCCGGCAACGCCCCATCCGGCAGCGACCGGGGATGTCGGGCGGATCCGAGTCGCAACCGCTGCTCGCGTGCCCAGCTGGATGACACGTGGCACATCATGCCCGGGACGCCGCCCTCCCCACCAGACCCAGTGAGCGTCAATTCGGTAAGAACCGGCGTTTCCGCTCACGACGTCACAGGGCTGCCGTCACAGGGCTGCGGACAGTTGCAGTCGTGGGCTGGTCGCCGCGGCGAGGGTGTCGGTGTAGCGCTGGAGGACCAGGTCGGCCACGCCCACGTCGTCGGCCATCGGTGCCGCGATCAGCGGATCCGCGGCGTACTCGCGGGCCAGCGAGCTGATCCGGTCCGGCAGCAGACCCGGCGCCAGGAACCAGGAACCGACCGCGAAGCGCCGCGCCCCACGGGCGCGCAACGCCTCGATCGCCGCCGGAACACCGGGCTCGGCCGCTGCGGCGAACGCCGCGCTCGCCCCGGCCCAGGACGCCTTGGCCTGCCAGCGCGCGGCGACCGCCGAGACCAGCCGGTTCGCCGGGGCGTGCGACGAACCCGCGCCCGCCAGGATCACGCCCAGGTCCGGGTCGTCCGCCGATACCCCGGCCTCGGCCATGCGCCGCCACGCCGCCTCGTCCAGCCTCGGATCGGGACCGAGGACATCGCAGATGTGCACCTGGAACCGCGGGTACCGCCGCTGCGCGTCGGCGACCGCGGCGGGCACGTCGACGCGGGCGTGGAAGGCGCGGCCCAGCAGCAGCGGAACGACCACGGCGGCGGGGTGCCCGGCACCGTGCACCGCGCTGAGCACGTCGCCGACCCGCGGTGCCGACAGGTCCAGGAACGCCACGCGCACGTCGAGATCCGGCCGCATCGACCGGACCACGTCCAGCAGGGCGTGGATGGTCGCGGCGGAGCGCGGGTCCCGGCTGCCGTGCGCGACAGCCACCAGTGGAGCGGTCATGGTCGGCTCATCTCGACGCGCTGGCGGCCAGCGGCGCCAGCGGCACCCCGATCAGCCCGGCGGCCAGCGTGGTGCCATCGGCGGGATCGATCACCAGGAACGACCCGGTGCGTCGGCTCGCGGCGTACTCGTCGATCGGCAGCGGCTCCGCGGTGCGCAACCGCACCAGGCCGATCTCGTTGAGCTGCAACGAATCCGGGTCGTCCACACTGGACAACTGCTGTTCGTCGAAACGGGCGGACAGTTCGGTGACGATGGCCTGCACGGTGCGCGTGCCGTGCTTGACGAGCACCTTGGCGCCCGGGTGCAGCGGCTTCTCGGCCAGCCAGCAGACGGTGGCGTCCAGCTCGTCGGTCAGCTGCGGCGGAGCATCCGCGGCGGCGATCAGGTCACCGCGCGAGATGTCCACGTCATCGGCCAGCAGCAGCGTGACGGAATGCCCCGCCGCGGCCCGCGGCTTCGCGCCGTCCGGAGTGTCCACCTTGGACACCCGGGTGCGCACCCCGGCGGGCAGCACGACGACCTCGTCGCCTTCGGCGACCACACCGGCGGCGATCTGGCCCGCGTAACCCCGGTAGTCCGGGTACTCGGCGGTGCGCGGGCGGATCACGTACTGCACCGGCATCCGCAGCGGCGCGTCGTGCGGATCCGGCGCCACCGGCACGCTCTCCAGGTGCTCCAGCAGCGAAGGCCCGCTGTACCAGGGGGTGTTCGCGGACCGCTCGACCACGTTGTCACCCAGCAACGCGGAAACCGGGATCGTCACCACGGAGCCGTCGAGGTAGCCCAGGGCGCTGGCGTGCGTGGCGAACTCGGCTGCGATGCGGTTGAACACCGCCTCGTCGAAGTCGACCATGTCGATCTTGTTGACCGCCAGCACCAACTGCGGCACACCCAGCAGCGCCAGCACCGCCGCGTGCCGCCGGGTCTGCTCCACGACGCCCTTGCGCGCGTCCACCAGCAGCACCGCCAGCTGGGCCGTCGACGCGCCGGTGACCGTGTTCCGGGTGTACTGCACGTGCCCCGGGGTGTCGGCGAGCACGAAGGTGCGCTTGGGCGTGGCGAAGTAGCGGTAGGCCACATCGATGGTGATGCCCTGCTCGCGCTCCGCGCGCAGGCCGTCGACCAGCAGCGACAGGTCCGGGGTCGCCAGACCGCGGTCCGCGCTGGCCCGGTGCACCGCGTCGAGCTGGTCGGCCAGCACCGACTTGGTGTCGTGCAACAGCCGCCCGACCAGCGTGCTCTTGCCGTCGTCCACGGATCCGGCGGTGGCCAACCGCAGCAGGTCGGTGTGCACCGGCAGGGTCACCTCGGTGCCGCTGTCCGGCGCAGTCCGGGTGTTCGTCTCGGTCATTGAGGGAACCCATTTCATTGGTCGTTTTGCGTGGCGGTGCGAGTAGCGGAACCTGAGTGCCTGTTTTTGAAGTGGTCGTGTCGGGCCGTCCGCCTCGGGTGAGGTGGGCGATTTCGCGCGAAATCGCCGGCTCACATGCGGGGCGGGTGGCGTTTTCGCGCGAAATCGCCAGGTCTGCCACCCGCACCGCGAAGCAAAACGAGGTCGAAGACAGGCTCTGAGAGGCATTCTCGACTCCGGGATCCCCGACTTATGGTCCGATACGCGGCGTCGTGGCTGTCCTCGCGAGAATGCCTCTCAGAACCCGCGGCGGTGCCGGTTGAGAGGGTGGGCTAAGCGGCTTCGCCGCTTGCGGCACTCGGGCACGACTTGGTTGAGTGTCGCGGCTGCGGTTTACCGCCGGAAGTGGCTTCGCCACTCGCCTGACGGCAGGTGTTTTCGAGTGCATCCTCACCTCCCGTTCGTTCCGAGCATCAGCATCAGAAGTAGCCTTCGCGTTTGCGGTCTTCCATGGCCGCCTCCGACAGGCGGTCGTCGGCCCGCGTTGCGCCGCGCTCGGTGAGTCGGCTGGCCGCGACCTCGGCGATCACGTCGTCCACTGTGTACGCCTCGGATTCCACCGCGCCGGTGCACGAACCGTCGCCGACGGTGCGGTAGCGGACGGTCTTGCTCGACGGGACCTCGCCGTCGCGCGGCCCGCCCCACGGGCCCGCGGTCAGCCACATGCCATCGCGCAGGAACACCTCGCGGCGGTGCGCGTAGTAGATCTCCGGCAGCTCGATCTTCTCCCGCTGGATGTAGCGCCAGACGTCCAGCTCGGTCCAGTTCGACAGCGGGAACACCCGGACGTGCTCGCCCGGCCGGTGCTTGCCGTTGTAGAGGTTCCACAGCTCGGGGCGCTGGCGGCGCGGATCCCACTGGCCGAAGGCGTTGCGCAGGCTGAAGATCCGCTCCTTGGCACGGGCCCGCTCCTCGTCGCGGCGACCGCCGCCGAAGACCGCGTCGAACCGGTGCTCGCCGATGCTGCCCAGCAGCGGCGTGGTCTGCAGCGGGTTGCGGGTGCCGTCGGGCCGCTCTTGCAGCCGACCGTCGTCGATGTAGTCCTGCACCGACGCGACCTCCAGCCGCAGGTCGTGCCGCTCCACCAGCGCGTCGCGGAAGGCCAGCACCTCCGGGAAGTTGTGCCCGGTGTCGACGTGCAGCAGCGGGAACGGCACCGGTGCTGGCCAGAAGGCCTTCAGCGCCAGGTGCACCAGCACCGTGGAGTCCTTGCCGCCGGAGAACAGGATCACCGGCCGGTCGAACTCTCCGGCCACCTCGCGGAAGATGTGGATCGCCTCGGACTCCAGCGCGTCCAGGTTGTCCACCTGCGGCGGTGCGTCGGCCCGCGAATCGCTCGGCAACTCGGCTGCGGCACCGATCGTGGCGGCATCGGTTGTCGTCATTTCTCCTCCGTGTTCTGCGGGCACCCGCGCCCGTCGGCCTGCCATGACCTGCCGGGCGAAGTTCCTCAGCCGTGCAGTCCGCACTCGGTCTTCGCACTGCCCGCCCAGCGCCCGCTGCGCGGATCGGCGCCCGGTGCGGGCTTAGCCGTGCACGGTTGGCACCCGATCGACGGATAACCGGCTGACACCAGCGGGTTGACCAGCACGTCGTGCTCGTCGATGTAGCGCTGCACGTCGTCGTCGGACCACGCCGCCAACGGGTTGATCTTGACGAGGTTGTTGCGCTCGTCCCAGGTCACGATCGGTGTGTTGGCGCGCGTCGGTGCCTCCACCCGGCGCACCCCGGTCACCCACGCCTCGTAGCGGGCCAGCGTGTTGCGCAGCGGCACCACCTTGCGCAGGAAGCAGCACCGGTTCGAGTCCCGCTCGAACAGCCGGGGACCCTCGCTGGCGTCCTGCTCCGCGACGCTCTGCGCCGGGATCGCGTTGACCACGTTGACGTCGTAGACCTGCGCCACGGCGTCTCGGGTGCCGATGGTCTCGGCGAAGTGGTAGCCGGTCTCCAGGAACAGGATCTCCACGCCCGGCTTGACCTTGGCCGCCAGGTCGACCAGCACCGCGTCCTGCATGTTCGACGCGACGATCAGCCCGTCGCCGAAGGTGTCCACGGCCCAGCGCAGCGCTTCCTCGGCGCTGGCCTCGGCCAGTGCTGGGGCGGCCGCCTCGACCAGTGCGCGCAGCTCGCTGTCGCTGCGCCGGGTGCCGATGTTCGTGGTGGTGTCGGCAGTCATGGCTCTCCGTCTCCGCCTTGGGGTGCTCCGAAGGTTCCGCTGCGGGCGAGCCCGACGAGTCGCACGGTGAAGACCCGCAGGCACGCCTGGCACTGCCACGCACCAGCCGGTTCGGCCTCGGGGACGAGCTCCTCGTCCCCGCAGTACGGGCAGTAGAACGGCACCGCCCGGCCTTCCGGCTGGCTCACTTGAGGTCGTCCTCCTCGGCCCGCGCCACCCACTGCGCGAACCGCTCGCCGTCACCGCGCTGGTCCAGGTAGCGGCGCACTAGGCGCTCCACGTAGTCACCGAGCTCGGTCGAGGTCACCTTGTGGCCGCGGATCTTGCGGCCGAACCCGGCGTCCACGCCGAGACCGCCGCCGAGGTGCACCTGGAAGCCCTCGACCTGGTTTCCGTTGCTGTCCGGCACCATCTGGCCCTTCAGGCCGATGTCGGCGACCTGGGTGCGGGCGCACGCGTTCGGGCAGCCGTTGAGGTTGATCGTCACCGGGTTCTCGATCTCGCCCTGGATGTCGGCCAGCCGCTGCTCCAGGTCGCCGACCAGCTCGATCGCCCGCTGCTTGGTCTCCACGATGGCCAGCTTGCAGAACTCGATGCCGGTGCAGGCCATCACGCTGCGCCGCCACGGCGACGGATCGGTCTGCATGCCCACCTTGGCCAGGTCCGCGACCAGAGCGTCCACTTCGGACTTCGGCACGTCGAGGACCAGCAGGTTCTGCTCGACGGTGGTGCGGATGCGCTTGGACCCGACCCGCTCGGCGGCCTTGGCGACCTCCACCAGCGTCGAACCGCTGACCCGGCCCGCCGCCGACTTCGCGCCGACGTAGCGGTTGCCGTCGACCTGCGGGTGCACCCCGATGTGGTCGCGGTGACCCACCGGGGTCTCCGGGGCCGGGCCGTCGATCAGCTTGCGGCCCAGGTACTCGTCCTCCAGCACCTGGCGGAACTTCTCCGCACCCCAGTCGGCCACCAGGAACTTGATCCGGGCCCGGTGCCGCAGCCGCCGGTAGCCGTAGTCGCGGAAGACCTGCACCACGCCGTGCCACACCTCGGCGACCTCGTCGCGCGGCACCCAGGCGCCCAGCCGCACCGCCAGCTTCGGGTTCGTCGACAGCCCGCCGCCGACCCACAGGTCGAAACCGGGCCCGTGCTCCGGGTGCACGACACCGACCAGCGAGATGTCGTTGATCTCCGGCACGGTGTCCCAGCGCGGCGAACCGGAGATCGCGCTCTTGAACTTGCGCGGCAGGTTGGACAGCGAGCGGTCGCCGATGAAGCGCTCGGTGATCTCCGCGATCGCCGGGGTGGCGTCGATGATCTCGTCCGCGGCGATCCCGGCCACCGGCGAACCCAGCACCACGCGCGGGCAGTCACCGCACGCCTCGGTGGTCGACAGCCCCACGGATTCCAGCTTCTGCCAGATGGTCGGCATGTCCTCGACCCGCACCCAGTGCAGCTGGACGTTCTGCCGGTCGGTCAGGTCGGCGGTGTCGCGCGCGTAGGTCTGGGAGATCTCACCGATGGTGCGCAGCTGCTCGGTGGTCAACGCACCGCCATCGATGCGGACCCGCAGCATGAAGTAGCGGTCGTCGAGCTCCTCGGGCTCGATCGTGCCGGTGCGCGCGCCGGGGATGCCCGGTGCGCGCTGCGTGTACAGGCCCCACCAGCGGAACCGACCCCGCAGATCGGCCGGGTCGATCGAATCGAAACCGCCCAGGGCGTAGATCGTCTCGATGCGCTGCCGAACGTTCAGCGGGTTGTCGTCCTTCTTGGAGCGCTCGTTGGCGTTGAGCGGCTCGCGGTAACCGAGCGCCCACTGGCCCTCGCCACGCGCCTTGCGCTTGCGGGCGGGACGAGTAGGGGCGTCCGCAGGGGGGACCATGTCCGACCTCCGGGATTCAGGCGCGGTAGCGCCGCCAGGGAATCCCGTCGGTGACGGTTATCACTGCTCGGCGCCCCCAGCGCCGACTGGACAATGCAGAACGCGGCGGGGGATCAACCCATGGCGCGGCACAGTGCGCTGGACACTCGCCGCAGGTCCACGTAGCGGCGGGTGACCAGCAGGAGCCTTGGCAAGGGCACACCCATGTCGTGCAGCCTGCCACGCGCTCACCGGGCGGTCCAACCCCATCCGGATGGTGAGACAGTGGTGGAGTGCCTGCTCAACTGCCCGTCGGTGAACCCGCGCCGGTCGACGGATCGCTGCCGCCGGAAGCCCTGACCGGGCTGGGTTCGCGGCCGTTCGGGGTGTACGTCCACGTGCCGTTCTGCGCCACCCGCTGCGGGTACTGCGACTTCAACACCTACACCGCCGATGAGCTGGGCTCATCAGCGAGTTTCGGTAGTTGGCTGGCGGGTTTGCGGGCAGAGTTGGAGCTGGGCGCGCGGGCGCTGGCTGCGGGTGATCGGCCGGTCCCGGCGGCGCAGACGGTGTTCGTCGGCGGCGGCACGCCGTCGCTGCTCGGCGCGCGGCGGTTGGGGGCGGTCCTGGCGGCCATCCGCGGTTCGTTCGGGTTGAGCGGTGCGGCGGAGATCACCACCGAATCCAATCCGGAGTCGACTTCGCCGGAGTTCTTCGCCGGGATCCGCGAAGCCGGGTTCACCCGGGTCTCGCTGGGCATGCAGTCGGCGGCCGAGCACGTGCTGCGGGTGCTGGACCGGCGGCACACCCCGGGCCGCGCCGCCGCCGCGGTCCGCGAGGCGCGCGAGGCCGGTTTCGAGCACGTCAACCTGGACCTGATCTACGGCACACCGGGGGAGTCCGACGACGACCTGCGGGCCTCGCTGGACGCGGTGCTGGCCACCGGGGTCGATCACGTCTCGGCGTATTCGCTGATCGTCGAGGACGGCACCGCGATGGCCCGCAAGGTCCGCCGCGGTGAACTGCCGATGCCCGACGACGACGTGCTGGCCGACCGCTACGAGCTGATCGATGGCGTGCTCGGCGGAGCCGGTCTGGGTTGGTACGAGGTGTCCAACTGGGCCCGCGACGACCAGGCGCGCTGCCACCACAACCTCGGTTACTGGCAGGGCGGCGACTGGTGGGGCGCCGGACCGGGCGCGCACAGCCACGTCGGCGGTGTCCGCTGGTGGAACGTCAAGCACCCGGCCCGCTACGCGGCGCTGCTGGCGGAGGGGAAGTCCCCGGCCGCCGGTCGTGAGTTGCTCGACGCCGAGGACCAGCGGGTCGAGCGGATCATGCTGGAGCTCCGGCTGGCCACCGGCCTCCCGGTGGAAGTCCTCGACGAATCCGGCCGCCTGGCGGCGAAACAAGCGGTGGCCGACGGCCTGTTGCGCCGCGATGCCCTGACGGCGGGCCGCTGCGTCCTGACGGACCGAGGCCGCCTGCTCGCCGACGGCGTTGTCCAACGCCTGATCGCGTGATCAGGTGGGAGAGCTGACCTGTAGTCCGTTAAGGGTCGTGGCTTCGCTGAGCCTGGTGTCATAGGTGATCAACAGATCGGCGTCGAGAGCGATTGCCGCCGCAAGGTGAATCGCATCGAGTGAGCGCAGCCGGTTCGGCTCGATCCTGCGGGAAAGATTCATGATCTCGGAGTCGAGCGGATGCTCGGCGATTCCGCTCATCGCGTCTCGCAGTTCGGCAGCCACTTCCCGGAACGTCGTGTCCCGGTTGGCTCGGAGCACACGGGCGACTTCGGTCCAAGCCAATGTGGTCGACACGAGAAGTGCCTGGCTGCGAGCAAGGTCATCGAGTTCCGCAACGAGCGCATCGGACTCCGGCTCGCGGATCACGCGCTTGATCAGCGCGCTGCTGTCGAGGTACACGCGCATCAGAAACGGTCCTCGCGATCCAGCAGATCGATCGTGCGCTGGCCCGCTGGGAGCGTCTTGGTCGGCACCACCTTGCGGTAGGGGCTCCTCGGCAGGAGCACTTTGCCCGAGGTGATCAGATGGTCCCACTCGTGCTTCGGTTCGGCGGCAGCGGTGAGCCCGAGATAGCGGTCCACCGCCTCGCGGAGAATCTCCTGCTGAGAACGGCCTGACCGCTCTGATTCGGCGCGCAACGCGTCTTCCGCGTCCGCGCGAAGGCGTAGATTGAGAGCCATGAGCTCATGGTACCAATTCTGGCACCGAGATTGGTACCGCTAGGGTGTCGCATCCAGGTCGAGGACCCGGGCGTGCAGGACGGTTCGTTGGTGGAGGGCCGAGCGCAGGGCGCGGTGCAGGCCGTCTTCCAGGTAGAGCTCACCGCGCCAGCGGACCACGTGCGGGAACAGGTCGCCGAAGAACGTCGAGTCCGGGCTCAGCAGCCGGTCCAGGTGCAGCACCTTGGTCGTGGTGACCAGCTCTTCCATCCGCACCGGACGCGGCGGGACCTTGGCCCAGTCCCGCAGCGACAGCCGGTGGTCGGGATAGGGCTGTCCCTCGCGGACATCCTTGAAGATCACGGCACCTGGCACCTCCTGGCGAACGGCCGAATCCGGTGCCCACCGCAGTTGGTCCGGCAGCGGCTACCGCCGCCGGAACCGATGTGATCCGCTCGATGCAGCGGGCGGAACCGGCGCCCGTCGTCCTCGCCGCAGGCTACCGCCGCTCGCCCGCGGCTCTCGGCTCTGGTGGGAGAACACCGTAAACTCGATGGTGGTACCCAGGTTCGGTCCGGGCGGGCAGGCCTGGGTGTGCGGTCTGCGCGGCCAGTGGTGGGCGAGTGAGGAGGTGGCGAAGGTGAACACGGACGAACGCCGCTTCGACGTGCTGCGGGCGATCGTGGCCGACTACGTGTCGACCAAGGAGCCGGTGGGTTCGAAGGCGCTCGTCGACCGCCACAACCTCGGGGTGTCCAGTGCCACGGTGCGCAACGACATGGCGGTGCTGGAAGAGGAGGGCTTCATCGTCCAGCCGCACACCAGCGCCGGTCGGGTGCCCACCGACAAGGGCTACCGGCTGTTCGTGGACCGGCTGCACGAGATCAAGCCGCTGACCGCGCCGGAACGCCGCGCGATCCACAAGTTCCTGGACGGCGCGCTGGACCTCGACGACGTGATGCGGCGCAGCGTGCGGTTGCTGGCGCAGCTGACCCAGCAGGTCGCCGTGGTGCAGTACCCCACGCTGACCCGATCCACCGTCCGGCACGTCGAAGTCGTCACCATCACCCCGGCCCGGCTGATGCTGGTGCTGATCACCAACACCGGGCGCGTCGATCAGCGGATGGTCGACCTCGGCGATGTGATCACCGACGACGACGTGGCCCGGTTGCGCAACGTGCTCAACGCGTCGATGGCCGAGAAGCGGCTGGCCGACGCCTCCGCCGCGGTCGCCGAACTGCCCGAGCAGGCCCCGCCGGAGCTGCGCGACGCGCTGATCCGGGTGTGCAGCGTGCTCATCGAATCGCTGGTGGAGCACCCGGAGGAGCGGATGGTGCTCGGCGGCACCCCGAACCTGACCCGCAACGTCGCAGACTTCCCCAACTCGCTGCGCCAGGTCCTCGAAGCGCTGGAGGAGCAGGTCGTGGTGCTCAAGCTGCTCGCCGCCGCCCGCAGCGCGGACACCGTCCGGGTCAGCATCGGGATCGAGAACGAGGCCAAGGAGATGCAGACGACCTCGGTGATTTCCACCGGCTACGGTGGTTCGGATGGCATGGTGCTGGGTGGCATGGGCGTGGTCGGTCCGACCCGGATGGATTACCCGGGCACCATGGCGGCGGTCCGGGCCGTCGCCGCGTACGTAGGTGAGATCCTGGTCGGGCGGTGACAGTTCACCGGCGCGCGACCAGCGTGTACTCGTTGATCGAGCAGAGGAAGTACGGAGAAGGTGGCCAGGGACTACTACGCGACCCTCGGAGTGGCCAGGGACGCGACATCCGAGCAGATCAAGCGGGCGTACCGCAAGCTCGCGCGGGAACTGCACCCGGACGTCAACCCCGATGCGGGAGCGCAGGAGCGCTTCAGCGAAGTGACGACCGCCTACGAGGTGCTTTCCGATCCGAAGAAGCGGCAGATCGTCGACCTCGGTGGTGATCCGCTGTCCAACGGCGGCGGCGCCAGCGGCGGCATGGGCGATCCGTTCGCCGGTTTCGGTGGGCTCGGCGACATCATGGACGCCTTCTTCGGTGGCGGCGCCGCCGGAGCCGGACGCGGCCCGCGCAGCCGGGTCCAGCCGGGTTCGGATGCGCTGCTGCGGCTGGAGCTGACCCTGGAGGAGTGCGCCAGCGGCGTCAACCGGGACATCACCGTCGACACGGCGGTGCTCTGCGACTCCTGCGACGGCGGCGGTTCGCGCGCCGGAAGCGCCCCGTCGACCTGCGACACCTGTGGCGGTCGCGGCGAGGTGCAGTCCGTGCAGCGGTCGTTCCTGGGGCAGGTCATGACGTCCCGGCCGTGTCCGGTCTGCCGTGGTTTCGGCGAGGTCATCACCGACCCGTGCCAGCAGTGCGGCGGCGACGGCCGCGTCCGCGCGCGGCGCACCATCACCGTCAAGATCCCGGCCGGGGTCGGCGACGGGATGCGGGTGCGGCTGGCCGGGGAGGGCGAGGTCGGGCCCGGTGGTGGACCGGCCGGTGACCTGTTCGTCGAGGTCGAGGAACTGCCGCACGAGCGGTTCACCCGCGACGGCGCGGACCTGCACTGCACCGTCGAGCTGCCGATGACGGCGGCCGCGCTGGGCACCGTGCTCGTGCTGGAGGCCCTCGACGGCGGCCGGGAAGAGGTCACCGTCGAGCCCGGCACCCAACCCGGCACGGAGCACGTGCTGACCGGTCGCGGGCTGCCCAAGCTGCGCTCCAACGGCAAGGTCAGCGGACACGGCGACCTGCACGTGCACCTCGACGTCGTGGTGCCGACCCGGCTCGACGAAACGCAGTCCGAGTTGCTGCGCCAGCTCGCCACGCTGCGCGGCGAGGAGCAACCGGAGCCGACGGTCACCGCGAACGGCAACGGCAACCGGCACGGGCTGTTCTCCCGCTTCCGGTCCTTCGGCCACCGCTGACAGCCCGTTCCACCGGATCGTTCGGGCTCGTCTCCGGCCATCTCGTGAGACGGCTTCTGCGGCGGGCGGCTGGTGTCAGCGACGGCGCTTGAGAACCTGGGGCCGGGCCGAGTGGCTGCACCGCTTCGAAGACAAGGACTGGGGCCGGAGATGACGGAATCCTCGCTGCCGGTGTTCTCCGTCGAGCGGCTGCCCGCCGTTGGCGGGGCCACCTTGGACGGTCCGGAGGGCAAGCACGCGGCCACCGTGCGCCGCCTGCGCGCCGGTGAACTGCTGCTGCTCGCGGACGGGCGAGGTGGCTTGGCCCGCTGCGAAGTGGTGTCGGCGGCGAAGGACTCCCTGGGACTCGCGGTGTCGGAGACCTGGCACGTGCCGCAACCGGGACTTCGGGTCCGGCTGGCGCAGGCGCTGGTCAAGGGCGACCGCGGGGAGCTCGCGGTGGAACTGGCCACCGAGGCGGGTGTTGACGCGGTGGTGCCGTGGCGCGCCGCCCGGTGCGTGGCCAAGTGGGACGACGGCCCGCGCGGTGCGAAGGCGCTGGCGCGGTGGCGCAGCACGGCTGCGCAGGCGGCGAAGCAAGCGCGGCGGGCGTGGACGCCGCCGGTGGACGAGCCGGTGAGCACCAGGCAGCTCGCCGAAGTCATCGGTCGCGCCGACGCGGCGCTGGTGCTGCACGAGTCGGCGAGCATCCCGCTGGCCTCCGTCGACCTGCCCGCGACCGGCGAACTCGTGCTGGTCGTCGGCCCGGAGGGCGGCGTGACCGGCGACGAACTCGGGGCGCTCACGGCGGCTGGCGCGCACGTCGTGCGGCTCGGCCCGACGGTGCTCCGCGCGTCGACCGCCGCGGCGGTCGCCCTGGGCGCGCTCGGTGTCCGCACCGACCGCTGGCGCTAGCGCGATTTCCCACCCGGATGACGGCCAGTTCCGCGCGGAATTGGCGTTCCACCGCAGCCGAGGTGACGCAGCGCGAGGAAGATCAAAAACTTCGGGCGATTCCGTAGCGCGAACGGTTGACAGGGCGATACGCTCAGTTGCGAAAGATCGCGACGGTTCAGTCGCAACCGGTGCCGCACGGGGCATCGGACCCCAGCACTCGCCGGACACCTCCCCCCTCGGTCCGGCGAGAGCTGCGCCGCAAACGGGGCAACCCCCAGACCCGATTGCGGCGCAGCGTGCCGGGGGATCGGCACCAGCCCCCGCGATGATCGAGGCGCGTCTGCTGGCTCGGATAACCTTCCGGCATGAGCGACATGGACTCCCTGTTCCTGCGGATCATCGCCCGCGAGATCCCGGCCGACGTGGTGCACGAGAACGACCGGGTCATCGCGATTCGCGACATCAACCCCCAGGCGCCGACCCACGTGCTCGTCGTGCCGAAGAAGCGCTACCGCAACGCCGGTGAACTGGCCGCCGCCGACCCGGAACTGCTGGCCGAACTGATCACGGTCGCCCGCGGCATCGCCGAACGGGACGGCATCGCCGAATCGGGCTACCGGCTGCTGTTCAACACGAACTCCGACGCCGGGCAGACGATCTTCCACGTGCACCTGCACCTGCTGGGCGGCGAACCGCTGGGCGGCATGACCGGTGGCCCGCTCAAGGGCTGATCCCCAGCAGCGATCCGGTAGCCGCGATGGCGGCAATCCGAGTGCCGAGTGGACTACCATCGACCCCATGCAGAACTGACCGAACGACCCGCGCGAACGCGCAGAAAGCAGGCCCGAAACCACGTGGCCGGTATTGCAGCGGGTGGAGCCGCCGCCCAGTCCGGAGAGCATCCCCAGACCGCTACAGCCCAGCAGGCAACAGCCCAGTCCAAGGTGACCGTCCCCGACAACATCGTGTTGACGCTGGTCGGGACCAGGGACGAGAACCTCCGGGTTATCGAGGATTTGCTCACCGCCGATGTCCATGTCCGGGGCAATGAGGTGACGCTGTCCGGGGACCCCGCGGAGGTCGCGTTCGCCGAACGGCTGTTCGCCGAGCTGATCGCGCTGATCGCCAAGGGCAGCCAACTCACGCCGGACACCGTTCGCCGCAGCGTCGCGATGCTCTCGGCCGATCACAACGAGTCGCCGGCCGACGTGCTCAGCCTGGACATCGTGTCCCGGCGCGGTCGGACGATCCGTCCCAAGACGCTCAACCAGAAGCGCTACGTCGACGCCATCGACCACCACACCGTGGTCTTCGGCATCGGCCCCGCCGGTACCGGCAAGACGTACCTGGCGATGGCCAAGGCGGTGCAGGCGCTGCAGGCCAAGCAGGTCAACCGGATCATCCTCACCCGACCCGCGGTCGAGGCGGGTGAGCGGCTCGGATTCCTGCCGGGAACCCTCTACGAGAAGATCGACCCCTACCTGCGGCCGCTGTACGACGCGCTGCACGACATGGTCGATCCGGAATCGGTGCCGCGGCTGACGCAGGCCGGGACGATCGAGATCGCGCCACTGGCCTACATGCGGGGTCGTACCCTCAACGACGCGTTCATCATCCTCGACGAGGCGCAGAACACCACGCCCGAGCAGATGAAGATGTTCCTGACCCGGCTGGGGTTCGGCTCCAAGATCGTGGTCACCGGCGACGTCACGCAGATCGACCTGCCCGGCGGCCAGCGCAGCGGGCTGAAGGTCGTGCAGGAGATCCTCTCGGGCGTCGACGACGTGCACTTCGCCCTGCTGGACAGCCACGACGTGGTGCGGCACCGGCTGGTCACCGACATCGTCAACGCCTACGACCGCTGGCACGCCCTGGAGGACGCCGACCGCCACGACCGGGCGGGTCGGCGCAACGGGCAGCGACGAGGACGGGCATGAGCATCGAGATCGCCAACGAATCAGGCGTCGCGATACCCGAGGCTTCCATCGTCTCGGTCGCCAGGTTCGCGCTGGACAAGATGAGCGTCAGCCAGCTCGCCGAGCTGTCGATCGTGCTGGTGGAGCTCGACGTGATGGCCGACCTGCACGAACGTTGGATGGACCTGCCCGGTCCCACCGACGTGATGTCGTTCCCGATGGACGAGTACGACTCGGCGCGCCGACCGGATTCCGCCGGGTCCGGACCGGCGCTGCTCGGGGACATCGTGCTCTGCCCGGCGTTCGCCAAGGACCAGGCCCGCAAGGCCGGGCACAGCCTGCTGGACGAGCTGCACCTGCTCACCGTGCACGGCGTGCTGCACCTGCTCGGCTACGACCACGCCGAGCCGGAGGAGGAGCGGGAGATGTTCGGCCTGCAGAACCGCATCCTGGCCGACTACCGCGCGGCCCGGGACGAGGCCGAGCGGGTGGCGGCGCAGCGCAGTGCGGACGCCCGACTGCTGGGTGCAGTCGGACTGGACGAGCCGGAGTCGCCGCAGGGCGGCCCGGCCCCCGCCAACTAGGGGAGTCGGCGGTGGCAATGACCGACTCCACCGCGTTGCTGATCGTGGCAGTGCTGCTGGTGCTGGCGGCCGGGGTGTTCGCCGCGTCCGAGGCCGCGATCACGGTGGCGTCTCGCGCTCGCGCCGACGAGCTGGTCCGCGAGGGCCGGGGCGGTGCCAAGCAGCTCGCGCTCCTGCTCGCGGACCGACCCCGGCACGTCAACCTGCTGCTGTTGCTGCGGCTGGCCTGCGAGCTGGGTGCGACGGTGCTGGTCACCGTGGTGGCCCTGCAGATGGCCGACTCCGAGGCGTGGGCGGTGGTGATCGCCCTGCTGATCATGCTGGTGGCGTCCTACGTGCTGGTCGGCGTGGGTCCGCGCACCCTCGGGCGGCAGCACCCGTACAGCATCGGGCTCAAGATCGCCGCCCCGGTGCGGGTGCTCGCCAGGGTGCTCAACCCGTTGACCAGGCTGTTGATCCTGATCGGGAACATGATCACGCCCGGCAAGGGATTCCGGGAAGGCCCGTTCTCCACCGAGGTGGAGCTGCGCGAGCTGGTCGACCTCGCCGGGGAGCGCGGTGTGGTGGCCGCGGGCGAGCGCGAGATGATCCACTCGGTCTTCGAACTCGGCGACACCCTCGCCCGCGAGGTGATGGTGCCGCGCACCGAGATCATCTGGATCGAGCAGACCAAAACCGCCCGGCAGGCGTTGGCGCTGTGCCTGCGCTCCGGGTTCTCCCGCGTCCCGGTGATCGGCGAGAGCGTCGACGACATCGTCGGTGTGCTGACCCTCAAGGACCTGACCAGCGCCGTGCTGGACGGCCGCGAGGCGACGGGTCCGGTGGTGGCGGATCTGATGCGCCCGGCCAGTTTCGTGCCGGACACCAAGCGGTTGGACGAACTGCTCCGCGAGATGCAGCTCTCCCGCAGCCACCTGGCCATCGCGGTCGACGAGTACGGCGGCACGGCCGGGCTGCTGACCATCGAGGACATCATCGAGGAGATCGTCGGCGAGATCACCGACGAGTCCGACCTCGAAGAGCACCGGCCGATCGAATGGCTCGACGACGGCACCGTCCGGGTCAGCTCCCGGCTGCCGGTCGAGGACCTCGGCGAGCTGTTCGGCGTGGACCTCGACGACTCCGACGTGGAGACCGTCGGTGGGCTGCTGGCGCAGCGGCTCGGCCGGGTTCCGCTGCCCGGCGCGGAGACCGAGATCGCCGGACTGCGGCTGCGCGCCGAGGGCGGCAAGGACCACCGGGGGCGGATTCGCATCAACGCGCTGCTCGTCCGGCCGGTGAACACGGACCAAGCGCCGCTGCGCGGTGCTGATCAGGAGGGAAGCAACACTCGTGGCTGAGCACGTCGAAGCGGCGGCCCCGCAGGAAATCGACCCGGAGGACGCCAAGATCGTCACGTTGGCCCGGTCGTCCCGGGCCCGCACCGGAGCCGCCGAGGGCGCCGCGGTGCGCGACACCGACGGCCGCACCTACGCGGCGTGCACGGTCGCCCTCCCGTCGCTGCGGCTGACCGCCCTGCAAGCAGCGGTGGCCGCGGCGGTCGCCAGCGGCGCCGAAGGCCTCGAAGCAGCAGCCGTGGTCACCGATGCCGACACCGTCGACCCAGCATCGGTAGCCGCCGTCCACGACCTCACCACAACAACACCAATCCTCCACGCCAACGCCAATGGCGACGTCCTCACCACCATCACCACCTAACCGATCAGGCGGATTTTTCGAGGTGAAGGGCACCTTTGACCGGGTAAGCCGGTCAAAGGTGCCCTTCACCCATCACCTGGCAGTGGGAATGGTGCCCGGTGGGTCGGGGTGGCCGGGCGGTCGGCACAATGGTGCGGTGACCAGCTCCGCAGATGCGCACCGCTCCGGATTCGCCTGTTTCGTCGGCCGCCCGAACGCCGGGAAGTCGACGCTGACGAACCGCTTGGTCGGCTCGAAGGTGGCGATCACCTCCAGCAAGCCGCAGACCACCCGGCACGCCATCCGCGGCATCGTGCACCGCCCGGACGCGCAGCTGATCATCGTGGACACCCCCGGCCTGCACCGGCCGCGAACCCTGCTCGGCCGACGGCTCAACGACCTGGTGTACGAGACCTGGTCCGAAGTGGACGTCGTCGGACTCTGCGTGCCCGCCGACCAGAAGGTCGGGCCGGGGGACCGGTTCATCGCGACGCAACTGGCCAAGGTGGCCCGCCGCACCCCGGTGCTGGGCATCGTCACCAAGACCGACCTGGTGAGCAAGGAACAGGTGGCGCAGCAACTGCTCGACCTGCAGCAGGTGATGGACTTCGCCGACCTGGTGCCGGTCTCCGCGGTCGACTCCTTCCAGGTCGACGTGCTGACCAACCTGTTGGTCGAGCAGCTGCCGGAGGGCCCGCAGCTGTACCCGGACGGCGAGCTGACCGACGAGCCCGAGACCACGCTGATCGCCGAGCTGATCCGGGAGGCGGCGCTGGAGGGCGTGCGCGACGAACTGCCGCACTCGCTCGCCGTCACCATCGAGGAAATGCTTCCCCGCGAAGGTCGCGACGATCTGATCGATGTGCACGCGGTGCTCTACGTCGAGCGCTCCAGCCAGAAGGCGATCGTCATCGGTCGCCGCGGGGAGCGGCTGCGCGAGGTGGGTTCGCAGGCAAGGCGGCACATCCAGGCGTTGCTGGGCAGCAAGATCTACCTCGACCTGCACGTCAAGATCGCCAAGGACTGGCAGCGCGACCCGAAGCAACTGCGCAAACTGGGGTTCTGATCACAACTTCGCGGCGGATTGGCGGGAACCGCCCGTAGCGAGAGCGCGTCTCAGGTACGTTCCTGGCCGGTCGTCGTGCACGGGCGAGGCCACATCGGCTTTTTTGTTGGACAGTTGAAGGAAAAATCGTGACTAATCCCTATGGTGGCCCGCCGTCCGGGCCCCAGCCGCAGGATCCGTACGGCCAGCAGCAGGGCGGCTACGGGCCGCCATCGGGGCCGATGCCCCAGCAGCCGGCCCAACAGCCGTACGGGCAGCCGAATCCCTACGGACAGCAGCCCAGCCCGTACGGGCCGCCGCCCGGTAGTGCTCCGCCGAACAACAACATCGGCTGGGGCATCGGTTCGATCTTCCTGTGCTGGCCGTTTGCCATCCCATCGTTGATCAAGGCCACTTCGGTGCAGAACCTGTGGGCGCAGGGCCAGTTCCAGCAGGCCCAGGCCGCCGCGGACGACGCGAAGAAGTGGGGCAGGATCGGGATTTTCGTCGGCGTCGGCGCGTGGGCGCTGCTCATCCTGTTCTACGTCGTGGTCTTCGTGATCATCGCCGCCAGCGCGAGCTCGTACTCCTCCTACTGATCGAGTCGTGCCGTTGCGGGACAGATCTGGACTGACCGCAACGGCATGCCGAAACCTCCCCTGGGGCAGCCATGACCGACCCGTCCGAGCCCACCGAGGTACCTCCGCAGCAACCGGCGCCGATGCCGCCGCCGCAGCCCACGCCGCAACAGCCGATGCCGCCGCAGCCGTACTCCTACGCGGCGCAATTCGGCGTCACACCCGTGCCGGTGAACAACAACCTGGGCTGGGCCATCGCCGGGATCCTGGTGTGCTGGCCGTTCGGGATCCCCGCGCTGATCAAGGCGCTGGGGGTCAACACGCTGTGGTACCAGGGCCAGTTCGAGCAGGCGCAGCGGTCCGCGGACGAGGCCAAGAAGTGGGGCAAGGTCGCCGTCATCGTCGGCGCCAGCCTCCTGGGCCTCTACATCCTGGCCATCGTCGCCTACTTCGTGATCATGATCGCGTTGTTCGGCTACACCGCGGCGCAATGACAACTACGCGCCCTCGCGCGATGCTGTTGCCCGCCGCGACGGTGCTCGTCGGTTGTGCGGCGGCCGGTGTGGTGCTGGCCGCCGATCCGACTTCTGATGCGGGTTTTCCGCTACCGCCCTGCCCGATCAAGTTGCTGACCGGCCTGGACTGCCCCGGCTGCGGTGCGACGCGGATGTTCTACAGCCTGCTGCACGGCGATCTGCTCTCGGCGCTGCACTTCAACGCGGCAGCGGTGGTGTTCATCCCGTTCTTCCTGTGGACCTGGGGCGCCTGGGTGCTGGGCCGCTGGCGCGGTCGACGGGTTGTGACCTGGGAGCAGTGGCGCTGGTCCCCGATGGTCGCGCTGGTCCTGATCGCCGTCTGGACGGTGATCAGGAACCTGCCGTTCCCACCGTTCAACGCGCTTTACGTCTAGCCCGCTCGGACGACCGGTGGCAGCCGTCCGAGCGCGTGTTGCTGCCAAACGCCGACTAGTCGAAGGACTCCTGGACGTCCGGGCCGAGGACGCCGGTGGCCGCCAGGATCACGAAGGTGAAGAACAGCGCCCACAGCCCGGCGATGATCCAGCCGACGATGATGCCGACCAGCGCCATGCTGCGGTTGCTGTAGGCCTGCGGGGCCCGGTTGATCTCGCGCAACGCGACGTGGCCCAGGATCGCGCCGACCGGCCCGACGAGGATCGCGCCGTAGCAGGTGAGGATCGCGGCCAGCGAAACGCACATCGAGGCGATCGCCATTCCGTTGTTCCGCGGCCCCTGCGGATAACCCATCCCGTAGGGCGGTGGAACCTGCTGGTACGGGTTCTGGTCGTACGGGTACGACATGCATGTCCTTTCAGCGCGGAATATTCCTGATTTTCCGCCTGGCGTCCGGGAGGGGTCCCCGGAGGTGTGATGATGGGTGGGTGAGCCTCTACCGGGATACCGCCGTCGTGCTGCGGGTGCAGAAACTGGGCGAGGCGGACCGGATCATAACCTTGCTGACCCGGCGGTACGGCAAGGTTCGCGCGGTTGCCAAGGGCGTGCGCCGGACGACTTCGCGGTTCGGTGCGCGCGTCGAGCCGTTCTGCCACGTCGACGTGCAGCTCTACACCGGTCGGACGCTCGACGTGATCACCCAGGTGCAGACCGTCGACGCCTTCGGCGCGCACATCGTCGACGACTACCAGCGCTACACCGCCGGGTGCGCGGTGCTGGAGACCGTCGACCGGTTGGCCGCCGAGGAAGGCGAACCGGTGTTGCGGCTCTACCTGCTGGCCATCGGCGCGCTGCGGGCGCTGGCAGGTCGGGAACGCGACTCTTCGCAGGTGTTGGACGCCTTCCTGCTGCGTGCGATGTCCTTCGCGGGCTGGGCGCCCGCCCTCGCCGAGTGCGCCCGCTGCGGCGAACCGGGCCCGCACGCCGCGTTCAACGTGCAGGCCGGTGGCGCGGTGTGCGTTCGATGCCGCCCCGCCGGTTCGGTGCGGCCTTCGGTGCACACCCTGCCGCTGATGGAGTCGCTGCTGCACGGCGACTGGCCGGACGCGGAGGCGGCCACCAATTCGATCCGCCGGGAGGCCAGCGGTCTGATCGCGGCGCACCTGCAGTGGCACATGGAACGGCAGTTGCGCTCGTTGCCACTGGTCGAGCGGACCGTGCCGGAGCTGATCCGGGAACGCGCCGCCGATGTCGCCCTGGCCGCGACGACCGAGGACGGTGCGGGGCAGGCGCTGAACTGATGATCGACTCGGGCGAGGACAATGAATGCCTCAGCCAGCAGTCCGAAGGAGAACCGAGTTATGTTGCGACGCCGTGGGCGGGGCAAGGACGACCCGACCGTGCGGACGCCGGAGCCGCACGCCTCCGGGGCCAAGCCGCCAGCGTTGCCACCGGAGTTCGTGCCCAACCACGTCGCCATCGTGATGGACGGCAACGGCCGGTGGGCCAACGAGCGCGGCCTGCCCCGGATCGAGGGGCACAAGCGCGGTGAGGCGGTCGTGCTGGAGCTGGCCCGCGGTGCGATCGAGATCGGCGTCAAGTGGCTGTCGCTGTACGCCTTCTCCACCGAGAACTGGAAGCGCAGCCCCGATGAGGTGCGCTTCCTGATGGGCTTCAACCGGGACGTGATCCAGCGCCGCGTCGACGAGCTCGACGAGCTGGGCGTGCGGGTGCGCTGGGCTGGCCGCAAACCGCGCCTGTGGCGCAGCGTGGTGAACACGTTGCAGGCCGCCGAGGTGCGCACCCAGCACAACGAGGTCATGAACCTGACCATGTGCGTCAACTACGGCGGCCGGGCCGAGGTCGGCGACGCCGCGCGCGAGATCGCCCGGCTGGCGGCGGCCGGGAAGATCAATCCCGAGCGGGTGGACGAACGCACCTTGGCCCGGTTCATGTACCAGCCGGAGATGCCGGACGTGGATCTGTTCATCCGGCCCTCCGGCGAGCGGCGGACCTCGAACTTCCTGCTCTGGCAGTCCGCCTACGCCGAACTCGTCTTCCAGGACACCCTGTTCCCCGATGTGGATCGTCGGCACCTGTGGCGGGCGTGCGAGGAGTTCGCGCGCCGCGACCGGCGGTTCGGCGGGGCCATTGATCGGGCCACCGGCGAGCCCGCCGATTCCGCTCAGGAGGGCAATTGATGACCCAGGAGGCCGCAACCACCGCGCGGTTGATGACTGCGGCGAAGGAAGCGCTGGAGAACTACCACGACGTGCACGTCGACGATGACGGCGCCTTGACCTTCCGGCACGCCGACGTGCCGTGCGCGGTGCAGGCGATGCAGCTCGCCGAGGGCCTGACCGTGTTGAGCCTGACCTGCGTGGTCGCCTGGGATCTGCCGGCCACCGATGAGCTCGCGCAGTCGGTGGCCGAGCGCGCCGGGCAGGGCCTGTTCGGCACGCTCGGCGTGGTCCGCACCGAGCGCGGCATGGACGTCACGCTGCGCTACGCCTTCCCGGCGGAGGGGATGGCCGCGACGCCGCTGGGCACGCTGCTGATGCTCGTGGTGGCGACGGCGTCGCAGCTGCGCACCGAACTCCTCACCGAACCCGAAGGCACCGCGAAGTAGCACCGTCCACGCGGACGGGGGACGCGTTGGTGTGTCGGGCACCAGTGGAATTCGGCTGCTGTGACCATGTTGATCAGGGGTTTTGATGCCCGCGGGCGCCAGTGCCGGTTGGTGCGGGGGCGAAGTCGTACTGGCGCGAACGATTATCAGTTCGAACTGGCACGATAACCGGGTGACTGAGATCGCCGACCCGCCGCGCACCCGGCGGCCCGTCATCACCTCGTTGGAGGTGCTCTGCGCACTGCTGGTCGCCGCCGTGGTGTTCCAGCAGCAGTTGAGCTCCCTGCTGAACGTCCCGGCGCTGCGCACCGGGTCCACCGTGTTCGTCGCCGTCTGCGTGCAAGCCATGCCGTTCCTCGTGCTCGGTGTGCTGGTCAGCGGCCTGATCGCGGCGTTCGTCCCGCCGGATGCGCTGCGTCGGCTGCTGCCCGCCAACCCAGCCGCGGCGGTGCCGGTCGCGGGCGTAGCGGGCGTGGCGTTACCCGGCTGCGAGTGCGCCTCGGTACCGGTGGCGCGTCGCCTGATGCAGCAGGGCGTCGCACCGGCCGCGGCGCTGGCCTTCCTGCTGGCGGCACCGGCGGTGAATCCGATCGTCCTGGTGTCCACTGTGGTCGCCTTTCCCGGTGAGCCGTGGATGGTGGTGGCCAGGTTCTTCGGCTCGCTGCTGACCGCGTGCGCGATGGGTTGGTTGTGGGTCCGGTTGGGCAAGGCGGAATGGTTCGCGGAACGGGCGCTGCGCCGGGTCGAGGCGCAGCACGGATCCGGCGGCCGGTGGGTGCTGTTCGCCGAGTCCGCGCGGCACGACCTGGTCGAGGCGGGCGGTTTCCTGGTGCTGGGTGGCCTGACCTCCGCGGTGTTCAACGTCGTCGTGCCCGCGCAGTGGCTGGAATCGCTCGGCGGTCAGCTGGTGCTCGGCGTGCTGGTCATGGCGGTGCTCGCGGTGGTGCTCGCGCTGTGCAGCGAGGCCGACGCGTTCGTGGTGGCGTCGATGCCGGGGCTGCCGTTGATCCCGAAGCTGGTGTTCCTGGTCGTCGGCCCGGCCGTGGACCTCAAGCTGATCGCGTTGCAGTCCGGTGCTTTCGGACGCCGCTTCGCCGTCCGGTTCGCGCCCGCCACCTTCGCGGTCGCGATCGTCTGCGCCGTCGCTGTCGGGGCCGTGCTGCTGGGGAGTGCGTGATGCGTCGGGAGACCCAGAACCTGTTGCTGCTGCTGTTGGGCGGCGCGCTGCTCAAGATCGCGTTGGGGGGCAGCTACCTCCGCTACGTCAAGCCCTCGCTGTTCCCGTGGCTGGTGGCAGCCGGGGTGATCATGATCGGACTGGCGGCGTTCGCCATCGTCAGCGACATCCGCTCCGGAGGTGTCGGCAACCACGAGCACGGCTCGCGAAGCCCCTGGATGCTGCTCCTGCCGGTGTTCGCGATCTTCCTGATCGCGCCCCCCGCGCTCGGTGCGGATTCGGTGACCCGGGATCGGGTGGCCGCGCCGCCCCCGAAGGAGTCGCTGTTCCCGGACTTGCCGCCGGAGCAGGCGCCGTTGCTGAGCTTGTCGGAGTTCGTCACCCGCGTCATCTGGGACGACAGCGGTGCGCTCAACGGCAGGGCGGTGCGGCTGCAGGGCTTCGTGGTGCATCCGACGCCGGGCTCGACGCAACTCGCCAGGATGCGCATCAGCTGCTGCGCCGCCGACGCGGCCCCGGTCAAGGTCGACCTCGCTGCTGCGGCGCAGGCTGCCGAACTCCCGGCGGACACCTGGATCGAGGTGACCGGCAAGTTGCGACCGGGCACCGCGACCGAGGCCAACGACTACGTTCCGACCTTGGACGCGCTGCTGATTCGCCCGATCCCGGCTCCGCAGGACACGTACGAGTACTGAGCCGGATACCAGCGGTGACGGCCAGGTCGGTGCGAAGGGGACCCAGCCGGGTGCGGGTCAGAAGCCGCGGGCGGTGCAGTCCGGGCAGGTGCCGACGATCTCGACGGTGTGGCTGACGTTGGAGAAACCGTGCTCCTGGCCGATGCGCTCGGCCCAGTTCTCCACCGGCGGATCGGCGACCTCCACGGTCCGCCCGCAGTGGCGGCACACCAGGTGATGGTGGTGGTGGCTGGAACACCGCCGGTAGACGGCCTCGCCCGACGGGGTGCGCAGCACGTCGACCTCGCCCGCGTCGGCCAAGGTTTGCAGCGTGCGGTAGACCGTGGTCAGGCCGATGCCTTCGCCCTGCCGCCGCAACTCCTCGTGCAATTCCTGAGCGGAGCGGAAGTCCTCGACCTGGTCCAGCAGGTTCGACACCGCCGCTCGCTGCTTGGTGGCCCGCAGTCCCGGTACGCCGACCGTGGGACCCTCGCCGGTGGTCACGCTGTCTCCGTCTCCTGTCGGCCGTTGGATGCGATGGAACGTGGCGCCGGTCCGCGCGTCCGGTTGCCGGAGATCTCCTCCGCGTGCGCGGCGGCGTCCACCACGATGTGCGCCAGGTGTTCGTCGACGAGCCGGTAGACGACCTCCCGGCCGTGCCGCTCGCCGTAGACGACCCCGGCCGACTTCAGCACCCGGAGGTGTTGGCTGATCAGCGGCTGAGCGACGCCGAGCGCGTCGACCAGTTCGTGCACGCAGCGTTCCGAGACCCGCAGCTGCAGGACGATCGCGATGCGCACCGGGGCCGCCAGGGCCCGCAGCAGCTCGCCCGCCTCGATCAGCACCCGCTGGTCGCGCAGCGGTGCCGGGTGCGCAGCGCGCTCCGGCGAGTGCACCTGATCGTCGGGGGTGTCCAGACCGGCGCCCGCAGTCGACCGGGTCGGTTGGGATTCCGGGCTGGCGGCGGACATCATTTCCTCTCCGGCGTGCCTCGGTGCGGGGTCGCCTGGCTGCGGTGACGTCGCTTGAACGCAGTGACGTGCCACATCCCCATCCTACGGGTATGCCTGATCTGACCTGTCACATCAATACCGCCAGCCCCGTCGACGCCACCGGGCCACCGGGTGGCCAGCCCAGGCGAATGCCGTCTGCGCCCGGATCGGTACGCTGGGGAACTCCAGCCCGACCAGTTGGTTCGACGTATCCAGTGATGATTCCGGAGTGAACGTGCCCGCCGACCAGATCGACACGATCGTCAATCTCTGCAAGCGCCGTGGTTTCGTCTACCCGTCCGGGGAGATCTACGGCGGTACCAAGTCGGCCTGGGACTACGGACCGCTCGGTGTCGAGCTCAAGGAGAACATCAAGCGCCAGTGGTGGAAGTCGATGGTGCAGGGCCGCGACGACGTCGTCGGCCTGGACTCCTCGGTGATCCTGCCCCGCCCGGTCTGGGAGGCCTCCGGGCACGTCACCGCCTTCCACGACCCGCTGGTGGAGTGCACCTCGTGCCACCACCGGTTCCGCTCCGACCAACTCGCCGAGGAGTACGCCGAGCGCAGCGGCAAGGAGATCGCCGAGGACGACCTCTCCGATGTGCCGTGCCCGAACTGCGGCGTCCGCGGCCAGTACACCGAGCCGCGTGAGTTCAACATGATGCTCAAGACCTTCCTCGGCCCGGTGGAGAGCGAAGAGGGCATGCACTACCTGCGCCCGGAGACCGCGCAGGGCATCTTCGTCAACTTCGCCAACGTGATGACCACGGCGCGCAAGAAGCCGCCGTTCGGCATCGGCCAGATCGGCAAGTCGTTCCGCAACGAGATCACGCCCGGCAACTTCATCTTCCGCACCCGCGAGTTCGAGCAGATGGAGATGGAGTTCTTCGTCGAGCCCGGCGAGGACGAGCAGTGGCACCAGTACTGGATCGACGAGCGCACCCGCTGGTACACCGACCTCGGCATCGACCCGGACAACCTGCGCCGCTACGAGCACCCGAAGGAAAAGCTCTCGCACTACTCGAAGCGCACCGTCGACATCGAGTACCGGTTCCGGTTCGGCGGCCAGGAGTGGGGTGAGCTGGAGGGCATCGCCAACCGCACCGACTTCGACCTCACCACGCACTCCAACCACTCGGGCGTGGACCTGTCCTACTTCGACCAGGCCAGCAATTCGCGGTACCGGCCGTACGTGATCGAGCCCGCCGCGGGTGTCGGGCGGCCGATGATGGCGTTCCTGATCGACGCCTACTACGAGGACGAGGCGCCGAACGCGAAGGGCGGCGTGGACAAGCGCGTCGTGCTGAAGCTGGACCGCCGGTTGGCGCCGGTGAAGGTGGCGGTGCTGCCGCTGTCGCGCAACGCGGAGCTGTCGCCGAAGGCCCGCGACATCGCCACCCAGCTGCGTCGGAACTGGAACGTCGACTTCGACGACGCCGGGGCGATCGGCCGCCGCTACCGCAGGCAGGACGAGATCGGCACGCCGTTCTGCGTGACCGTCGACTTCGACTCGCTGTCCGATCACGCCGTAACGGTCCGCGAGCGCGACACGATGTCGCAGGAGCGGGTGGCCATCGACAAGCTGGAGGACTACCTCGCGGTCCGCCTCACCAGCTGCTGAGAGGGCACTGGCTCGGGCTGACCGCTCGCCCGTAGCCGAAGGTCCGTCGAACACCTCAGCAGTCGCGATCCGCGCGGCTGCTGAGCGTTTCGCCGCGACGGGGGTTGCCGGAAGATCTGCGAGGATGCCAGCGTGAGCCCACATCGAGCCGCCCACCGGCCCCGAACCGGCCGGATGCTGGGACGAGTCGTGGTCGGCGCGTTGTTGGTGGCGGTGCTCGTGGTCGGCGGCACCGCGTTCCGGGTGTGGCAGGTGGCTCGCGCCGACGACCGGCGGCCGGTGGACATCGTGGTCGTGCTCGGCGCGGCGCAGTACCACGGAAAGCCCTCGGACGTGTTGGCCGCTCGGCTCGAACAGGCGCTGGAGCTCTACCAGGACGGCCTGACCGAGTACGTCGTCACGGTCGGTGGACGGCTGCCCGGCGACGCCTACACCGAGGCGGAGGCCAGCAAGAACTGGTTGTCCGACAACGGCGTGCCCGCCGACCGGATCGTCGACGTCGACGTCGGCAGCGACACGTTGGGCAGCATGGCGGCCGTCGCCCAGCTGTCGCAGCAGCGGGGCTGGCGGAGCGCGCTCATCGTCAGCGACCCCTGGCATTCGCTGCGGGCCAGGACGATGGCCAACGACCTGGGCCTGCAGTCGTGGGCGTCGCCCGCGCGCTCCGGGCCGGTGGTGCAGACCCGGGAGGTCCAGTTCAGGTACATCGTCCGGGAGACCGGCGCGCTGCTGTACTACCGCTTGACGCACGCCTCGGCGGAACTCACCGGCGACGGGCTGGGCTAGGAGTCCTGTTGTCGCAGCGGGTCCTCGGACGTCGTCTCGGGAGGACGGCATCGACGTGGTGCATCGGCAGATGTCGGGGATCGGCGGAGTCGAGACGGCGTCTTGGGTTCCGCGACCCGTACCGCAAAGCAGGACGAGCTGCGGTGGTGTGTCGGGTGTTGGCCGTAATCTGAGCGCGATGAGCACCGGAGATCCGACGGGTGCCGCCCCGCCCGGCTACCACGAGCACGACATCCGGCGGCTGCTTCCCGAGCCGCCGAAGCTCGTCGCGCCGACCGGGGCTCGTTCGGACGACCGCAGCCCGTTCGCGCGGGACCGCGCGCGGGTGCTGCACTCCGCGGCGCTGCGCCGGTTGGCGGGAAAGACGCAGGTCGTCGGCCCGGAGGAGGGCGACGTGCCGCGCACCCGGCTGACCCACTCGCTGGAGGTGGCGCAGATCGGGCGGGGCATCGCCACCGCGCTGGGTGCCGATCCCGATCTCGTCGACACCGCGGGCCTCGCGCACGACATCGGGCATCCGCCGTTCGGGCACAACGGCGAGCAGGCGCTCAACGACCTGGCGAACGGGTGCGGGGGCTTCGAGGGCAACGCGCAGACCCTGCGGATCCTCACCCGGTTGGAACCGAAGTTGGCCGAATCCGATGATGTTGGCCGCGGCCTCAACCTGACCCGCGCGTGCCTGGACGCGGCGACGAAGTATCCATGGCCGAAGCGCCCGGGCCAGGCCAAGTTCGGGGTCTACACGGACGACTTCGCGGTGTTCGGGTGGCTGCGCGAGGCCGCGCCGCCGGAGCGCCGGTGCCTGGAGGCCCAGGTCATGGATTGGGCCGATGACGTGGCCTATTCGGTGCACGACGTCGAGGACGGTGTGCTGTCGGGGCGGATCTCGCTGCGCTCGCTGACCAGCGGTGACGAGCGCGCGGAGATCGTCCGGATGGCGGAGAAGCACTTCTGGGGCGATGGCCCCGACAACACCGCGGGGTTGCTCGAACAGGCCGCGGCCGAATTGGTGCGGTGGCCGGTGGTCGCCGCGGTGCTGGACTACGACGGGACGTTCCGGGCGCAGGTTGCGCTCAAGCGGCTCACCAGTGAATTGGTCGGTCGGTTCGTGGCCGCGGCGGTGACCGGGACGACGGACCGGTTCGGGCCGGGGCCGCTCACCCGGTATCGCGCGGACCTAGTGGTGCCAGAGCCGGTGGCGGCCGAGGTCGCGGTGCTCAAGGCAGTAGCGCTGCGGTACGTGATGAGTGATCCGCAGCGGCTGCGGATGCAGGAGCGGCAGCGGATGTTGCTGACCGAGCTGGTGGGCGCGTTGGCCGAGGGTGCCCCGGAGTCGCTGGATCCAGCGATGGCGTCGGCCTGGCGGCGGGCGGCCGACGATGCGGCGCGGTTTCGGGTGGTGTTGGACCAGGTCGCGTCGTTGACGGACGCCCAGGCCATCGGATGGCATCGAAAACATGTACACAACGTGGCAACCCCGATGTGACATTCACCCGAAAGGGTCCATTTGATCTGGGAAAGGCCCCAGTATGCTTACTTAGAGTGTTGCTCGGCGGACCTCGAACGTCGGCAGCACGGCCCCGATCCCCGTCCGGTTGTCCGAGCGCCCGCGCACTGACAACCCACGGCCCGGCCCCGAAGCCTCCGGGCCGCAAGGAGACCCCGATGCGCAACCGGCATTACATCCAGAAGCTCGTCGTCGGAGGCGAGCCGTACGTGAACACCGACAACCTGGCCGAATGGGTCACCGATCTGCGCTGGCAGGACCCGGAGGCGCAGCGCGCGGCGCACTACATCGCCCAGGAGCTCCGCCTGATGGGCCTGTCCGACATCGAGGAATCCCTGCGCTAGAGACTTTTTCAGAAGTGGTTTGCGTTGCGGTGCGGGTGGCGGAACCTCAGAGGTCTTCTCGTCTCCGGGATCCCCGACATCATGTATGTCCGATACACCACGTCAGGGCTGTCCTCGCGAGAAGACCTCTGAGAACCCGCGGCGGTGCGAGTTGCGAGGGTGGTGGGAAGCGGCTCACGCCGCTTGCCTGACGGCCAGCCCAGCCACGCCCAATCCGCGCGAACTCTAAGACAGAGCCAGCCTGACCGTTGCCGCGACGCGGGGCTCGTGAATGGCAAAGCGGGCAAGAACCCGCCACGGCGCTCACGAGCCACCGGCCCCACCGGACTGGCAGACTCGGGATCAGCCCGAGTCGGCCGACGCGGAACGGAGCCCAGTGGCGTGAGCGAACACCTCGACTTCAGCCTGTCCCTGCACCGGCAGCTCGCCCCGCCGGTGGACCGCTCGTTCTGCTGGTCGCCCTACTCGGTGGCCAGCGCGCTCGGGCTGGCCGCGACCGCGACCGGCGGCCGGACCAGGCAAGAGCTGGTCGCCGCGCTGCGCACCGAACCGGCCGGACTGCTCGAACTGCTCGGCGGTGCCGCGGAACTGGCTACCGGCTCGGCCGCAGAGCCCCCGGTGCTGGCGGTGGCCAACACCCTCTGGGCGCACGAGGCGCTGCCCATCGAGGAGTCCTACCTGCTCGCGCTGAAGGACTGGCCCGGAAGCGCGGTGCGCAACGCCCCCTTCCGCGCCGATCCGGAGCGGTCCAGGCGGTTGATCAACGCCGATGTCGCGGAGACCACCCGCGAACTCATCCCCGAGCTGCTGCCCGCCGGTTCAGTTGACCCGGACACGGTCGCCGCGCTGGTCAACGCGCTCTACCTGAAGGTGTCGTGGCGCGAAGCGTTCGACGAGAAGGCCACCGCGCAGCGGCCGTTCCGCGCCCCGGCGGGTGACCGAGACGTGCCGACCATGCACGTCACCCGTCGCTTCGGTTATGCCGCGGCGGAAGGCTGGCAGGTCGTCAGCCTGCCCGCGGCCGGCGGAGTCGAGGCGGTGGTCCTGCTGCCGGACACCGATCTGGAAACAGCCGAACCGGAACTCGACGCCGCGCGGCTGGGCAGGCTGCTGGGCGCGGCGGAACAGCAGCGGGTGGAGCTGTTCCTGCCGAAGTTCGACGTCACCGGCGACGCCGAACTGACCCGGTCGCTCGACGCGCTCGGGGTGCACGAGTTGTTCACCCCCGCCGCGGATTTCTCGCCGCTGACCGACCAGCCGCTGCGCGTTTCCACGATCGTGCACCAGTCGGTGCTGGAAGTGGACGAAAGCGGTCTGGAAGGCGCCGCCGCGACGGCGGTCGCGATGCGGCTGACCGCGATCGTCCGGGAACCGGAGCCGATCCGCGTCGAGGTGGATCGACCGTTCCTGTTCCTGGTGCGCCACCGCGGCACCGCGGCGATCTACTTCCTCGCCCGCGTCACCGACCCGAGCTGACGCTTACCAGGGCACTCGGGTGAGCTTGTCCGGGTTGACGATGTCGAAGATCGCCGCCGGTCGGCCGTCCCGCACCGCCATCGTGAACACGCGAGGCTCGGGCAAGCTCTCGGAACCGCGGAACACCAGCCCCAGATCGCCGTTGACCAGCACCAACTGGACGTTCTCGACCAACCCGTCGCCGTACTTCGCCATGAGCCCGAGGATGAACCGGGCGACCTTGTCGACGCCCACCACCGGACGGCGCGCGGTGCGGGCCTTGCCGTCGCTGTCGCCGTAGACCGCGACCTCCGGATGCAGCACGCGGGTGATCGCGGCGAGGTCCTTGGACGCCACCGCGGCGAGGAATTCCTCCAACACCTTCTGCTGCTCGGGCAGCGGCACGCGCGGTGGCGGCTGCGCGTCGGCCATCACCCGCCGCGCCCGCGACGCGTGCTGCCGCGCGGCCGCGACGCTGCACCCCAGCACTTCGGCGATCTCGGCGAACGGCACGTCGAAACCGTCGTGCAGCACGAACGCTAGCCGCTGGTCCGGCGGCAGCTCGTGCAGCACGCGCAGCGCCGCGATCCGCAGGTCGTCCTGACCAGCGACGATGTCGCCCGGGTCCTGGTCGAGCGCGCCCACCAGCGGTTCCGGCAGCCACGGCCCGACGTACTGCTCGCGTCGGACGGCGGCCGAGCGCATCCGGTCCAGGCACAACCGGCTCACCACGGTGGTCAGCCATCCGCCGAGGTCGCGGATGGTCTCGCGGTCGGTCGACGCCAGCCGCAGCCAGGCGTCCTGGACGGCGTCCTCGGCGTCGGCGAGTCGACCGGTGAGCCGGTAGCCGATGCCGATCAGTCGACTGCGGTGCTGGTCGAATTCGGCGGCGAGTGCGGCGTTGCTGGTGGGCACACCAAAGATTCTGCCGCACCGGCAAGCCACCCCGAAGGTCACGATCACAATGCCCCTAGACTGGGTTGCGTGGCAGGCAGGATCCGGGAAAGCGACATCGCTGAAGTGCGCGATCGCAACCGGATCGACGACGTGGTGGGGGAGTACGTCGCGCTGCGCAATGCCGGTGGCGGCGCGCAGAAGGGCCTGTGCCCGTTCCACGACGAGAAGACGCCGTCGTTCAACGTGCGGCCGAGCCACGGCACCTTCCACTGCTTCGGCTGCGGCGAAGGCGGCGACGTCATCGCCTTCCTGATGAAGATCGAGCACCTCGGCTTCGTCGAGTCCGTTGAGCGGCTGGCCGATCGCGTCGGCCTCCAGCTGCAGTACGAGGGCGGCGCACCGGGCCCGAAGCGCGACCGCGGCACGCGGGCGCGGATGGTCGAGGCGCACCGCATCGCCGCCGAGTTCTACACCGAGCAGCTCCGCTCGCCGGAGGCGCGGGGGGCCCGCGAGTACCTGTCGCAGCGCGGTTTCGACGAGGCTGCGGCGGAGCGTTTCGGCTGCGGCTTCGCCCCGTCCGGTTGGGACAAGCTCACCAAGATCCTGCTGATCAAGGGCTTCGAACTGGACGAGCTGATCAAGTGCGGGCTGTCCAAGGAGGGGCGACGCGGCCCGATCGACCGGTTCCACCGGCGCCTGCTGTGGCCGCTGAAGGACCTCAGCGGCGACGTGGTCGGCTTCGGTGCGCGGCGGCTGTTCGACGACGACCCGATCGAAGCCAAGTACGTCAACACCTCGGCCACCCCGATCTTCAACAAGTCGCAGGTGCTCTTCGGCATCGACCTGGCCAAGCGGGAGATCGCCAAGCGCCGCCAGGCGGTGGTGGTCGAGGGCTACACCGACGTGATGGCCATGCACCTGGCCGGGGTGCCGACGGCGGTGGCCTCCTGCGGCACCGCGTTCGGCGACGACCACATCTCGGTGCTGCGCCGACTGATGATGGACGACGACGCGTTCCGCGGCGAAGTCATCTTCACCTTCGACGGCGACGAGGCGGGGCAGAAGGCCGCGTTGAAGGCCTTCGACGGCGAGCAGCAGTTCGCCGGTCAGACCTACGTGGCGATCACCCCGGACGGCATGGACCCGTGCGAGCTGCGGGAGGCCAAGGGCGATGCGGCGGTGCGCGATCTGGTCGCTCGCCGTCGGCCGCTGTTCGAGTTCGCCATCCGCAGCCTGCTCACCGAATACGACCTGGACTCGGTCGACGGCCGGGTCGCGGCGTTGAAGCGCACCGTGCCGCTGGTCGCCCAGATCAAGGATCCGGCCAGCCGCGACGGCTACGCCGCCAGACTGGCCTGGTGGGCGGGCTGGAACGACGAGAACCAGGTGGTGCGCCGAGTGCGGGAGAGCACCGGTGCACCGGTGCGTTCGCAGCGGCGCCCACGGCGCGATCCGGCCCAGCACTCCCTCGGCATGGACGTCGACCTGCCGAAACGCCCACCGCGGCACGACCCGCGCTTCTTGCAGCGCGAGGCGCTGAAGGCGGCGTTGCAGGCGCCCGCACTGGCGGGGCCGTTGTACGACTCGTTGCCGGAGGAATCGTTCACCGAACCCGTCTACGCCGAGCTGCACCGCGCGCTGCTGTCGGCCGGTGGTACGACATCCGGGCTCGCCGGGGCGGCATTCGTGGACGCCGTGTCACAGCAGTGCGAGGGCCAGGTCACGCGGAGCCTGCTCACCGAACTCGCCGTGGAGCAGTTGGAGGTGCAGTCCGAAGAGGATCCCCGGTACGTGGCCGCGGTGATCGCGAGGCTGCAGGAACGGCTGGTCAGTCGGCAGATCGCGGACATCAAGTCCAAGGTGCAGCGGATGTCGCCGCTGGAGGACGCCGAGGAGTACAACGCGCTGTTCGGGGACATGGTCGCGCTGGAGGGCTACCGCAAGGCGCTGCTGGACCAGGCCATGGGGACGCTGTGATTTCCCTGCTGCGGCGACTGATCGGGCGGCTGAGCGGCACGGCGGACGTGCCCGCGGACTTCCCGGGCGCCCTGGCGGCTGACGAGCAGGTCTTGGCGGTGGCGAAGCTGGCGGACGGCGCGCTGGTCGCCACGCACCTGGGGTTGTGGCTGCCGGAAGGCCACCGCGTCGGCTGGCACCTGCTCAGCAAGGCGACTTGGCAGGACGACGTGCTCACGGTGGTCGAAGCCGAGGAAATCGGCTCGGCGAGCGGCGCGGTGCTGCTGCGCGACCAGCCGAGCCGTCGGCTCCCGCTGACCGAACCGGGGCGGCTGCCGGACGTCGTGCGCGAGCGGGTCAACCAGTCCATCCGCTCCCGGCACCACCGCGACCTGCCCGGCGGCGGTGCGTGGTTCGTGCAGCGCAAGGTGCCCGGACAGGACGGGATCGTGCTGCAGGTGCGGGCCGACGAGGGCACGGACGAGGCGGCGGTGGCCGCGTTCGCCGCGACGGTCGCCGAGCGGCTGCGGCAGGCGAAGGGCCCGGAGCGGGACTGACGCGCTCGACACCGACGAACCCCGGATATACAGTACGTGCGTACTGTTAAGGAGGTTCGGTGTGTGGGATCCGCAGAAGTACCTGTCCTTCAGCGACCAGCGCGACCGCCCGGCCCACGACCTGATGGCCAGGGTGGGCGCGGTCCAGGCCCGCCGGGTCGTGGATCTCGGCTGCGGCGCGGGGAACCTGACCTCGCTGCTGACCGACCGGTGGCCCGAAGCGGCCATCGAGGCCACCGACGCGTCGCCGGAGATGGTCGCGGCGGCCCAGGCCCGCGGAGTGGCCGCGAGGCAGGAAGACGTCCGGGACTGGAAACCGTTGCCGGACACCGATGTCGTGCTGTGCAACGCGGTCCTGCAGTGGGTGCCCGAGCACGTCGAACTGCTGCAGCGCTGGCTCCCGTCGCTGCCGGTCGGGGCGTGGTTCGCGTTCCAGGTGCCGGGCAACTTCGAATCGCCGTCCTACGCGACGATCCGGGAGCTGCTGGCACAGCCGCGCTGGCGAGATCGAGCGCACGGCGTGCTGCGGTCGGACTCGGTGCTCTCGCCGATCGGCTACGCGGACGCGCTCACCGATCTCGGCGCGGACGTCGACGCCTGGGAGACGACCTACATCCATGCGCTGCGCGGTCCCGACCCGGTGCTGGAGTGGGTCACCGGCACGGCGCTGCGCCCGGTCCGCACCGCATTGGACGACGCGGAGTGGAACGAGTTCCGCGCCGAGCTGGCACCCCGCCTGGCAGCCGCCTACCCGCAGCGCGCCGACGGCACCACCTGGTTCCCCTTCCGCCGCATCTTCGTCGTGGCAAACCGGCGCTGACCAGCTGTTTCGCCGGTTCGATCAACGGTCGGGGGGTGCGGTTAAAAGCATGGCGGGCATGGGCTAGAGTGGTTCCTGTCAGCGCGAAGAGCTGGCGAGCACAACAACATTCCTCCGTAGCTCAATTGGCAGAGCATTCGGCTGTTAACCGAAGGGTTACTGGTTCGAGTCCAGTCGGAGGAGCATCGCCCCAGGCCGATGGCCTGGGGTTTTTCATTTCTGACTCCGTGGCGATCAGCTGCACCGAAACTGCACGTCTTCGGTTGGTAATCTCTCCTTACTTCCTTGCCGAGTTCATCGAAAGTGTCCAATGTGGACGCGAGTCGCTCGCGCTTCTGCCGGTTGGTTCACCGGCGGCCCGGCGGCGCGATGCCACTTGCGGCGCCGCTGCAGGCGGGTGCCCCGAGCCAGGAGCCGGTCCCACTGTCCGGGTGGGGCGGGATCGGCGCGTTGTGTCAGCCAGTGGACCGTTTCTCGCCGGCCTGAACCGTGCCCGGTGCGCCCTCGGCGGGCAGCCATGTCTCGGCCCAGGAGGAGATCTCCCGAACAACTGCCTCTAGCGCACGGCCCTTGTCCGTGAGCCGGTACTCGATGGTCACAGGGGTGGTCGGGAGTACGACGCGTTCGAGGATGCCTTCGCTCTCGAAGCCCTTGAGCCGTTCCGAGAGCAGCTTGTCGGTGATGTCGGGGATGGCGTCGCCGATCTGCCGGAAGTGCGTAGCTCCCCGGAGCAGTTCACGCAGGATCACCCCAGCCCACCGGCGGCCGATCATCTCAACGGTCCGGTGGTAGCGAGGGCAGAAATCAGGCTCATACGCGGACACATCAGCAGCTTACCAATGGATAGCGACTTGCGCACAGAAAAAGAGACGTGCTACTTTCCGCAAGTCGCTTTTAGATGGAAAGTCACTAACATGTTGTCCCCCGCTAGTGCAGAGAGGTATCCATGGTCACCAGCAGCACCCTGCCCGACCTGCCTGACAGCGCCATCACCAGCCTGTTCACCCCCGAGGACACCGCTGTCGTCCTCATCGACCACCAGCCGCAGATGATCTTCGGGGCCCGCAGCGCCGACCCTCAGACCTTGATGAACAACGTGACCGCCCTGGCCAAACTGGCCAAGGTGTTCAACGTCCCCACCGTGCTCACCTCCATCGCCGCCGAGACCTTCTCCGGCCCGGTGATCCCGGAGATCACGCGCGCCCTGCCGGACGTCGAGATCATCGACCGCTCCTACATCAACGCGTGGCAGGACGGGGCCTTTCGGGCCGCGGTTGAGGCCACCGGTCGACGCCGCCTGCTGATGGCCGGTCTGTGGACCGAGGTCTGCCTGACCTTCCCAGCACTGTCCGCGACTGAAGCGGGTTACGAGGTCTTCGCCGTCATCGACGCCTCCGCGGGGTCCAGCACCGCGGCGCACGATGCCGCGATCGTGCGGATGTCCCAGAAGGGCGTCGTTCCCGTCAGCACAGCGAGCGTGCTGTCCGAACTGCAGCGTGACTGGGCCCGGGTGGACACCTACGACGCCGTCAACGACATCGTCAGTGACCACCTGGGTGCCTGGGGACAGGGCGTCAACTACGTTCGTGCGGGGTTCGTCAAGAAGTAATTGCTCCGCCTGCTTTTCCCGGTTCCGACGCCCTGCGCCAGCGCAGGGCGTCGCGCCGTCGGGTGAACACGGGGACGGTGACGCGCACCTGCGCCGTGCCACGGCATCCGCCCCTCGCGCTGCGCTTTTCTTCTCAGCGGCGCGGTCCCTGCTTCGAGGCAGCGGTGCCAGCAGATGGTCCGCATGGCGCTTTTCTCCGTCAAGCCCGTCAAGCCTTCACTCGTGATGATGGACGACACCCGCTCGCCCCCGCGGAAGTCACGTTCTCGGACACGGAGGAGCCATGACAGCAGAAACGCCAGATCCTTCGCGCACCGGCCCCTCGTCGGAGGGACGCGGAGAGGAAGGCTTTGCCCGCACCGGTACCAGCCGGGTGGAGGCGTTCAGCGACGCGGTATTCGCCATCGCCATCACGATCCTGGCCTTGGATATGCGCACCCCACCACACTCCACCGGCCAATTGCTACCCGCACTGTGGCACCAGTGGCCCGTCTACCTCGGATATCTCACCTCGTTCGCCTACATCGGTGTGATTTGGCTGAACCACCACCAGACCTTCACGCGTATCCGCACCGTCGACCGCGGTCTGCACGCGGCCAATCTCACCCTGCTGCTGACAACCGCGGCGCTGGCCTTCCCGACTGCGGTTGTCTCCGAAGCCGTGCAATCCGATGCCATCGGCGCAGACGCTCGAACCGCCGTCGCCCTGTACGCGCTCATCGCAGCAGCCATGTGCGCGAGCTGGCTGTGGATCCACACCCACCTCGCTCATCATCCCGACCTGCTCTCGGGTCGGGATGATGAGCGCTACATCCGCCACGGCCGACTGCGCTCTTCCGCTGGCGTGATCGTCTACGCACTCGGTGGCGCACTGGGCTGGTTCACGCACCCGGCCATCGCGATGGGCGTGTTTCTGCTGCTGCCGGTGTTCTACTTCGTCACCAGCGAAGGCCTGCCCCGCGTCCGCCGCCAGGGCAGATGAGCAGGTTTCCTGCGAGCGACATCAGCGGATTTCGAAACGTGACGGGCGCGCGGCGGTACGTGCGATCGGGAGCCATGCGCCAGCGGTTCCCCGACCAGCAACCTCCTCAGGTGCCGCCGCCTCCTGGCCAGCGCTAGTGGCTTTGCCGAGAGGGCAGGAGAAGCCCGTTAGCAGGTTCTTCCTTCCGCGGGTTCGTGTCGGGTAGGGGTAGCCCTACCTCGGAGATCATTGGTTGCGCGGTGGGTTGGGGAGGGTTGCTGCAGCAGCATTTTCGGCATGGTTCTGGTACGGGATTCGAAGGATGCTCCGCCGCGGGATGTGGTCGAGTTGGCTGGTGTCACGAAGGTCCACTCGGGTCGGGTGCGGGCGCTCGACGGTGTGACGGTCGGGTTCGGTCGGGGGTCGTTCACCGCGGTGATGGGGCCGTCCGGGTCGGGCAAGTCGACATTGCTGCACTGCGCGGCGGGGTTGGATCGGCCCACTTCGGGGCGGGTTGTGTTGGCGGGACAGGACATCGGCGCGTTGCGCGAGCCGAAGCTGACCGCGGTGCGGCGGGCGCACGTCGGCTTCGTGTTCCAGTCGTTCAACCTCGTCGATGCGCTGTCGGTGTGGGACAACGTGCTGTTGCCGCAACGGTTGTCGGGCGTGCGGCCGGATCGCCGGTGGGCGAAGGAGCTCTTGGCGCGGGTCGGGTTGGCCGGGCGGGAGAAGGCGCGGCCGGGTCAGCTTTCCGGCGGGCAGCAGCAGCGGGTGGCGCTCGCCCGTGCGCTGGCGGGTCGTCCGCAGGTCGTCTTCGGTGACGAGCCGACGGGGGCGCTGGACCTCTCGACCGGGCGGGAGGTGCTGGCGCTGCTGCGCCGGTTCGTCGACGAGATCGGGGCGACGATGGTGATGGTGACCCATGATCCGGCCGCGGCGGCTTGGGCCGACCGCGTGGTGTTCCTCGCCGACGGGCGGATCGCGGGCGAGCTGTTCGCGCCGTCGGCCGAGCAGGTGGCGGCGCGGATGATGGAGCTGACCCGATGATGGCGAAACTGGCCGCGGCGAGCGTGCGGCACCGAATCGGATCCTTCGCGGGCACGTTCCTCACGGCGTTCCTCGCGATCGCGCTGATCGCTGGTAGCGGCCTGCTGCTGTGGTCGGTGCTGACCGCCGGGCCGGGGGCGGACCGGTTCGCCGCGGCGGACGCGGTGGTCGCGGGTGAGCGGTCGGTCGTTCTCAGCACGGCGACCGACAAGGGCGACGAGATCAAGGTCAAGACGAAGAGCGAGCGGCTGACCGGTGCGCAGCCCTTGCCGGGGCAGGTCGTCGGGACGGTCGCGGGGACGTCCGGTGTGGCCGGTGCGGTGGCGGACTACGCGTTCCCGGTCGCGCTCGACGTCGACGGCGTGCCGGTGCGCGCGAAGGATGCCGCCACCGTGGCGCACGGTTGGTCGTCCGCGGCGCTGACCCCTTACCCATTGCGGGACGGCACCGCGCCACGGCCGGGCGAGGTCGTGCTCCAGGAGTCCTTCGGCGCGCAGGTAGGCCAGACCGTGCGGCTGACCAGTCGCACCGGCACCCGGGACTTGCGCGTCGTTGGTATATCGGCGGGGGATGTGCCGGGCCAGGCGGCGGTATTCGTGGCGGACGATCAGGTCGCCGAGTTGTCCGGACTGCCCGGACCGACCGCCGTCGGCGTGCACCTTGCGTCCAATGTGGATGGACAAGTGGTGCTCGCGACGCTGCGCGACCGGCTGGACGGCACCGCGACCGTGCACACCGGGGCGGACCGGGTGAGCGCCGACCTGCCCGGTGCGGTGCCCGACTACATCGGCGCGATCTCCATCTTCGGATTCGTGCTCGGCATCACCGGGTTCGCGGCGGTGTTCGTGCTCACCGGCACGGTGTCGCTCGCGGTCCGGCAGCGGCTGCGGGAACTCGCCTTGTTGCGCACGGCGGGCGCGACGCCGCGGCAACTGCGCGGCATGCTCCGCCTGGAGATCACGCTCGTGACGCTCGTCGCGGCACTGCCCGCGCTGCCAGTCGGAATCGTGGTGGCGCAGCTGGTAGCCGTCCGGTTCCGGGAGCTGGGTGCCGTGCCGCCGCAGTTCACCGTGTCGCTCAACGCGATGGTGCTGATCGCCGCCGCCGTGCTCGGGCTGCTGGTGACGGTGTTCGCCACCGGGCTCGCGGCCCGGCGCGCGGTGCGGATCGCGCCGACGCAGGCGCTGCGGGAGACCGTCACCGCGGGCCGCGCCGGTTGGCTGCCCCGGGTAGTCGGCGCGGCCGTGCTGGTCGCCGGTGCGGTTGCGGTGCTGGGCCTGGTGCCGCTCGGCGGCCCGTTCGGCATGGGCATGGGCTTCGTCTCCTGCGCCCTGCTGCTCTGCGCGGCCGCCGCGCTCGGACCGATCCTCGTTGGCCCGCTCACCGCCGTGCTGTCCCGGATCGCAGGCGTCACCGGGGTTCTCGGCCGGGTGGCGGGGGCCATGACCCGTGCCGAGAGTCGGCGCGTCGTCGGGGTCGCCATCCCGTTGGCGCTGATGTTCGCCATCAACGCCACGATGCTGCTCAACGGCGACATCCTCACCGCGGTGACCGCCGACCAGCAGGCCGCGCGCACGGCTCCGGCGACCGTCCGGGTCGCCGCCACCAATGCGCCGGGACTGCCGCTCGCGACGGCCGACGAGGTTGCGGACCTGCCCGGGGTGACGGGCGCCGCGGCGACGCTCGGCACCCGGGTTGTCGTCGATGAGGGCGGCAAACCGGAGGACTATCCCGCGCAGGGCCTGCGGACCACCGGCGAGCCAGCCGTGGATCTCGGCGTCACCACCGGAGATCTGGCGGGCCTGCGCGAAGGCACCGTCGCGGCGCGCGGCCCGCTCGCCTCGGCCCGGGACTGGCAGGTGGGCGACCGGCCGGTGTTCTGGCTGGCCGACGGCACCCGCGTCGAGCTGACCGTGGTCGCGGTCTTCGCGAACTGGCGAGGATTCGGCGATCTCGTGCTGCCCGCGGATCTCGTGGCGGCGCACGATCCCCGCGGTCTCGTCGGCGCCGTCTACTTGCGCGGCGCGCCCGGCACCGCCGACGCGGTCGCCGACCGGTGGCCCGCGCTCGCGGCGACCGACGCGGCGGATCCGCGGGCTGGCACGGCAGATGTGCAGAACCAGCAGGCCGCGTGGGAGCTGATGGTGGTCATCTCGCTCGGCTTCACCGCGATCGCCGTGGTCAACACCTTCGCCATCGCCACCGGCGCCCGCCGCCGCGAGTTCGCCGATCTGCGCCTGGCCGGCGCCACCGCTGGGCAGCTGCACCGGATGCTCGGCCGGGAGACGGCGATCGCCGTGGCCGTCGCGCTCGTGCTGGGGTGCGTGATCAGCGGCGCGGTGGTCGGCACGTTCAGCGTGGCGCAGGACGGGCAGTGGCGGTTGTTCGCGGCACCGCTGCGGTACCTGGCCATGCTCGTCGGTGTGGGTTCGCTCGGCGTGGTCGCCGGGGCGGTACCGGCCCGGCTGGTGGTCAGGCGCCGGTCGCTGCCTGCGGTGACGGGCTAGGTTGAGCTGATGCTCCGCCGTTTCGGCCGTGCACTGGCCCATCTGCTGACCAGCCTGGTGCTGGGGCCGGCCACCTTCGCGTGGGCCCTGGCTACCACGCTGGTCAGCGGCGTGCTGTCGTTCACCTATCTCGCACCGCCGACGTTCCTCGTGGTGACCTGGGTGACCCGCCGGATCGCCGGGTTGGAGCGCCTGCGGGCGGCGGTGCTGCTCGGCAGGTCGGTGGAATCTCCTTACGACGCAACGTCTTCGGGGAATCCGTGGGTGCGGGGCCGCGCGCTGGTCCGCGCGCCCGTGACCTGGCGGGACCTCGCCTGGCTGCTCCTGCTGTTCCCGTTGGGGCTCGCGGGTGGGCTGGCCGGGGTGGTGGTCGCGGTGGTGGACCTCGCCGCGATCGTCGCTCCGCTGTGGTTGTGGGCGCCGCCCAACCCGAACCTGCCACCGGTCGCCGACTGGCTGTTCAACACCGCGGGCGGCCGGTTCGTGCTGACCGGTCTCGGGTTGCTGCTGGCGCCGGTGGCGTGGTGGCTGGTCACCACGGCGGCCCACGTGCAGGCGCGGATGGCGGCGGCGCTGCTCGAACCCGGTCCGCGGCAGCGCCTCGTGCGGCGCACCCGCGAACTCGCCGCCACGCGCCGCCGGGTGGTGGACGCGCAGGCCGCCGAGCTGCGGCGCATCGAGCGCGACCTGCACGACGGTGCGCAGGCCCGGATCGTGGCCGCTGGCATGACGCTCGCGTTGGCCGACCGAAAGATGCGCGGGCCGGGGCAGTCGGCCCGCGACGATGTGCGCACCGCCCGGCGGCAGCTCGACGAAGCGCTCGCCGAGTTGCGCAGGCTGGTGCGCGGCATCCATCCGCCGATCCTCACCGACCGGGGACTGGCCGCTGCCCTCGCCGCGCTCGCGGGCGACGCGCCGCTGCCCGTCGAAATCCGCGCGGCCGAGCTGGGGGAGCTGGCGCCCGCGGTCGAGTCGGCGGCGTACTTCGTGACCGCCGAGGCGCTGGCGAACACCGTGAAGCACGCCGCCGCGACCACCTGCACGATCACCATCACCCGCACGGCCGAGGCGCTGACCGTCGAGATCCGCGATGACGGCCGGGGCGGTGCGGACGAGGCAGGCGCCGGGCTGGACGGCCTGCGCCGCCGGGTCGAGGCGCTGGACGGCAGGATCTCGGTCACCAGTCCGGTCGGGGGCCCGACCGTTGTCCACACGGAGCTGCCATGCGCATTGTGATCGCCGAGGACCTCCTGCTGCTGCGCGAAGGTTTGGTGCGGGTGCTCACCGACACCGGGCACGTGGTCGTCGCCGCGGTGTCCACCGCGCCGGACCTGGCGGAGGCGGTGGCCGAGCACCGCCCCGATCTGTCCATTGTGGATGTTCGATTGCCGCCGGGCTTCCGCGACGAGGGGTTGCGAGCAGCGCTGGCCATCCGGCGCCGCGAGCCCACAACACCGATTCTGATCCTGTCGCAGTACGTCGAGCGGGTCTACGCGGCGGAGCTGATCGCCGACGGCCACGGCGCGGTCGGCTACCTGCTGAAGGATCGGGTGACCGCGCTGGACGAGTTCTTGGACGCCATCGACCGGGTGGCTGCGGGCGGCACCGCGATGGATCCGGAGGTCGTGCGGCAGCTGTTCGCCCGCAACAACGGCGACCGGGGCATCGCGGCGCTCACCGCACGCGAGCGGGAGGTCCTCGGGCTGGTCGCGCAGGGCCTGTCGAACTCGGCGATCTGCGCCGAGCTGGTACTCGCACCGGCCTCGGTGGAGAAGCACATCAGCAACATCCTCGCGAAGCTGGAGCTGCCCCCGTCCGACGACACGCACCGACGGGTCCGGGCGGTGCTCGCCTACCTGAACCAATGATCCGGCTCCCGGCGGCCGACGAACGTCCATAGTGGACGTGTCGGGCCGACCGGCTCGCCACCCGCACCGCCACGCAGAACGAGTTCGAAATACGTCGTCACGCGCTCAGCACGCGTCTTGCTCGTTCGAGCAGAGCTCGGGCCGCGGGACTGATGGGGCCGTCGGCTCGCCAGGCCAGGGCGAGGCGTCCGCGCAACGCGGGTTGGGTGATCGTGAGCCGGTGCAGGTCGCTGCGCGCATCGAGGGCGGACGCGGGCAGGATCGCGACGCCCAGCCCCCTGGCGGCGAGCTGCGCGGAGTTGTCCTCAGCGAGGGTGATCTCCACGTCGGGATGGGCCTCGTGGAACTCGGCCAGCAGCTCGGGCAGGTCGATGTGGTGCGAGGTCACCGTGCCGACGGCGACGTGCCCGCGCAGCAGCCCGGTCAGCTCGTCGACGGCGAGGCGCGCGCCGGTCACCGCGGCGAGTGCGGCTCGGGCGTAGGGGAGCACCGCCGCGCCCACCTCGGTCAGCTGCACCGAGCGTCCCGACCGGTCCAGCAGTTCCTGCCCGAGCTCGCGTTCCAAGCGCCGGATCTGCGCGCTGACGCCGGGTTGAGCCACGTGCAACTTCGCCGCCGCCCTGGTGAAGTTGGCTTCCTCCGCCACTGTCACGAAGTACTTGAGCTGCCGAAGCTCCATAACCGGTGATTCAGTAGCGAGCACATGCAGCTCTTGGACTTCTGGTTCGGGGCGTCGCAGAGTGGATGTGCGTCGAGAGGAGACGACATGACCACCACCGGCGATGTTCGTGGCGCGAGCCGACCGAGGCCGAACCGTTTCGCACCGGCCGCTCGATGATCCTGGTGCGCGGCGGCGGAAAGGCCGAGCTGATCGCTTATCCGATCGGTCCGTCACTGGTCAACTGGGTGGCCATGGTGCCGGTGGCCGAGCCGGGGCCGTTGCCCGGCGATGCGAATTGGAACCGGCCCGCTAGTGCGCAGGAGGTGCTGCGGCACTTCGACGGCTGGGACCTCGGCTGGTTCGATTTGCCGGGCCTGATCGGCAACAGCGCGACGATCCTGGAATACCCGATGGTCGACCGGGATCCCCTGCCGTCGTGGGGCGAAGGGCGGGTCACGCTGCTCGGCGACGCCGCGCACCCGATGTACCCGGTCGGCGCGAACGGCGCGTCGCAGGCGATCGTCGACGCCCGCGTGCTCGCCGACGAACTGGCCCGCGACTTCCCGGCGGGACTGGCCGGGTATGAGAGCACGCGGCGGAAGGCGACCTCGGCGGTCGTCGCCGCCAATCGCGAGATGCAGCGCACCGTGGACGAGCGGTCCCGGCGGGAACTCCTGCGGATCACCGAAACCTACCGGCGCGACACCGGCGCCGTGCGTTCGTGAGTGGTGAGAACCGGGTCTTTCGACTTACGGCCAAGCGGAGCATCCCCATGTCCCCGCCGGGCATGGGGATGCGGAATGTGGATTCGAAGGCGGGTCGTCAGCGCACGGAGGCGCCGATTTGGCCGCTGGAGCCGCTGTTGCCGTCGGAGCTGTCCGAGCTGTCGGTGTTGGATCCCGAGTGGTGGCGGTGGTGGTTGTGGCCGTGAGAGCCGTTGTTCGAGCCGTCGTCGTCGTGACCCGGGTGGCCTTTGTCCGCCAGCAGCACCGTCGGAGCCGGTACCGAGTTCGCGGTGGCTACGCCCCCGATTCCCAGCGCCAATGGTGCCGCCAATGCCAGTCCGACCACCGCTCGTGCACTTCTGCGCATGACACTGTTCCCCTGTCCTGAGCGTGGAGATGAATATCGGTACGGGCTCAGATCCTCGTCCGACGGGGAAAATTCGGGCTCGCGTGATATCCGCCCCGATCAACGCGCCGGGGAGGTATGGTATTCCCGAATCGGCTCCCGAAATTTGTCGATCTACCATTTTTTGCCGAACGCTCCGGACTGGTCTCGTCGCACAGGGTCGAAAGTCTCCAAAGTGGAGGACTAAATACCCGGAAATGGATCGAAGTCCAGAAAAAGAGAAACCTGCTTCACGTTTCGAATGATGGTTATAAGGCGCAGCTGATCATGCGGTACGAGTCAGTTCGTCCCGGTGGCTGGTTCGCAATGTTCTTGGCTCCCAGTCGGTTCCCGGCTGGGAGTCACCCGTCTGCCGCATTCTGCGTGGCCGTTGGTACTTCGAATGAGGTGGGTGACAAAAGAGTCTGGACGTACGCGTCGGCCACTGCGTCGCGGGTGCGGAAATTCGAGCAGGACGAGAACAGATTTCTCGTTTCACCGGGGTACGAGCCCGCCGCGATGCCGTCGCAGTGGCGGGACAGAGCCGTGCGTGGTTTCAACAGTCGAGAAGACCCTTTGCCGCTCGCGATCCGCGGCGCCATTTGCCCGCTCAGGTCGCGGCCAGCCCCAGCGCGAGCGAGCCGACGGCCAGCAGGAGGAACGGCGCCGGATAGCGGATGTGCGAGTACCAGCGGGCGCGCATGACGGCGATGACGGCGCCGACGAAGTACAGCACGAGTCCGACTGCGGCAGCGATCCCGATCTGCGGCACACCGAGCCCGACGAGCAGGCCCAGCGCACCCGCTGCCTTGAGCGCCCCCAATGGGAACAGCCAGGAATGCGGCACGCCGTAGCTGGTCATGTTGCCGAGGACCCACTCGGAGCGCAGGAAGTCCACGGCAGCCGCGCCGATGTTGGCCACGGCGGTCAGGACGGCGACGATGACATAAGCGGTGAACACGGTGACTCTTTCTGCCGCGCGGATCTGTCACCTCTACGACGCGTGCCGGGCTGGAAAGGTGACCCGTGACGGGACTTGCGCAGAGGCAAAAGTCCGGAGGTGCCGCCGAGAATCGGCCGAGGCGGCATCGAAATGCTGCTCACGGATGGCTCCGGTCCGGCACCCCACTCCTGCCGCACCGGCGGTTCACCGGCGAGTTCGCGCGGCCCCGTTCCAGCGAGGCCGCTCACCCCTAGTCGGTGCCGGGTTTGCCGTCGGCGCTGCTGCTGCTGTCGGAGCTGTCGGTGTCGGAGCCTGAATCGGTCCCCTCATCATTGTCACCCGGCTCGCCTCTGTCCGTCAGCACCATCGCCGAAGGCGGTGCCGCGTTCGCGGCAGTCGAAACCACGTCCTCGATTCCCAGTGCCATCGGCGCGGCCAGTACGAACACGGCGGCCGCTCGTACACTTGTGCGCATTGGACTATTCCCCCGTCTTGCGAGTGGGATCAGCTATCGCGAACGAGCTCCGAGCCTCGTTCGAGGCGGGGAATTTGGGCTCGCGCGATATCCGCCATCAACGCGCCAGGGGAGCGGTCTATTCCCGAATATTCCTCTCGGAGGCGGTTTTTCGGCGCCTGATCCATGATTTTTCCGCCGCACCGGGTCCGAAGTCCGAAGATGTGAGGACTAAATTCCCGGAAATGGATCGAGGTCCCTCGAAAAGGAACCAGATCATGGGTTCGTGGTTGGCGGCGGTTGCTTTGTCGGCGCTTGATCGTCGGGTGGATGACTTCCATTGCCCGCACGCCCAAAGGTGAAGTCCAATTCGGTTTTTGGGCGGTGCATGTTCTGGCGCGCGAGTCGTGTTTCCGTGCTCGATCCCTTTCGGACGCCCGAGTCAGGCTGCGCTGTCTTCCAGCAAGGCCAGGTCGGCGCGTTTGAGCGTTTCGGTCGTGGCGGTCAGCTCCATCAGCAGGTTGTGGCTGAGCAAGTTGCCGACCGGCGCATCCACCTCGTCCGCGAACAGGCCCTCGACGCCGTGCCGGCGAAGCTCGTTGCGGACCCGCTCGACCACTCGGTCAACCCGCTTGACGTCCCACCTCTCGCCGGGGCGCAGTTCGGTCAGCCGCTCGGCGGCGCCTTTGCGGGTCAACGGTCGCGGATGCGGCTCCCCCGAGAGGTAGCGCTGGCCGAGGACGACCAGGACGAGTCGCTGTTCGTCGTTCAGCGGCCAGATCCGCGGCGCGACCGTGCGGAAATCGGCTAGCAGGGCGCGCTGCGCGTCGTCGTAATCGTTGATCCGCAAATCCAGCACGTGCTTGCGGTCGGCCGTGCCGGTGATCACCAGCGTGGTGTACCCGGGACTCAGCGGAACCGGTTCGTCGGCAGCGCAGATCCGGTGCCCGCCGGAGATCTGGATGGGCAGCGATCCGGTGTTGTGCAGCCACCACCACCCCTGCTGGTGCTCCAGCACGCCGTGCGTTCTGCTCACCCGGATGTCGTCCTCTCCCAAGCAAACGTCGACCTTGGGCACTGGAAAACGCCCGAAGCGCACCTTGGCGCCCTCGTCCGGACTCGCGGCCACCGCGCCGGTGAGGGCTCGGACGACGAGTGCGCCGGGACTCGTCCACGGCTTCCCGCGGCGCGGGATGTCGCCGCCGTCGATGCGAGCGATTGCCACGGCGACCTCCTCCAGTTCGTCCGGAATGGACGCTGCGGCAGGATTTCACACCATTTCGGGACCGGTCCCGCGCTCGCGCCGGTACTGTCCCGCGCATGGCGATGCCCAACATCGGCCGAGGAGGCCAATTAGCGGCCAGCGCATTGCTGCTGATCGCGCTCGCGGGTTGCGGATCGAGCCCGGAACCTCCACCACCGAACCCGCCGCCGAGCCCGCCCCCGGTGAGCACGCCGACCACGACGACGACCGTGCCCGATCGGGAACCGCACACCCTCGTGCTGAACGCAACCGGCGGCGCGCAGGTCACCTCGATCAAGTACACGCTCGACGGTCGCGTGGTGCAGCACGGCGCGGTAACCCTGCCCTGGCGCGAGCCCGTCTCCGTGCCAGCGGACGGACTTCCGCACTCGTGGACCCTCGAAGTCGGGTACACCGGCAACGGCGGCGTGGACCTCGTCGCGATCTTCGACGGCCAGATCATCGCGCAGGGCGGCAGCGCGGGCGGCGGCTCGGGCAACATCGAAGGCAGCGCCGCAGTCGGCGGCACCGTCAACGGCTAACCGGGGGATGAGGACGGGGTGAAGGGCACCTTTTACCAAGTTAGTTGGTGAAAGGTGCCCTTCACTCATCACCCGAACGGTCGTAGCGGTGAGGCAGGCGCTCAGACTGGGCCTGCGTCGTGGGTCCACCAGTCGATCATCGGGAACGGATCGGTGCCCTGGTGGGCGAACACCGCGATGGCGAACCGATCATCGGTCCACGCCAGGGTTCGTTCGCCGTTGTCATCGCTGCACCGGAGTCTGCCGGTGCTGCCGTCGCCACGCGCGTACGCCCGGCCGCCGTTGAAGTCCGCTGGCACGGTGACGCAGTCCTCGCCGAAGTCGCCGGTGTCGTTGTAGACCGATCGCATGGTCGCGGCGTCGGGGAACTGGTAGTAGACCACCAGCGCCGCGCCGCTGGTCCGGCCGCAGGCCACGCCGACCGCCGAGGTGGCGCCCACATCCCGCCACACCTGTTCCGGCGACGGGCGGACGCAGTTGACCCGGGACACCGGTGGAATGTGGTCCAGCAGCGCCCGCTCGGGTTCGGTCGGGAACGGCGGTGCCGACTGGGCGTTGAGCTCGCCGACGATTCGGCCCAGCGGCGCGATGTGCCACTGCGACCACCAGGCCGTGAGCGCGGCCGGTTCGCTGCCGACCACCCGCCCGGCCAGCAACAGGGGCTCCATGCTCCAGTCCATCGCCAGCGTGCCGTCCGGACCTGGCTGGCACAGCACCTGCCCGAGATCGACGCCAAGCCAGTCGTGCCGCTGCGTGCCGCGGAAACCCGGGGCGGCGCCGGTGGTGCACGGGACCCCGCTCGGGGCTTCGGTGCTGCTGACCCGGCCGGTGAAACTCGCTCGCAGATCGGACAGCGACGCGAACCGGTAGTAGGAGACCGCCCGCGCTCCAGACCCCCTCGGGACGCAGGTCACCCCCGCGACAGCGCCGGGATACGCATCCAGCTCGCCGACCGGCGTCCGCACGCAGTCGACCCCGGCCGCCACGTCGAGCAGCGCACGCTCGTCGGCGCTGGGGAAGGCTTCATCGGCACCGGTCCACTGCGACCAGGACCGGCGCAGGGCGGCGTCTTCGGCGGCGGGGGCTTCGGCCTGGCTGACCGTGCGAGCCTGGGTGTCGGTCCACACGATCACGGCCCGGTCACCGCTGAGGTAGCAGAGCACCCGGCCACGTGCCGGGCCGGTGGCGGGGTAGCGGTGCTCGGCGCCGGTCGCCGTCGCGCAGTCACCCTGCGCCTGGGACACGCCGGAGTCACCGATGGCTCGGGAATAGGCGCCGTCGGCGGCCGCGCCACCGGCGAACAGTTCGGTCACCGCGCCGCCGCCCGCGCTGTCCCGGCAGGACAGGGCGGCGTCGGCGCCCGCCATCGACGGGTCAACCACCCGGCAGTCCTCGCGCATCGCGACGGGCGCCCGAGCCAGCTCCGCCTGGTCCGGCGCGGGATCGGCCACGCTGACGACCAGCGCCGCGATCAGCACGGCGACCAGGCACAGCGCGGTTATCGCCACGGCGGCGGACAGGCGGCGCAGATGGGGCGTTTTCGCGGCGGCCGCCGCGAGATCTTCGGCCAGTTCCCCGCATGTGGTGTGCCGACGGTTCGGATCGTCGGCCATGGCCTTGCGCAGCACTCGATCGACCGGCGAACGCAGGAACAAGATCGGGAAGATCCGGCGGTTGCGCGTGGTCAGCGTCCGGCCGGACAGGCAGTCGTACAGCACGCAGCCGAGCGAGTAGACGTCAGATCGGTGGTCGACGTCGCGGCCGTTGGCGTGCTGTTCCGGCGATAGGTAGCGCACGCTGCCGATCGCCGCGTCGGTGACGGTGATCGAGGTCATCGCGATGTGCTTCGCGATGCCGAAATCGCACAGGTAGACCTGGTTCGTGCCGTCCTCCACCAGGATGTTGGCCGGCTTGACGTCCCGGTGGATCAGGCCCTGGGCGTGCGCGGTGTCCAGCGCGTTCGCGACCTGGCGCGCGATGGAGACGGTCTCGCCCAGACCGAGCGTGCCGCGAACGGCGAGCACCTTGCCCAGGTTCGCCCCCCGCACGAACCGCATCGCCAGGTAGCCCAGCGCGTCGTCACCGTCACCGACCCGGCCCACCGCGTAGGTCTCGACGATGTTCGGGTGCTTCAACATGACCGCGATTTCGGATTCGCGCCTGAACCGCACGGCGAAACCGGTCTGCCGCATGAGCGCCGGTCTGATCACCTTGAGCGCGACATCCCGCCCGTGCTCGGTGTCCTCGGCGTGGAACACCTCGCTCATGAAGGTCTGCGAGAGCTGTTCGCGCAGCCGGTACCGCGGCAGCAGGCTCGCGATGTCCGGCCGATCCGGCCGGGCCGGGGTTTCGTCCTCAGTCTCGTCTTCCACGGATCGATCCGCGCCCGAAGTCCGTTCGTTGCTGGCCCGCCATCGGCTCCGATGGCAGCTCGTGATGGCGGCTGACCCGGAGGTTGTTCATCGCCGAGGTAGGCGTGCGGTTGTGACCGTGGATGATCGTACTTCGTCAGCAGGGCTCCCGGGACCGGTTCCGGGAATGTTCGTCCCGCACCCGCGATGGCGGGCGCGACTGCCGCATCAATGGGCGATTTCCGCAGTTCAACGGCATACATTTAGGTCCACAATGGACATTGGTGGAGTGTGGACCGGTCCCGCTGCCAGCTGCTGGCGCAGCACGTCGCCGGACTCGTAGACGCCGGTCCGGGTCTCGTTGACGCCGACATGGGGCAGCCGCACGGCTGGAGCCGGGGCCAACGATGGCTCGGGCCGCCGGTTGGCCATGTCCGGATCGACCGGCTTGAGGCGTCCCCTTTTGCACCAACCAGTCACCTGTCCGGGCGGTTCGACAGTGGATCGGATAACGATTCAGGTCCACCGCGCGATCTGATCTTTGCCCAGCTCGCGGCCGTCGGTGTCGACACGGATGATTTGGCACAAGCCGCGTGACCGCGGGCCGGAACTCGACCGCGCTGGTTGATCCGCTCGATTGCGGACCGAAACGAAGTCGTGATGCGTTGCGCGCAACGGAAACTCGTTGTGCTTCGTCTCTTGAGCAGTGGAGTTCGTCGGGGACTCACAGAGGACGGGGGAAGTCAGGATGTCCGCAACAGGGATCGGCAAGGAACCACACGTTTCGCTACCGGACCTCACATCAGTGGCCAAGCTGCCGAAGCCGATCAAGGCGCTCGTCTACTTGATCATGCTGTCGGCGCTGACGGTGGCCGGTATCGGCGCACTGCTGGCCACCATCGCGATCATCGGCCAACTCACCGGAGCCTTCGACGTCTTCGGTTTCATCGGCTGAGTCCAAACCCAACCGGGGCCGGCGCACTGCACGGGTGCGCCGGCCCCGGTTTTTTGCGGCGACGAGCTGGCTGCGCCGGTCGGCGTAACGTCGTTGTGCAGGGCATTCGGCCGCTCCGACGAACCCGTCCGTAGGCCGGTCGGCCGTTGCACCCGACGGTCCCAACACCCCATGACCTCGCTACGATCGCCGGTGTTGAGAACGCCATCGGGGGCAGTAGCTCAGCAGGTCAGAGCAGCGGACTCATAATCCGTCAGGTCGTGGGTTCAAGTCCCACCTGCCCCACAACGTGACATCGCCCGAACTCTCGGGTTCTTGGACAAGCACCACCGATAGGTGTCATGTTCGTTATGGAACTCGCGAGCCCGGAGCACCTGACCAAGTCGCCACTGCCAGGGCAGCTGCCAACGAAGCGGCAGCCCGTCGCCCCACGGATCTCCGTGCGTCACGAGACTCGGAACGCCCGCCGGTAGGCGCCCGGGGTTGTGCCCGTCCGGGCGCGGAAGCGGCGGCGCAGGTTGACCGCCGAGGTGAGACCGACGCGGGCCGCGATCGACTCCACCGGCAGGTCTGTCTCCTCCAGCAGGGTGCGTGCTTCGGCCACCCGGCGGGACAGCAGCCAGGCGCCCGGGCTCGTGCCGAGCTGGTCGGCGAAGCGCCGGGCCAGCGTGCGGGGCGAAACGCCGAGGTGCGCGGCCAGGTCGTCCACCGACAGCGGGGTTCCGAGGCGTGCCCCGGCCCATTCGAGGAGGCCGTCCAGCCCGTCCGGGGACGGTGGGGGTGGCGCGTACTGCGCCTGGCCGCCGTCGCGGTGCGGCGGCAGCACCATGTGCCGCGCGACGAGGGCGGCGTGCGCGGCCCCGTGGTCCCGCCGGACGAGGTGCAGGCACAGGTCGATACCCGCGCCCGCCCCGGCACTCGTGGCGACATCGCCGTGGTCCACGTAGAGCGCGTCCGGCTCCACGCGCACCTGGGGGAACTCCCGCCGCAGCTGCGCGGCGCGCGCCCAGTGCGTGGTGGCCGAGCGGCCGTCCAACAGCCCCGTGCGGGCCAGCGCGAACACCCCGGAGCAGATCGTGACGAGCCGCGCCCCACGGGCGTGGGCCCGCAGCAGCGCGCGGCGCACGCGGGCCGACAGCGGCGCCTCCACCGGCGTCCAGCCCGGGATGAGCACGGTGTCCGCGGACGCGAGCGCCGAAAGGCCCCGTGGCACGGACATCGCGTACCCGGCCGACGTGGGCACCGGGCCGGGCGTCTCCGTGCACACCTCGAACTCGTAGTGCTGCGGCACCCCGGCCCGCAGCGTGCCGAAGACCTCGGCGGCGCAGCCGAGCTCGAACGTCGACTGAACCGGCCGCACCAGGGCCACCACGCGATGCATGGCAGGAAAATACCCCATGGTGTCTTTGTCGACACTGTCCCACCGTGGCCCGCGGGCGGCATGGTGGGAGGCATGCACCCCGAGATCCTCGCCCAGGAGGGCTACACCTCCGTCTCCGTCAAGGAATCCCCCGTCCGCGAGCTCTTCCCCGGGATCCGGCTACGTCCACTATGGACAGGAATGAATAGCGCGCACGCCAACGTGCTGGAGATGGACCCGGGCACGTCGTGGCCGCACCGCGACGTCCACGAGCCCGGCCCGGAGGAGGTCTACGTGGTCGCGGGCACGTTCAACGACGGCGCGCGCGACTACCCGGCCGGGACATTCCTGCATGCCCCGGCCGGGTCGTGGCATGTGCCCGCGACCACCACCGGCTGCACGCTGTTCCTCTTCTACCCAGCTGGCTAGTGCACTGTCCACGAACGTTCACCGAGTCCGCGGCCGGGGGATGGGACAGCAGCCGGGGGTCGTGAGTGGCAAAACCAGGATGCGCTTGCCCTGCAGGTCGACGACGTGGCGTTCGCGCCGAAGGGACAGCAGGCGCTGGGACGGTGGGGCCATGCTGGTCAGTTGCAAACCGTCGGCCGGTCGGCGAAGGGGCCGTTGCGCACGTCGAACGAGCGCTACGCGCCGAGTTCCGAGGCTCTTCCGGTGTCGAGAAGTTCGCATCGCATGGACGACCAGCACGGTCGAGATCATTGAGTTCACCCACGCTCGATGCGACACCTCAAGCAGGTGGCCCGAGCCGCCCGCCTGGCCGCAGCATGATCTAGTTCCCCGAGGGCGCGAGCACGATTCTGCCGAACACCTCGCCAGCTCCCATTTTCTGGTGAGCCAGTACGGCTTGCTCCAGGGGCAGCACCTCGTGCACAACTGTGTTCAGCTCGCCGCGACTCGCGGCGGCGAACAGTTCGGCGGTCACGGCGCGTCGGTCGGGTGCGGTCACGGTGTTCGCGCTGAAGGTCGCGAACGACATCGACTTCTGGAACGCCGCGAACATCTCCATGGCGAAGTCCACCGGCGGGTCGCCTGCGACCGCACCGACGGCCACCATGCGACCGTTCGGGTTGAGCTTGGCGAAGAACGAAGGCAGGTCCGCGCCGGAGACGATGTCGATGATGACGTCATAGCCCGCGGGAGCGTCCGCTCCTCCCTCGCCAGCGCGGTCCAGCACGTGGGTCGCGCCGAGCTTGCGCAGGCGATCGGCACGCTCGGCCGACGAGGTCGTGACCGCCACCGCACCGGCACCACCACGAACCGCGAGCTGGACCGTCATGATCCCGATACCGCCCGCCGCGCCGCGCACCAACACTGACTCGCCGGGAGCGAAGTGGGCATGGCGAAGGCCGAAGTGGGCCACCGCTCCGGAGCTCCCGAGCGTCACCGCGTCGACGGCCGACATGGTCGCCGGGAGCGGGAGGAGCGTCGCGGCTGGGGCGATCGCTTGCTCGGCGTAGCCGCCGCCGGTGAACGCCCACACGCGCTGACCGATCCACGATGTGTCGACGCCATCGCCGACCGCGGCCACGGTGCCCGCTATCTCGCCACCGAGGATGTGACCTTCCTTGAAGCCGTAGGCGGCGAGGGCACCGCTTCGGATCATGGCGTCGCCGCCACCGACGCCGATCGCCTCGGTGGCGATCAGCACCTGCCCGTCAGCGGGAGTCGGGTCCGGGAGGTCGATGACCGCGAGCCCCTCGGGACTTCCGAACGTCTGGATCGCAACTGCCTTCAACGTCGTCTCCGTGTTCTGGGATCGATCGGGCCTGGTTGGCGGACACTAACGGACGCTGCCGTCCGTTTAGCTAAAGTGAGAGCGGTGACCGATCGTTTGCCTCACACCCTGCGTTCCGACGCCCGGGACAACCGTGAACGCATCCTCGACGCGGCCCGCGCGGTGTTCGCCGCCGAAGGTCTGAACGTGCCGATGCGAGAGATCGCCCGCCGCGCCGGGGTCGGTCCTGCCACCTTGTACCGCCGCTTCCCGACCAAGGAGATGCTGGTCACCGAGGCCTTCACGGACCAGATGTGCGCGTGCGAGGCCATCGTCGACGAGGGGCTCGCCGACCCGGATCCGTGGCACGGCTTCTGCCTCGTGATCGAGAAGACCTTTGAGCTGCACGCACGCGACCGAGGCTTCACCGCGGCCTTCGTGTCGACCTACCCCAACGCGATGGATTTCGCCGCGGGTCGCGAATACACGCTGAAAGCGATCGCCGAACTGGCCCGCCGCGCCAAGGACGCCGGTCACCTTCGACCCGACTTCGTCTTGGACGACCTGATCCTGATGATCATGGCCAACAGCGGCATCCACGCCACCTCGCCGGACGCCCGGGTCGCGGCCTCCCGGCGCTTCGCCGCGCTCGCGATCCAGGCACTCCAAGCCACCCCGCAGGCTGCTCCACACCCCCGAGCGCACCGTGCCCGACGCAGCAACCAGAACGACGCAGCAACCAGCACCCGGCGGTGATCCGGATCGGGTCAGGAGTGAAGGGCACCTTTCGCCAAGTAAGTTGGTAAAAGGTGCCCTTCACCTCGCGCTCATCGGGTGTCCGCCGTTCGGTACGCCCGTAGGAAGGTGTCGACCGCGGTCCGCGCGAGAGAGCGGATCTCGGCGGCGGACACCTTGCGGGTGCCCAACCGCGAGCGCCCCTCCATGGGGCCGGTGAGCAGCGCGAGGAACTGTTCGGCGGCCGGTACGGGATCGCAGGGGCGCAAGTGCCCGGCCAACGAGAGGCGCGCCAGCCGGTCCGCCAGGGCTTCGCCGACCCTGGTCGAGGTGCGCTCTTGGACGATCTCGATCAGGTCGGGGAAGCGGGCGACCTGGGCATAGGTCAGCCAGCGCAACGCGCGGGAGCGCTCGGCGCAGCACACCCGGAGCATCCGGTGCGCCACGTCCTCCAGCGCCGCGCGCAGGTCATCGCCGGGGTTGCGCAGGCGGTTGAGGATGGTGAGGTTCTCCGCCATCACCGCCTCGGCCGCAGCCGTCATCGCCTGGCGGAACAGGTCTTCCTTGTCGCCGAAGTGGTTGTACACGGTCGGCTTGGCGGCGCTCGCCTCCTCGGCGATCTCCTGCACGCAGGCCTGTTCGTAGCCGCGGCGGGCGAACACGGTGAACGCGGCGCCGAGGATCGCCTGCCGCTTGTCGATCCGCCCCCGTGAGGCCGTCACTCCCGTCACCTTGCCGACGATACCGCCTCCGCAGTCCGAGTTGGACTCGTTGGTTCGTTGTTCTGAACCCCCGACAACGAACTAATTAGGGCGTTACGATGAACCAGTGAGTTCAATCAGGGAAGGAGTTCCATGATCGTCAACCTCTTGCGCTTCAGCTTCAAAGACGACACGACCGATGCGGAGCAGGCCGAAGTCCTGGCCGCGATGCGGCGCACGGCGACTGTTGACTCGGCGTCGTTCTCGACCGTCGGCCAGGATCTCGGCGACCCGGCCGAGGGCTACTCCCACGCGTACTGCGTGGGAGTCGAGGATTTGGCGGCGTTGGAGCGGTACATGCACGACCCGGTCCACCTCGATGGCGATTTCGTCATCCTGCCGCGCCTCGCGAGGCTCGCAGCGGTCCGCCTGTCGGACGACGAGGATCCAGAGTTGAACGAGAAGATCGCGGCGATCTACCTCGCGAAGGTCGCGAAATACCCGGAATGGGGCCAACTCCTCGACGCGATTCCCGACGTGCGAGTCGCAGCCACACCGCGGGAATGAGCGCGCCACGTCACCCGGGCCATGCTGGCCGATCCTGTGGAGGCACGGTGTCGCCACCCACTCTTCCTGTTCACACCCGCGCTGGTTTGTGTGAACAGGAATTCAATGTTGTAGTACGAACCGCGTTGATCGGTATATGCCGCAAAGATTCTCGTACGAACGAGTTACCGAGCGCTCACACAAAGGGGTCTCGCTCGCCGATTCCCCTCGCTCTCCGCTTACGGGCTTTTTCCGGGCGATCGGGCGGCTGAGGTTGACGAAAAAGAAATTCGCGTCCTCTTGCCGCGTTGCGCCTTTCCCTTGCCCGGCTCGGAGCACGACCGCTGGTCGTCGTGAAGCCGTGGGTCAGGGAGTACCCCGCTCGGTCAGGGCCAAGCGAATTCCCAGGCCGACGAGAACGGTCGCCGTGACGCGCTGGCGCCACCTGACGAACTTCGCGTTGGTGGCCAGTCTCCTCGACAGGGCTCCGGCCGTGACGCTCAGAACGCAGTCCCACAGCACCGACAGCGCGGCCAGCAACCCGCCCAGCACCAGGAACTGCCCGAACACCCAGCCGTTTTCCGGGTGGACGAATTGCGGGAGGAAAGCCAGGAAGAACACAGCGACCTTCGGGTTGAGCACGCCCGTGGCCAAAGCGCTCAGGTACATCCGACCGGCGGGAACCCGCTGCACCGCGGCGGATTCCGCCGGGTCACCGGATCGCCAGGTCGTGATTCCCAGCCACACCAGGTAAATCGCGCCCACGATCTTCACCGCCGTGAACGCGGACGCGGAGGTCACCAGCAATGCCGACAGCCCCGCCGCGGCAGCCACCGCGTGCACCAGCGTGCCGGTGTTGAGCCCCAGCGTGGTGATGACACCGGCGCGGCGGCCGCCGCTGGCGCCCCTGGCCAGCACCAATGCCTGACCAGGGCCGGGCAGCAGCACGATTGCGGTTGCCGCGGCGAGGAATGCGCTCAGCGTCGCGAAGTCGACCATGCGGCGATCCTAGGGCGACCCACCGACAATCCCGAGGCGCTCAGCGGCGTTCGCCGGTGCAGCGGCTTCGATCAGCGGAGCGCTCCGGCGAGCGCGCGGTAGGACGGTAGCGGGTTGTCGTCGCCGAGGCTTTGGACGCACACGTGGTTCGCGCCCGCGTCGAGGTGCGCGGTGACGCCCGCGGCGATCTGCTCCGCGGTGCCGTGCAGCGCCAGCACGTCGACCAGGCGGTCACTGCCGGGCGGCGTGACGTCCTCTTCGGTGAAGCCGTAGCGGCGCAGGTTCCTGGTGTAGTTGCTCAGCTTCAGGTAGTACTTGACCGTCTCGCGGCCGGTGGTGCGGGCGCGGTCGGGGTCGGTGTCGAGCACGAACTTCTGCTCGGGGGCGAGCAGCGGCGCTTCGCCGAGGATTTCCCGAGCCTGCCTGGTGTGCGCTGGGACGGTCAGGTACGGGTGCGCCCCGGCTGCTCGGCTTCCGGCGAGTTCCAGCACCTTCGGGCCGAGCGCGGCGAGCATCCGACCCGACTTCGGCACCCCGGCTGAGTCGAGTTCGTCGAGGTATTCGACCAGCGCCTGGTACGGCTTCCGGTAGACGTCGGTCATCTCGCGGTGACCGGCACCGATGCCGAGCATGAACCGTTCCGGGTGCTTCGCGGCGATCCGGTGGTAGGAGGCGGCGGTGGTTTTCGGATCGGAGTTCCAGATGTTCACGATTCCGGTGGCGACCGTGATTTCGCTGGTCGCGTCGAGCAGGCGCTCGGCGAGGGTCAGATCCGCCGGCGGTGAGCCGCCGATCCAGATCGTGCCGTAGCCGAGCTTCTCCACCTCGACCGCCAGGTCGGGGTGGAGGCCCGCAACCGTCCGCCAGATACCGATCTTGCCCAGGGAAACCGTCATGCCCATGGGCAACAGCGGCCATCCGGCCGCCATTCCCGGCCTAATCCGATCGGGTACTGGAGTCAGCCGGACGAGGCTGCCCGGTTGCGGCTGTTCAGCGCGGGACCAAGGACCGGGTCAGCCGTCCTTGCGCCAGACGTAGGCGGCGGAGATCGGGTGGTTGCGGAAGCGCTCCCACTTGGGTTTCAGCGCGAGCCATTCGTCGTCGATCAGGCCCTCGTGCAGTTCCGCCAGCCGCCAGCCCGCCGAGAGCGCCGCCGTGACGTGGTCGCTGATGAGGTGGATGTTGGTGGTGATCGCGACCGATTCGCCGGTGCTGTTGGTGTAGTGGGTGGGCATGCCCGAGGTCATGATGAAGTGCGGGTGGAACGTCACCAGGACGAACGCGGCCTTCGGCGCGGCCAGCCGCCACGCCTCCCGGTACAGCGGGCGCAGGTCGTCGAGGTGCTGGTCGATCAGCGACGAGATCACCAGGTCGTAGGCGCCGTCCGGGAGCCCGGTGGCCGCCACGTCGGCCTCCACCAGCCGGTCGTGGACGCCCCGGCGTCGTGCGACGGCGAGCATCTCCGGCGTCAGGTCCACCCCGTCGATCGCCGGGATTCCCTTGTCCCGCAACCACTGTCCGGTTCGGCCCGTGCCGCAGCCGAGGTCGGCGGCACGAGTGACACCTGCCCAGGACGGCTCTTTGAGCCGGTCCAGCAGTGAGATGTCCATCGCGTCCTCGACGGTCTGCTCGTAGTTGGCGACCCATTCGCCGTACCCGGTGCGAACGTCCACGGTGCGGTAGCCGCGCGCGTCGAAGGCATTGAACTCCATTGGGCTGATTATTGCGCCGCAACCATCGCGTCGAAACCGATTTTCCGCGTCGTGAGGACAGGAGCTCAGCGGGTCGGCAGGCCGACGTAGTTCTCGGCCAGGGTGGTCGCGGAGGCCTGCGAGGTGCGGAGGTAGTCGAACTGGGAGCGCTGCAAGCGGCGCTCGAAGGCCGCGTCCGGACCGCCGAAGTGGTGCGTCAACGACGTCATCCACCAGGAGAAGTGCTGGACCCGCCAAACCCGGCGCAGGCAGGTCGCGGAGTACTCGTCCATGCCGGTGGTGCTGCCGCTGCGGTAGAAGTCCCCGATCGCCGCGGCCAGTCTGTCCACATCGAACACCGCCAGGTTGAGGCCCTTCGCGCCGGTGGGCGGCACGATGTGCGCGGAGTCGCCGGCCAGGAACAGGCGGCCGTGCCGCATCGGTTCGGCCACGAAGCTGCGCATCGCGGTGACGGCCTTGTCGATGATCGGCCCCTCGTGCAGCGTCCAGCCGGGGCTGCCGAGCCGGGTTTGCAGTTCGTCCCAGATCCGCGCGTCCGGCCACGACTCGATCGGCTCGTCCGGGGCGCACTGCAGGTAGAAGCGGCTCAGCGTGGCCGACCGCATGCTGTGCAGGGCGAAGCCGTTGGCGTGGTTGGCGTAGATCAGCTCGTCCGACGACGGGCTTACGGTGGCCAGGATGCCCAGCCAGCCGAACGGGTAGACGCGCTCGTAGACGGTCCGCACCGAAGGCGGGATGGTCTCCCGGCAGACGCCGTGGAAACCGTCGCAACCGGCCACGAAATCCGCCCGCAGCTCGTGGTCGACGCCATCGTGGGTGAAGCGGACGAACGGCTGCTCGGTGGTCACGTCGTGCACGCTGACGTCGGAGACCTCGAACAGCACCTGACCACCGTCCCGGCGGCGGCGATCGTTGAGGTCCTTGACCACTTCCTGCTGGCCGTAGACGGTGATGGCCCGGCCGGTGAGCTCCTGGAACGGGATGTGCTGGCGCTCGTCGTCGAACTGCAGGTGGACGCCGCCGTGCACGTCGCCTTCGGCCAGCATCCGGTCGCCGAGACCGACATCCCGGAGCAGGTCCACGGTGCCCTGTTCGAGCACCCCGGCGCGCACCCGCTGCTGGACGTACTCCTGGCTGCGCCGCTCCAGCACGACGGAGTCGATCCCCTGCAGGTGGAGCAGGTGGGACAGCAGCAGTCCGGCGGGCCCGCCGCCCACGATCGCAACCTGAGTACGCAATGCCGCTCCCTTCGAGGCTTGGACACCTCACTGTTGATGCCGACGAGCCGCGCGCAACTCGGCTGCTTCCGCTGAATGGAAGCCAGCGCGGCGGCTGGCGCGGTTTCGCGATGCGCCCGGTCCGCCGGGAACTGCCCGATGACCTGGTATTTCGCCGGAACCCGAGCGTCGTCGCGAGCCGGCCGTGTGACGTCGGGTACTCAGGATGTGGAGGTGATCAAGCATGTCGGGCGGCAGGTGGCGGCGTCGGGAAGGGATCGCCGCCGGATCCGGCTCCGCGCGGAACCGCCCTGGTTGCCGGGTTCCGCCGCGGCAGGGCGCCGGTGCACTTGTCCGGGGACGTACTCTGCTGGCAACTTCCCGAGCGGCATCGGGCCGCTCACGACGGATGTGAGGTTCCCAACTGACAACAAATCCGTTGCACCAGCTGCTGTGCCCGGTCGCCGCGAACATCGGAGGCTGAGATGGATCCCGCTGTTGTACTCGCGTTCATCGGCGCGGCCGCGCTGATGAGCATCGTGCCGGGGCCGGACATGATGTTCATCCTCGCCAACGGCATGTCCTCCGGTGCCCGTGGCGGCGTGGTGGCGGCCGTGGGGATGTCCACCGGGCTCGCCGTGCACACCATCGCCGCTGCCCTCGGCCTGACGGCGATGTTCCACGCGATGCCCGCCGCCTTCGAGATCGTCCGGATCGCCGGTGTCGGTTTCCTGCTCTACATGGCCTTCCAGGCGCTGCGGTCATCCGTGGTGCCGGTGTCGGAAGCGCAGGCGGTGCCGGTCAGGTCGCTGCGGCGGATCTACGCCCTGGCGGTGCTGACGAATCTGGCCAATCCCAAGGTGATTCTCTTCTACCTGGCGTTCTTCCCGCAGTTCATCAGCTGGGACGCGGCCTGGCCGGTGCCGGTCCAACTGCTCACCCTAGGGGGCCTGTTCGTCGTGGTGGGCATCAGCGTGGACGCCTCGGTCGGCCTGACCTCGGGCTGGCTGTCGGACTTGCTGCTGCGCCGCCGGTCCATCCAACGCTGGCTCGACCGCGCTGCGGCCCTCCTCTTCGGCGGCCTCGCCCTCCGCCTGGCAACCGAAGAACTCCGCTAGCCGCGTGCAAAACGCAGGGTTCCCACGCGACTCGTGAGCTCCTTGGGCAGAACGAGCTCACGAGTCAAACGGCTGACATCGAACAGTTAGCAGCGTTCATAGAGCGTTGCGCTTGAGGCCTTTGATCCAGGAAGCGACTTGGGCGCGGGTGAAAAACAGGACGCCTGCATCGGGATTCTTGCTGTCGCGGATGGCAATCCGACCGTCGATCACCGTCGCGATCTCGACACAATTGCCACCTCCAACACCGCCTCCGCCGGAGTAACTGCTCTTGCGCCACCCCGCAGTGGGTAAGGCGTGCTCGTCGAGCATCCCCGTGCCCTCCTCGATCGCACGTCACCGGTAGCTCTCCGCAGCTTCGGCGAGCTTGTTCACCGATTCGGTCTGCGACAGCGACTGCTCGGTGAGGATACCGAAGCGAAGCGTGTAGGCGCGTACGAGTTCCCGATCCTCGATGTAGACCGCGCGGCCTGGACCTTCTGAGTACCCCACGTCAGGGATCGGGTCTGGCAGAGTCAGGATCGAGAAGGGGCCTTCCAACGCGGGCTCGCACCGACCGTTCTGCGCAGGACCTGCACTGTGATGTGTGGTTCTTCCGCCACCTCGGCGAGGAAACGAAGTTGATTGCGCATCACCCGTGGTGCGCCGACCGGTCGTTCCAGCAGCCCCTCATCGAGAATCACGTGCAGTTGCGGTGGTTCGGCCCGCCGAAGGATTTGTTGGCGAGCGAGGCGGGCGGCTACCCGGCGTTCCACCTCATCTTCCACGATATCCGGGTTGATTCCGCGAATCAGGGCGTCCTCGGCGGGGCGCTTTCCCGGATGGCGCAGAACTGCACCACCTGGGAGCAGGCCGGGCGTCGATCAGCGTTTTCACTCACGAGCCCGTACCGCCGACGCACGCCTTCCAGAGCGGTTTTTCGCCGAGGTCGGATTTGACCAATTCGGACACGCAACGCGGTCCGCTGTCGCGCCGTGGGGGGTCAGCAGCAGCGGGAGCCCGGTGTGGCGTCCTGGCGGTCCACGTGGCGGCGCCAGAAGGCGCGCTCCGACAGCGGTTCCTCGTCGGGGTGGTGTTGGCGCTGGTGGCTCAGGTAGCGCTCGTAGGCGTTCTCGCCGACCACGCCGCGCACGATCTGCCAGGCTGTGCGGGCGGTGCCGCGCAGCCTGGCCATGATCGGCGTGGTCGTCATGTGCTCGCCTCGACCTTCCCGGCCGCTGCCAGCTCCTTCTGGACCTTGCGCTCCTCGGCGGTCGGGATCAGCCCGGCCGGTGCCCACAGCTGCGACTCCACGTGCGGGGCCTCGGTGGCCGGTAGCGGCGCGGTTGCCCGCAACGCCTTGATCCAGACCCGGATCGCGTCCACCAGCACGATCAGGATCAGCACCGCGAACAGGACGCTCAGCACACCGTCCACAGTGGAGTTGACGACGACCTTCTGCATCGCTTCGACGGTGTGCGCCGAGCCCTTGCTGGTCTGCCCGGCGTCCAGCGCCGCCTGGTAGGCCGCGCGCTGCGCGAAGAAGCCGATCGCGGGGTCGGCGGAGAAGATCTTCTGCCAGCTGGCCGTCAAGGTCACTGCCGCGTCCCAGGCCAGCGGCACCAGCGTCACCCACGCGTACTTCGCCCGGCCGGACTTGATCAGGATCGTGGTGGCCACCGCCAGCGCCACCGCCGCCAGCAGCTGGTTGGCGATCCCGAACAGCGGGAACAGCTGGTTGATGCCGCCCAGCGGGTCGTTCACCCCGGCCCACAGGAAGTAGCCCCAAGCCCCGACGATCACCGCGCTGGAGATCCAGTTGCCCGGCTTCCAGCTGACGTCGCCGAAGCGCTTCCAGACGTTGCCCACGGTGTCCTGCAGCATGAACCGGCCCACCCGGGTTCCGGCGTCCACGGTGGTCAGGATGAACAGCGCCTCGAACATCACCGCGAAGTGGTACCAGAACGCCTTCATCGCATCCCCGCCCATGACCTGCGAGAACACCTCGGACAAGCCGACGGCCAGCGTCGGCGCGCCACCGCTTCGGCCGACCAGCGTCTCCTCGTCCACCGCCGCCGCGGCGGCGGCCAACTGGTCGGGGGTGATCTGGAAGCCGATACCGGCCACCGCCTGCGAGGCCGATTGCAAGGTGTCGCCGAGCGCGGCGGAGGGCATGTTCATCGCGAAGTACAGGCCGGGCTCGATGATGCACGCCGCGGCCAGCGCCATGATCGCCACGAACGATTCGGTGAGCATCGCGCCGTAGCCGATGACCCGGACCTGCGACTCCTTCTCCAGCATCTTCGGCGTGGTGCCGGAGGAAACCAGCGAGTGGAAGCCGGACAGCGCGCCGCAGGCGATCGTGATGAACACGAACGGGAACAGCGAGCCGGAGAACACCGGGCCCTGCCCGTTCAGGGCGAAGTCGGTGATCGCCTCGGTCTGCATCATCGGCATCGCGATCAGGATCGACACCGCCAGCAGGACGACCACCCCGACCTTCATGAAGGTGCTGAGGTAGTCGCGCGGCGCCAGCAGCATCCACACCGGCAGCACCGAGGCGATGAACCCGTAGACGACCAGCGCGAGGGTCAGCTCGTTGGCGGAGAGCGTGAACGCCGCGGCCAACCCGGAGTCGGCGACCCAGCTACCGGCGACGATGCTCAACAGCAGCAGCGCCACGCCGATCACCGACGTCTCGACGATCTTGCCCGGTCGCAGGTAGCGCAGGTAGAAGCCCATGAACAGGGCGATCGGGATCGTCATGCCGATGGAGAAGGTGCCCCACGGCGAGCCCTTCAACGCGCCGACCACGACCAGCGCCAGCACCGCCAGCAGGATGATCATGATGGCCAGCACCGCGATCAGCGCCGCGATCCCGCCGATCGGACCGATCTCCTCGCGGGCCATCTGCCCGAGGCTGCGGCCGTTGCGGCGGGTGGAGAAGAACAGCACCACCATGTCCTGGACGGCACCGGCGAAGATGACGCCGACGATGATCCAGATGGTGCCCGGCAGGTAGCCCATCTGCGCGGCCAGCACCGGGCCCACCAGCGGACCCGCCCCCGCGATCGCCGCGAAGTGGTGGCCGAAGAGCACCCGGCGGTCCGTCGGCTGGAAGTCGGTGGCGTTGTTCAGCCGCTCCGCCGGTGTCGCGCGGGTGTCATCGACCTTCAGCACCCGATAGGTGATGAACCGCGCGTAGAAGCGGTAGGCGATGGCGTAGGAGGCCAGGGCCGCGAACACCAGCCAGGCAGCGGAGATCTCCTCGCCCCGCACGAGCGCGATGACGCCCCAGGAAACCGCGCCGACGATCGCCACCAACGCCCAGATGGCGATTTCCTTGGGACTCATCCTGCGTTTCCGAGCCGCCCCAGCGCTCGGCGCCGTTGTCGTAGCCACCGTCCCCGGACTCCATTCGCTGCGTCGCGCTGTGCGGGCCGACTAGGGCACAGCAGTCCCGAGGATCTGCTCGTGTGTCCCGATTGTCCAGCCCATTGCCCGGAAGTAACCAGGATGTAAGCAAGGTGTCCGGGCGGGGCGGCCGGATCAGCTGTGGCGTTTGGCGAGTTCGGTCATTTCGTCGAGCCTGCGCAGCGATTCGTCGCGCGGGTGAGTCGGCAGGTAGAACAGCGCGCGATCCACCCCGGCCGCGGCGTAGGAGTCGATGACCGCCGGATCGCGCGGCGCCGCGTAGACGCTGACCGGCACCCGCCAACCGGCCCGGTCGCGCACCTTCGCGACCAGATCGCCGAGGTTCTTGGTGCCGCCGCGCGGCAACCATCCGCCGCCGTACTCGGCGACCCGCGCGATGGCCCGCTCGCTCTCGCCGCCGACGTAGATCGGCGGGTGCGGCTGCTGCACCGGCTTCGGCCACGCGTAGATCGGATCGAAGTCGACGTACTGGCCGTGGAACTCCGCCGTCTCGGCGGTCCAGATCTCCCGCATCGCCCGGATCCGCTCGTCCATCAGCGCGCCCCGAGTTGCCGGATCCGTGCCGTGGTTGCGCATCTCCTCGCGGTTCCAACCGGCGCCGACCCCGAAGGCCACCCGGCCGCCGGAGATCACGTCCAGGCTGGCGACCTCCTTGGCGGTGGTGATCGGATCCCGCTCGATGACCAGCGCGATGCCGGTGCCCACCACCAACCGCTCGGTGACCGCCGCGACCGCGGTCAGCGCGACGAACGGATCCAGCGTGCGGTAGTAGATCCGGGGCAGGTCCCCGCCGCCGGGGTAGGGCGTTTCGCGGCTCGCCGGGATGTGCGTGTGCTCGGCGATGAAAAGCGCGTCGAAATCGCGTTCTTCCAGCGCTCGGCCGAGATCCGCCGCCGCGATTCCTTCGTCGGTGATGAACGTGGAAATACCGAACTCCATCGGTTCCCTCCCTAGGCGTGCCTGCACCACAGACCTACCCCGCCGAGCGGTGGACAGCAAGATTTCGGTCGGGCCCCCGGGTGCTCGGCGGCATCGGTGCCCACGCCGTCTCCTGTCCCGCCCGCGCCGGGCGGTACTGCGATGGGCCTGACCGGGCATGATCCATCCGGGCGCAGGGAATGCGCCGCAGCCGCTACGGGATCATCGACGTCGGGCGCGCCGGTAAAATTCCGCCGCCGCTGGGCGCTGCCGATTTATAACAAGTGAAATCCGGCCGCAACCATGGAGGGGGTCTTGGGCGTCGTGCAGAGATGTGACGGTGTCGATCGCATTGCCCGCGACCGCCTGGCCGGGCGACGGGCTGGCGGCAATGGATGAACTGACGAGCAAGCTGACCGACCTCTACCAGGAGCATTACCGGCAACTGCTGCGCATCGCGGTCCTGCTGGTGGACGACCGCGCCAGCGCGGAGGACATCGTGCAGGACGCTTACGTGCGGGTCTTCGACTCGCGCGCTCGGCTGCGCGACCCGGACAAGGCGCTGGCCTTCCTGCGCCAGTCGGTGCTCAACCGCGCCCGCTCGATGCTGCGGCGCCGGATGATCGCCAAGAAGTACCAGCCGAAGCTCGCCACCCGGGACAGCCAGCCGGATGAAACCGGCCGCGGGATCGACCGCGCCGTGCTGGCCGCCGCGCTGGCGCAACTGCCCCGGCGGCAGCGGGAGGCGGTGGTGTTGCGCTACTACGCCGATCTCAGCGAGGCCCGCACCGCGGAGGTGATGGGTTGCAGCCCGGGAGCGGTGAAGTCGTACTGCTCGCGTGGTGTGTCGCGGCTGTCGGGTCTGTTGGGGGAGCGGGTGTGAGGGACGGGAACAGCGATCCGGACGTGCAGCTGCTGCGCGCGCAGCTGCACCGGTTGGTAGCGGACGTCGAGCCGCGGCCTGGCGCGCTGCCCCGGCTGCTGGCCCAGACGCGGCGGCGAAGATCGCCGCGTCGTCCGCTGGTCGCGGTGGTCGTCGCGGCGGGCTTGGCGGCGGTCGCGTTCGTGGTGGCGATGGTGGCCATGCCCGGTCAACCGGCGCCCGAGCCGGTCAGCGTGCGGCCCGACAGCTATCTCGCCGCGCCCCGGCCCGGGGTGATCGCGTCGTTCGACGTGCCCTCCGGGCGGGAGAACCGCGAGGTGGCCCGTGTTTCCGGAGCCGACCCGGCGGTCCTGGCCGCCGACCGCGACCGCATCTACACGGTCGCATCCACTATGGATGGACGTCGGGTTGTTGAGGTGTCGCCGCAGGGTGGGCAGCGGGTGCTGCCCGGCGAAGTCGGCGACGGCCGGTTGCTGGCCGCCGGTGGCGGACGCATCGCCTACCTCGACGGGGACGCCGTGGTGGTCTTGCACGGTCAGCAGCAGAGGCGGATCCCGATGCCGCCCGAATTGCGGGTCGACGACTTGGCGCTGGCCGACGACGGTCGGCTGGCGGTGCTGGCCGGGCAGCCCGGCAGCGAACGGGCCCTGGTGCTGTTGCTCGCGCCGGAGGCGAACTCGCTGGCCGGACACGTCGAAGCGGTGCCCGACGCGGCCTGCGGGCCGGTGGCGATCGCCTGGTCCGGGCGCGACATCGCCGCGCTGCAACCGGTCGACTGCACCGCTGAGCAGGTGCAGGTGGCGACCTTCGCCGCCGACAGCGGGCGCAAGATCGGCGCCGGGGTGCCGTTTCGAACGCCTCGACTCGTCGCGGGCACGACTCGACTGTCCGCGGATCCCCTGGGCCGCTTCCTGGTGTCCACCGACGGGCAGGGGCAGTGGCTCGTCGACGGCTCCGCGGTCCACCCCATCCCACCGGCCTGCACCGCCGACGGCGTCTGCATCCAGGGGCCCGGCACGTTCTGGAGCTGATCACGCTCCGCAGTGCGGACACGCCCCTGATCTGATCAATGCCGGGTCTGCTCAGCGCGGCGCCCGGACGATCATCAACGGCCCTCCGGTGGCCGAGGACAGGGGTGGATGTGCAGGCGCAACAACGGGAATTGGCGCGGCTGTACCACGCCGCGCTGCGTCGGCCGCGGTGGCAGCAGGCGGTCGCGTTCGTGGTGTCGCTGTGGACGCTGGCCTGGATCGTCGGGCAGTTCGTCGCCGCGCCGGACGGACCCACGGCGCTTGGCGTGCTCGGCCAGCTCGCCGGGCGGCTCGGGCTCACCGGCGGTGCGTGGGCCGATCGCCTCACCGATACCTGGCAGCGCAGCGGCGGCGGTTTCGCGGTGCTGGGCGGCCTGCTGTGGGCGGCCACCACCGAGCGCGGCCAACTGCCCGCGCTGCTCGGCTGGATCGCGGTGATGCTGGGATCCGAGCGGCTCGGCTACCAGCCCGCGATCCTGCTGGCGGTGGTGACCATGGCGGGCTTCGTGGTCGTGCTGTGGCTGGCGGCGTTGACCAGCGGCCGGTTCGTCGACCGCCGGAACACCCTGCTGCCGCGCGACGTGGTGCGCGCGGGTGTCACCGCGGCCGCGCTGTCGGCCGTCGTTCCGCTGTTCGCCCCGGCGTTCTTCCTGACCCGCCTGGGAAACCCCTACGTCACCAAGGCACCGTACTCCCGCGCGCCCGGCCAGCGCGGCAGGCCAAGAATCCCCGAGCAAGCCAAACCGGACGACGTCCCAGCCCCCGAGCAGCAACCGTGACCCCGTTGAATGCGGAGTGAGGGGCACCCGTGACCCAGTTACTTGGTCACGGGTGCCCCTCACCCATCACCCTGTGGTGCGGCGAGGTCCGGTCAGGGTTGGGGTGTCAGGCGCAGGCCTCGTTCGGCCAGGGTGCGCAGGCCCACGTCGTCCGGTGCGGAGGCGCGTTGCCGCCAGACGGTTTGCACGATGCGCACCTGGCTGCCGTCCTGCTGCACGGCCTGCGCAGCGTTGTCGAACCCGCCCGGACCGCCCGGCCAGCCCAGGCCCTCGGTGATCAGATCGGTGACCCCACCGGTACCGGCCGAATCGGCCAGCTCCCGCAGCGCGCTCGCGGCCTGCTGGTCGGGCAGCTCGATGATGGCGACCGAAACCGCGGCGGGCCGCCCGGAGACCTGGGTGTCGAACACCGCGCGGGTCAGGCTCCGGCACGGCCGCTGCTCGAACCAGCGCTGCACGTCGCCGAAGGAATGCCGGACGCACCCGACCTCCCGGGTGGCCACCTTCTGCACGAACTCGACGCCGTCGACCCGCTGGATCGGCGCGGCGCGCGGCGGCGGGCTGGCGGCCGGTCGATCGACCGTCAACCAGATCCCGACGACGGCGCAGACCAGCACCAGCGCGGCCACCGCCGCGATCAGCTTGGCGCGCAGCGCGAACCGCAGCGGAAAACGCGCGGGAAGGCGAAGGGAAAAGCGCAGTTTCGACGGTCCGGCAGTGCCCTTCTCGGTGTACTTCGGGATCAGCATGGTGTCCACGGTGGCCAGATCCGTGCCGTCCGATTCGGGAAAACCCTCGTCGGCCAGATCGGTGCCGGTGAGCTCGCAGTCCTCGTCGAGCACCCGTAACAACCGCTGCGCGGGTTCGATCGGGCAGGGGCGTTCGTAGGTGGCCAGTTCGCGGGCGGCCGCGAGGATGGCCGTCGTGTTGGGCGAAACCACCCGCACCCCCCGGTGCAGGTCGGTGGTGGGCTGCGTGACTTGCCCGGCATACGGACCGACCACCACGATCGCGGCCACCGGCAGCGGTTCCAGCCCGCGCGACTGCAGGCTGCGGGCCAGCGCGGCGGCGGATTCGAGACCTTCCAGACCGGGGTTGACCGCGCCCTCGGTGCGCACCAGCGGCCAGCCGTCGACCGTCCACGGGGTCTGCAGCGGCGCGTCGACCTTCAGCGCGGGTTCGGGCAGGTCGATCCCGAGCACCACGAGCACCCCGCGCGGCAGCACGATCACCGCGTCCAGCGGGCGCGGACTGCCCGGTGGACGGCAGCCGAACACCGCGACCCCGCCGAGCACCGCACCACCGGCGCCCCAGGCCGAGATGGCCGCCCGGATGTCGGTGCCGACCTGAGTCGGTTGCGCACCGAGCCGCACCAGTCGCATGACGACCTCCAATATCCGCGGGCGTCGCGCTCCCGGCGATCACGCACCTGTTCGATCAAAGACGTTAGTAGGGGCGGTCAAGTATTGTCGCCGGGTTCTTGCATTCCTCCGATCGAGTGGTATCCGCCACTCGTCCGCCGCTGCCGCGTTGGTGCCTTCGAGCGACGCGAAAACCCGTGACAACGCCCCGGATCTGCGATTACCACTATTCGGAGCAGTCGGCGGGGGATACCGGGCAGGGTGCCGAGCACGCTGTGATCCGGGGTGAATGACAACCTTCTGGTGGCGGAGCGCTCTGTCCGCAATGCAGAATGGCGCCGCACCTGTTGATCGCCTGTACGCGAGGTCGTAGGGGAAGACGTTCCTCGTCGAACAGCGGAGGTCAGCAGTGAGCACCCGTGGCAGCGACCGTGGCCCCACCTCCGGTGTGGTCTACGTTCACTCGTCGCCGTCTGCGGTCTGCCCGCACGTCGAGTGGGCGATCTCTGGCGCACTCGGCACCCGGACGGAACTCCGCTGGACGGCACAACCGGCAGCCCCAGGTCAGCTCCGCGCGGAGTGCAACTGGTCGGGCGAGCCGGGCACCGGCGCGCGTTTGGTCACCGCGCTACGCGCGTGGCCGATGCTGCGTTTCGAAGTCACCGAAGACCCCAGCCCGGGGGTGGATGGGCAGCGGTTCTGCCATGCGCCCGGACTGGGCCTGTGGCGTGCCAGCACCAGCGCCAATGGCGACATCATGGTCAGCGAGGACCAGCTGCGGACGCTGGCCGCCAACGCGAAGGGGCCGGAGGCGTTCGGCCACCGAGTGGACCAGCTGCTCGGTGCTGCCTGGGACGACGCCCTCGAACCGTTCCGCCGCGCGGGCGATGGTGCTCCGGTGACCTGGCTGCACCGCGTCGGCTGAAAACCGGGTCGGCTGAGAACAGGGTCGGCTGAGCGTCCAGAACAGCGCCGGTTGCGGCTCGCGCCGGAGCGGGCGGTGGCTTCGGTTCGGCGCGAGCTGTCCGTAGCGCCTGCTGGCGCTGATCGCGGTGTGCGAAGCTGAAGCCGTGCGTTCCTGGTTGAAATGGGGTCTGCCGCTCGCGGTTGTCGTGCTGCTCTGCGCTGCGGGCGGAGGGGTCTACCTGGCCCGGTACGTCTACCGCGACGCGCAGGCCCAGCAGCAGCGCCAACCGAACCCACTCGCCGCCCCGGTCACGTCTCCGTTGGGCATCGTCTACACCCCGGACGCCGTGGCGCATCCCGATCACCAAGCGGTGCTGGCCCTGCTGGACCAGCACTTCGACTCGATCAACAAAGCGGACTACGACCGCTGGAAGGACACCGTGGTCCCGGCCAAATGGCAGGAACTGCCGCGGGACGAGTGGTTGCGCGACTACGACACCACCCACGACTCCGAATGGACCGTGCAGCGGATAGACCCGGGCCCGGACGATTCACTGCTGGTGATGCTGACCTTCCGCAGCAACCAAGGCATCGAGGACGCACCGCCGCAACTCCCGGCGACGTGCGTGATCTGGAACGTGGTGTATCCGCTGGTGCCGGACGACGGGACGAGCAGCGGACTTCGGCTGGACACCAGCAAACTGCCCAACAGCGCACTGCTCAGGCGCTGTTAGCAACAAGGTCTCGCGAGCGATCGCCGCGGTGCGAACCGCGAGCAACCGCTCACGAGACCTCTCGTCGCTCAGCTGATCAAAGCGGGCTGATCAAAGCGGGATGTTGCCGTGCGAACCGCGGCCCGCTGGGGCGGCGGCGAGCGCTTCGGCGATCCGGCGGCGGGTGGTGGACGGTTCGATGACCTCGTCGACCACGCCGATCGACATCGCTCGGCCGACCCCGCCCGCGACCCGCTCGTGCTCCTCGGTGAGCTTGGCCTGCAACGCCTCCCGCTCGTCCTCGGGTGCGGCGGCCAGCTTCTTGCGGTGCAGGACGTCGACCGCGGCCTTGGAGCCCATCACCGCGACCTCGGCCTCCGGCCAGGCGAACACGGTGGTCGCGCCCAGCGAGCGGGCGTTCATCGCGATGTAGGCGCCGCCGTAGGACTTGCGGGTCACCAGCGTCACCCGCGGCACCACGGCTTCGCCGAAGGCGTGCAGCAGCTTCGCGCCGCGCCGCACCACGCCACCCCACTCCTGGCCGACCCCAGGCAGGTAGCCGGGCACGTCGACCAGCACCAGCAGCGGCACGCCGAACGAGTCGCACATCCGCACGAACCGGGCGGCCTTCTCCGCCGACAGCGAGTCCAGGCAGCCGCCCTTGCGCAGCGGGTTGTTGGCGATCACACCGATGCTGCGGCCCCCGAGCCGGCCGAGACCGACCACGATGTTCGGCGCCCACTTCGCTTGCAGTTCCTCGAAGTCCGCCGAAATGTTGCCAGCTCCGTCGTCCTTTTCATCCAGGATGCCGCGGATCAACGGCTTGATGTCGTATGCGCGCTGCGGGCGTTCCGGCAGCAGCGCCCGCAGGTCGTCCTCGTCCTGCACCGAGTGCAGGTCGAACAGACCCGGCTTGGCGAACCGCCCGATTAGCCGCCGCGCCCGCAGGTAGGCGTCCGACTCGTCGTCGGCGACCACGTGCACCACACCGGACTTCTCGCCGTGCGCCGAGATGCCGCCGAGACCTTCCTGGTCGATCTCCTCACCGGTGACGCTGCGCACCACGTCCGGGCCGGTGACGAACACCCGACCGGCCGGGGACATGATGACCACATCGGTCAGCGCCGGACCGTAGGCGGCGCCACCGGCGGCCGGGCCCACCACCACGGAGATCTGCGGCACCCGACCGGAGGCGCGGATCATCGCCGCGAACATCTGGCCCATGCCGTCCAGCGATTCCACGCCCTCCGGGATGCGCGCCCCGCCGGAGTGCCACACGCCGACCACCGGGCAGCGTTCGCGCACCGCCATGTCGATGGCGTCCACGATGTGCCCGCAGCCCTCGGAGCCCAGCGCCCCGCCCATCTTGGTGGCGTCGCTGCAGTAGACGATCACCTTCGTGCCGTCGATGCGGCCGCGCACCGCGTACATCCCGCTGTTGTCGCGGGGGTGCAGCGGCTCCATCGACTCCGAGTCGAGCAGCTGGTCCAACCGCACCTCGGGATCACGTGGATCTCGTTGTGCCTGCTCACTTTCCAGCCGGGTAGCCAGTGCGGTCATCGGTTCCTCCGGAGGTTCGATGTCAGGACGGTGGGTGCCGCCGACGGGCGCGACCGCACGGCTGTTGTCGTACCGCAGAGCGCTAAAGGACGGGCCAAGCGACGCTCGGCCCGTCCGCTGCGCCGACTGTCATGCCTTGGCGAAGGCGAGCGCAACGTTGTGCCCACCGAAGCCGAAGGCGTTGTTGATCGCTGCGGTCTGCTCGACATGCCGCGGCTTGTCGGCCACCACGTCGAGTTCGACCTTCGGGTCGATCGTTTCCAGGTTCCGGGTAGCCGGGATGATGCCGTGCTGCAGCGAGAGGATCGTCATGATGCTCTCCACCGCACCGGCCCCGCCGACCAAGTGGCCGAGCGATCCCTTCGGCGCGGTGACCACCGCGCCGTCGCCGATCGCCTTGCGCACCGAGTTCGCTTCGCCCACGTCACCGACCACAGTGGACGTCGCGTGCGCGTTGACGTGCCCGATGTCCGACGTCTGCAGGTCCGCGGTCCGCAGCGCCCGCTGCATCGCGTTGACCTGGCCGATGCCGTCCGGGTGGCTACCGGTGATGTGGTAGGCGTCGGAGGTGATGCCCACACCCGCCAGCCGACCGTAGATCCGCGCGCCGCGCGCCTTGGCGTGCTCCGCGCTCTCCAGGATCATCACCCCGGCACCTTCGCCAAGCACGAACCCGTCGCGGTCGACGTCGAACGGGCGGGAGGCCCGTTCCGGGTCGTCGTTGCGGGTGCTCAGGGTCCGGGCCTGGGCGAAACCGGCGACGGTGATCGGGTGGATGCAGGACTCCGCACCACCGGCCACCACCACGTCGGCCAGGCCCTGCCGGATCATGTCCCAACCCCTGGCCAGTCCCTCCGCACCGGAGGCGCAGGCCGATGCCGGGGAGTGCACCCCGGCGCGGGCCCGCACGTCCAGGCTGACCATCGCGGCTGGCCCGTTGGGCATCAGCATCGGCACGGTCAGCGGCGAGACCTTGCGCAGTCCGTCGCTTTCCAGCAGGTCGTCCTGGTGCAGCAGGGTCAGGGGGCCGCCGATGCCGGTGCCCAGCGACACCCCGAGCCGGTCCGGGTCGACCGATTCGGTGTCGTCGGTGGGCAGTTCGAAACCGGCGTCCGCCCAGGCCTCGCGGGCGGCGATCACGGCGATCGCCTCGCAGCGGTCCATCCGGCGCAGCTGCACGCGGGGCAGCACCTCGCTCGGCTCCACCAGCAGTGGTGCGCCGATCTTGGCCGGTAGGTCGAACCGGTCCACCCAGTCGACCTCCAGGCGGCGAACGCCGCTGGCGCCGTTGACGAGTCCGTCCCAGGTGGACGCGACGTCACCGCCGAGCGGTGTCGTCGCGCCCAGCCCGGTGATCACGACATCGGTGGTCATGCGTTCTTGGTGATGTAGTCCACCGCATCACCGACGGTCTTGAGGTTGGCCAGCTCGTCGTCCGGGATCTTGACCCCGAACTTGTCCTCCGCCTGCACGGCGATCTCCACCATGGAAAGCGAGTCGATGTCGAGGTCGTCGACGAAGGACTTGTCGATGGTCACGTCGGCGGCGTCGACACCGGCGACCTCCTCGACGATGGCGGCGAGACCGGTGGTGATTTCCTCGTTCGACACGGGTAGTTCCTTCCTCGTTCTTGCGTTCTCACCGCGGACCGCTGGTCCGCGGCAGCTTGGGTTGACTCAGGGGCAGATGGCGACCTGGGCGGCGTAGGACAGCCCAGCTCCGAAGCCCACGAGCAGCATCACGGCACCGCTGGGGATCTCTCCCGCCGCCCGCATGTGGTCGATGGCCAGCGGGATGGACGCCGACGACGTGTTGCCGGAGTAGACGATGTCACGCGCGACCACGAGGTCGTCACGGGCACCCTTGGTCTGCAGCTTCTTGGCGATGGCCTCGACGATCCGCAGATTCGCCTGGTGCGGCACCAGGACGTCCACATCGGAGAGCTGCAGTCCGGCCGCCTCGACCGCGCGGATCGCCACCGGGGCGATCTGGGTGGTGGCCCACCGGAAGACCGCCTGGCCCTCCTGGTAGATGTACTTGTCGTCGCGCAGGTAGATGGTGTCCACCAGATCTCCGGCGCTGCCCAGCACGCCCGGGCCGATTTCCGGTTCGTCGGCCGGACCGACCACCGCCGCACCGGCCCCGTCGGCGAAGATGATGCAGTTCGCGCGGTCGTCCCAGTCCAGCCATTCCTGGAACCGCTCGGACCCGATCACCAGCACGTTGCGGGCCGAACCGGAGCGCACCGCATCGGATGCGGTGGACAGCGCGTAGACGAATCCGGCGCACGCGGCGTTGAGGTCGTAGGCGCTCTTGGCCTTGATGCCGATCTGGTCGGCGACCTGGGCTGCGGCGTTCGGGATGCCGCCGATCATGGTGCAGGTCGCCACGATCACCTGGTCCACATCGGACGGTGCCAGACCGGCGTTGGCGATGGCTTTGGCACCGGCCTCGACCGCCATGCTGACCACGGTCTGGCCATCATCGCCCAGTCGCCGGTGCACGATTCCGACGCGCTGCCGGATCCACTCGTCGTTGGTGTCCACGAACTTGGCCAGATCGTCGTTGGTGACGATTCGGTTGCCCTGCGTGCTGCCGAAGCCGATCAGCCTGGTGGCTGCCGGTGTGGCGGTCTGCGCAATGCGGGGTCGGGTCACGCGTCGCTCCCAAGCAGGTCGGTGACCTTGTCCAGGTCATCAGGGGTCTTCAGGGCAACGGCCTTGACGCCCTTGAGCTCGCGGCGCACCAACCCGCTGAGGGTGCCCGCGGGCGGGAACTCCACCACTGCGGTCACCCCGCGGTCGGCCAGCGTCGCCATGCAGCTGTCCCAGCGCACCGGCCTGGTCACCTGGGCGACCAGGCGGCGCAGGATCTCGGCGGCATCGGTGACCACCGCACCGTCCGCATTGGACAGCAGCGGCAGCGCGGCGTCGGTCGCGGTCACCTTCTCCGCGTGCTGGGCCAGGGTTTCCTGGGCGGGCGCCATGAATCGGGTGTGGAAGGCACCGGCCACCGGCAGCGGGCGGACCCGCGCCTCGGCGGGCGGTTCCTCGGCGAGCTGCGCCAAGGCGGGCAGCCGACCGGCGGCGACGATCTGGCCCGCACCGTTGCGGTTCGCCGGGTCGAGTCCGAGGTGGTCGAGGTGGTTGACGACGGTGTCCGGGTCGCCGCCGAGCAGGGCGGACATCCCGGTCGGCTCCAGCGCGCAGGCCGCGGCCATTTCCCGGCCGCGCACTGCCGCCAGGGCGACCGCGTCGTCGAAGGTCAGGGCACCGGCCACCGCGGCGGCGGCCAGTTCGCCGACCGAGTGCCCGGCGACGGGTGTGTCGGCCGGGATCGTCACCCGGCGGCGCAGTTCGTCGGCGGCGATCAGCGAAAGCGCCACCACCAGCGGCTGGGTGACCGCGGTGTCCTTGATCTCGTCCGCCTCGGCGGTGGTGCCGAGGCGGATCAGGTCCAGGCCGGTGAGCTCGGACCAGGCGCCGAGGCGTTCGGCGACGCCGTCCAGTTCGAGCCAGGGGCTGAGCATCCCTGGGGTCTGCGACCCCTGTCCGGGGGCTAGAAGCGCGATCACCCTTGCTACTGAACACGCCCCGAGGCGATCGACGTGATGTCGACAGAGACGAAGTCCGGACCACAAAGTTGTGGAGTGTCTACAAGCCAGGCGGTGACGGGGCGCTGCGATGGCGCAAATCGTTGTTGGCTGTGTCCGGTTGGTGACTGATCAGTGAACACTGGCGAAGGTCGGTTACCAAGGGTGATCACCAAAGTCCTCGGGCCTTGGCGAGTCTGCCCACCGCCAGGCCGACGCGCAGGACGTGCGCGTCGCGGGCGTTGGACGGGGTGCGGCCGGTGAGTTCCGCGACCCGGCGCAGTCGGTACCGGACGGTGTTCGGGTGCACGTACAGCTGCCGCGCGCAGTTCTCCAGCACGCCGCCGACCTCCAGGTAGGTGTCGACGGTCTCCATCAGCGAGCCACCGGCGTCCACCAGCGGCAGCACGATCGACTCGACCAACTGCCGTTCGGCCTCCGGATCGCCGGCCAACGCCCGCTCCGGCAGCAGATCGCCGGACGGTACCGGGCGCGGCGCGGTCGGCCAGGCCACCACGGCCCGCAGCGCGGACATCGCGTCGCCGGCCGACCGGTGCGCCTCGGCCAGGCTCGGCACCGTCGGCCCGACCACGACCGGACCGTCGTCGAAGGCCTCGGTCAGCCGCTTCGCCGCCTCCTGGTTGGCGCGTTCGTCGTCCGCACCACCGAAGACCACCACCAGCCGACTGCCCTGCACGCCGAGCAGCACCGGGCAACCGACTCGCGCCGCGCGGCTGCGCACCTGGTAGACGATGGTCGGCGGGTCGTCGGAGGGCGCGTTGCCGACCAGCACGGTCGCCTCCGAAGACGGCTCCCAGCCGAGCGCGGCGGCGCGGGACAGCAGCGACTCCTCGGCGTCGCCACGCACGATGCCGTCCACCACCAGCGCTTCCAGCCGCGCGTCCCACGCGCCGCGCGCCTCCGCGGCGGCGGCGTAGGAGGTGGCCGCGGCGAAGGCGATCTCCCGCGTGTAGCGCAGGATCGACTCGGTCAGCACGGTGCGTTCGTGCTCTTCGTCGGCCAGTTCGGGCAGGCGTTGCTCGAAGACGTCGATCGCGACCCGCACCAGGTCCAGGGTCTGCCGCAGGCTGACCCACCGGGACAGATCCCGGGGCGCGGCGCGGAACGCCTCGGCGGTCAACCGGATCGCCTCGGTCGGGTCCTGCAGCCACGCCACGAAGTTGGCGACCCCCGTCTGGGTCACCAACAGCACGCTGGCCCGCTGGTCGGCGGGCAACCGCCGGAACCACGGCAGCCGCTGCTCCATCGCGCTGGCGCTGGCGCTGGCCAGCCCCCCGGAGCCCCGTTCGAGGCGGCGCAGAGTGCTCGCGGAGATCTGCCGCTGCGTACCGGCATCCCGCTCACCTGCGCGTTCGGTACTCATGCCTCCAGAATCGCACGCCACCGATCAGCCCCGGCGGGCAGCAGCCGCCGAGCGGGTGGGCGCACCGCGATCCGGGAGCAACATCCAGGAATTGATGGTGTCATCTGATCGAGGTAATTAACCGCACTTTCGGGGTGCCTGTCACGTTTGCTGCCCGTCGTACCAGCAGGAAACGATCTCCGCACAACGTGAATTCGCATTCTTCTTGTCGAGGAGAAAAAAGTGGGAGCTCTCCAGCAGGGATTGGCGCAGGCCTGGGTCGCGGTCGCGACATTCGTCCCGAAACTGGTCGTATTCCTCATCATCGCGCTGGTCGGCTGGCTGATCGCGAAGGCGGTCGCCAAGGCTGTCCAGATCGTGTTCGCCCGGCTCGGATTCAATCGACTGCTGGCCAAATCCGGCCTCGGTGACCTCACGTCGAAATCGAACATCGACGTGGCCGGGGTGTTGGTGAAACTCGTTTACTACTTCATCCTGCTCATTTTCATCCAGCTCGCGCTCGGCGTTTTCGGGCCGACCGCCATCAAGGACCTGATCGACACAGTGGTGCTGTTCGTGCCGCGGATCGTGGTGGCCATCGTGCTGGTGCTGGTCGCCGCGGCGATCGGCCGGGTGGTCGCCGACCTGGTGCGCAGCGCCCTGGGCAGCCGGGCGATGGGCCCGGTGCTGGCCAAGATCACCTTCGGGTTCATCGTCGCGCTCGGCGCGATCGCCGCGCTGAACCAGATCGGCATCGCGCTCACCGTCACCACGCCGGTGCTGATCGCGGCGCTGACCGCGGTGGCCGGGGTGATCGTCGTCGGGGTCGGCGGCGGTCTGATCAAGCCCATGCAGCAGCGCTGGGGCCGGTGGTTGGACACCGCCGAGGCTCAATTCGCCGAAGGTTCGCCGGACGCCGCCAAGAACGGCGCGAAGCCTGGTGCCGACGATGTCCGAGTGAAGGGCGACGCGTGATCGCGTGTCGCGCAGATCGGTGATCGGGGCTCACCCAGTGGGTGAGTCCCGACCTTTTTCACGCACTTGGCCGTGGTCGTCCACGCTCGATCACGACACCATGAGGGAACGGATCAAGCCGGGAGAGTGATCAGCAGTGGCCTTGCCCCTCGTCTGGCTCGCGGACGTGTTGCGCGCCGCCGGGTTGACAGTGGTCGAAACCGATGGCTGGCGGGATCGGACCGCGACGTCGGGACCGCAACCAGCACCCGTCGGTGTGCTCGAACACCACACCGCGACCCCCGCGTCCTACGAGAACCCCGCGCCCAGCGTGCAGCTGTGCATCAACGGCCGCCCCGACCTGGCCGGACCGCTGTGCCACGCCGTGATCGGATTCGACGGTGTCGTGCACCTCATCGCCGCCGGGCGGGCCAACCACGCCGGGAAGGCGAAGGCCTCCGGCCCGAACCCGGCAGGCGACGGCAACACCCTCTACGTCGGGTTCGAATGGGACTACCAGGGCGTGGACCAGGGGCCGAGCCCGGAGCAGTACAGCGCGGCGCTGCGGGCCACCACCGCAGTGCTCAACCACCTGGGCCGTCAGATGGACGCCGCGCGCGGCCACAAGGAGACCAGCGTCACTGGCAAGATCGACCCCGGTCACGTGGACATGAACCAGTTCCGCGCCGAACTCGGCAAGAAGCAGGAGGACGACATGACCCCGGAACAGGACGCGATTCTGCGGCGTCTGGAGCACGAACTGCTCGGCCCTCGCGGGCCGCAGGGCGAGATCCAGGGCTGGCAGACCGAGGTCGGGCCGCGCACGATCGTCGCGATGCTCGTCGACCTGGTCAACGGACTGGTGGGGCAGCAGGGTTCGGCAGCTCCGGCGCAGGGTCTCGACGGCGAGGCGATCAAGGCGGCGTTCCAGGCCCTGCCGCCGGATCAGGCCGCGCCGCTGCTGGCCGAACTGGTCCGCATCCAGCAGGACAGGCAGCTCACTCCCGAGCAGTACGCCCAGCGCCCCCAGCAGTGACGGCGGCGCCGCGCCGGACTAGCGGTCTCGCACGGCGCGGTGTTGGGCTCGTTGGTCGCGGCGCCGCTGGAGGCGTTTGACCAGGGTCGGCTGCTGCCGCAGCGCTTCGGGCTCGTCGAGCAGCCGGTTCAGCCGCTGGTAGTAGCGGGTCGGGGAGAACCCGAAGCGCTCCTGGATGACCCGCTCCTTGTTGCCCTGGTAGTGCCAGTGCTCCTGCTCGAAGGCGAGGATGGCGCGGTCGATGTCGTTCATCCGACGTCCCCTCCTTCGCGCATCGCTGTCGATCGAGTCTACCGATAGGGGCACGCGTGTTCGATCGGCCATCCGGTCTGTTGCTCGCTCGTGAGCGGTTGATCCGGTTCTTGCCGGAATCCTCGTTCACGACGCGAGGCTTGTGATCCAACCCACGTGTCGCCGCTGGAACAGATCTTCGGCCGCCCGATGTTTACTGGATCGAAGAAGAGATCGTGCGCTCCGGGGCTCGGTGGAAATCCGAACCGGCGGTGAAAGTCCGCGAACCGGCACCTGCAAATCGCAGATGTCGGCCGATCCGGTGAAATTCCGGGACCGACGGTGAAAGTCCGGATGGGAGGCAGCGCACGGGCGGCCGCAGCGGGCCGTCGGCGTGCGACGTCGACGGTCGTCGGCTCAGCTGCTCGTGTACCCCGGTGCGTTCGTGGCCGGCGGGAGGAGCGGGCGTGCGGGCTGTCGCGGAATGGGTGCTCGGCAACGGGATCACCGTGCTGGGCCAACAGATCTCCTGGGCGGAACTGGTCGGGCAGCTGTGCGCGCTCGCCGTGGTCTTCCTCGCGCAACGCCGAACGCTGGCGACCTGGCCGGTGCAGGTGTCCGCCACGGTCCTGCTGTTCGCCGTCTACGCCTCCGCGCACCTGGGCGGACTGGCCGTCCGGCAGGTGATGATCCTGCTGATCTCCATCTACGGCTGGTGGGCCTGGAACCGCCGCAGCGACCCGGTTTACGGCGTCGCGGTGCGCAAGGCCAGCGGCGTGGAACGGCTCGTGCTGACCGCCGCGCTGGTGGCCGGTACCGCCGCGTTCGCGCTGCTGCTCGCCGCGCTGGACGCCTCGTGGGCGCCGTGGCCGGACGCCTGGATCTTCGTCGGCACCCTGGTCGCGTTCTGGGCGCAGGGACGCGGTCTCGTCGAGTTCTGGCTGGTCTGGCTGGCCGTTGACGCGGTCGGCGTGCCGCTGCAGATCGCCTCCGGGTTGTACTTCAGCGCGGCGATCTACGTGATCTTCGCCGCCCTGGTCGTCCACGGCTGGTGGAGCTGGAACCGCACCGCCAAAGTCCAACGAACCCGCAGATCCGCCGCGATCTGACCCGTCCGGGGGAGAAGTGAAGGGCACCTTCGACCGGCTTACTCGGTCAAAGGTGCCCTTCACTCATTTCCGTCACCCGGGTGCGCACTTGCGAGCGGTGTCAGGCGACGCCGGGGTCCGAGGTCTGCGGACCAGCGGCTTGGACATCGTCCAGCCGGTACCGGCGGGTCGCCTCGACGACCGTGGACTTGTCCACCTCACCGGCGCGCGCCAGCGCGGCCAGCGTCGCGACCACTGTGGACTCCGCGTCCACCAGGAACACCCGCCGGGCCGCGGGCCTGGTGTCGGAGAACCCGAACCCGTCGGCGCCCAGGCTGACCATGTCGCCGGGCACCCACGGTCGGATCAGGTCGGGCACCGCGCGCATCCAGTCGCTGACCGCGACCACCGGCCCGGCGGCCTCCGCCAGCGCCCGAGTCACGTACGGCACCTGCGGCTCGGATTCCGGGTGCAGCAGGTTGTGCCGGTCAGCGGCCTCGGCCTCGCGCCGCAGCTGCGACCACGACGTCGCCGACCAGACATCGGCCCGCACACCCCACTCGTCGGCCAGCATCTGCTGCGCCCGCAGGGCCAGCGGCATGATCACGCCCGAGGCGAGGATCCGGGCACGCGGCCCCGTGCCGCCGGGCGCGGCCTGGTACCGGTACAGACCGCGCAACAACCCGGCGACGTCCAGGTCGTCCGGCTCGGCGGGCTGCTGGTAGGGCTCGTTGTAGACGGTCAGGTAGTAGAAGACGTTCTCGGCGTCCTCGCCGTACATCCGCCGCAATCCGTCCTTGACGATGTGCGCCACCTCGAACGCCCACGCCGGGTCGTAGGCGATCACCGCCGGGTTCGTCGCGGCGATCAGCTGCGAGTGGCCGTCGGCGTGCTGCAGGCCTTCACCGGTCAGAGTGGTCCGTCCGGCGGTCGCACCGAGCACGAATCCGCGGGCCATCTGGTCCGCGGCGGCCCAGAAGCTGTCGCCGGTGCGCTGGAAGCCGAACATCGAGTAGAAGATGTAGACCGGGATCATCGGCTCGCCGTGCGTGGCGTAGCTGGTCCCGGCCGCGGTGAACGACGACGTCGACCCGGCCTCGTTGATGCCCTCGTGCAGGATCTGGCCCTGCTCGCTCTCCCGGTAGGCCAGCATCAGCTGGTAGTCCACCGGCGTGTAGAGCTGGCCGAGCGGGTTGTAGATCTTCTGCGACGGGAACATCGAGTCCATCCCGAACGTGCGGGCCTCGTCCGGGATGATCGGCACGATCCGCGGCCCGATCTCGCGATCCTTGGCGAGGTCCTTGAGCAGTCGGACGAACGCCATCGTGGTGGCGACCTCCTGCCTGCCGGAGCCGCGCCGGATCACCTCGTAGACCTTGTCGCCGGGCAGTACCAGCGGCTTGGCCTTCACCCGACGCTCCGGCAGGTAGCCGCCCAGCTGCCGCCGCCTCTCCTGCAGGTACTCCAGCTCCGCCGAGTCCTGGCCGGGGTGGTAGTACGGCGGCAGGTAGGGGTCCAGGTCCTGGTCGCTGATCGGGATCCGCAGGCTGTCCCGGAACAGCTTCAGGTCGTCCAGGGTCAGCTTCTTCATCTGGTGGGTGGCGTTGCGGCCCTCGAAGTGCGGCCCCAGCCCGTAGCCCTTGATCGTCTTGGCCAGGATGACGGTCGGCTGGCCGTAGTGCTCGGTGGCCGCCTTGTAGGCCGCGTAGATCTTGCGGTAGTCGTGGCCGCCGCGGCGCAGGCCCCAGATCTCGTCGTCGGTGAGGTGCCGGACCATCTCCTTGGTGCGCGGGTCGCGGCCGAAGAAGTGCTCCCGGACGAAGGCGCCGTCGTTGGCCTTGTAGGTCTGGTAGTCGCCATCCGGGGTGGTGTTCATCAAGTTCACCAGGGCTCCGTCGCGGTCGGCGTGCAGCAGCGCGTCCCACTCGCGGCCCCAGATCACCTTGATGACGTTCCAGCCGGCGCCCCGGAAGAACGCCTCCAGCTCCTGGATGATCTTGCCGTTGCCGCGGACCGGGCCGTCCAGCTGCTGCAGGTTGCAGTTGATCACGAAGGTGAGGTTGTCCAGACCCTCGTTGGCCGCGACGTGCAGCAGTCCGCGCGACTCCGGCTCGTTCATCTCGCCGTCGCCGAGGAACGCCCAGACGCGCTGCTGGCTGGTGTCCTTGATGCCGCGATCGTGCAGGTAGCGGTCGAACCGGGCCTGGAAGATCGCGTTCATCGGGCCCAGCCCCATGGACACGGTGGGGAACTCCCAGAACTCCGGCATCAGCCGCGGGTGCGGGTAGGACGGCAGACCGCCGCCTGGCCCGGCGTGCGAGTACTCCTGGCGGAATCCGTCGAGCTGGTCGGCGGACAGCCGACCCTCCAGGAAGGCGCGGGCGTAGATGCCGGGGGAGGCGTGGCCCTGGATGTAGAGGTGGTCACCGCCCCCGGGGTGGTCCTTGCCGTGGAAGAACCAGTTGAAGCCGACCTCGTACAGGCTGGCCGAGGACGCGAAGGACGAGATGTGGCCGCCCACGCCGATGCCGGGGCGCTGCGCGCGGTGCACCATCATCGCGGAGTTCCACCGCATCCAGGCCCGGTACCGGCGTTCGGTCTCCTCGTCGCCGGGGAACCACGGCTCCTGCTCGGTGGGGATCGTGTTGACGTAGTCCGTGCTGGTCAGCGACGGGACACCGACGCCGCTTTCGCGGGCGCGCTGGAGCAGCCGCAGCATCAGGTAGCGGGCGCGCTGCTGCCCGTTGGCCGACAGCACCGAGTCGAAGGACTGCAGCCACTCCTCGGTTTCCTGCGGATCGATGTCCGGCAGGTGGGAGGCGAGACCGTCCCGGATGACCCGCACCCGCTGGGTGGGGACGGTGTCGGCGTCGTTGTTGAGCGGGGACAAGGGAACTCCTCGACTACGTCTTGCGTGTGGCAGGGTGGTCGACAGTGATGTCCGACACTCTCATGGTCCCCCATCTCGGCTGCCGATGCGTACATCGGCGGCACGAGCTGCGCGCATCAGGCTGTTGGCGCAGTGCTACCCGGTCTACAGTCGAATCTCAACGCATTGCTACGGCGTGTCGTGCCGTCAGCAGTTGCGCCGGTAGCGGTTGGCAGTGTTCGCTATCGGCCAGATCTGGAAGGTGTGCGGCGCCGAACGGTCGTCGCACCGGTGCATTGGAGGAGTGAGCAAACCGTGGTCGCCGCGGGAGACGCCGGTAAAGGCGAAGCCGACGTCGCCGAGAGGCTCGACATCGAGCCGGAGATGGTTGTCCAGGAACTCGGCTGGGACGAGGATGTCGATGACGACGTCCGGGCCGCGATCGAGGAGCGTTGCGGGAGCGATCTGCTCGACGAAGATGCCGACGAAGTGGTCGATGTCGTGCTGCTGTGGTGGCGCGAAGATGATGGCGACCTGACGGACACGCTTCTCGATGCCATGACGCCGCTGTCCGATGACGGGGTCATCTGGGTGCTGACCCCGAAGACCGGCCGGGACGGTTACGTCGAACCGGCCGATATCGCAGAGGCGGCATCGACGGCGAACCTGGCCCAGACGGCGAATGTCAGCCTCAGCGAAGGCTGGATGGGAACCAGGTTGGCCTACCGCCGGGCCAAGGCCCGGCGCTGACCGGCTGGTCGCAAGTCGCTGTGTGCACCGTCCACCCCGTGGGCATCGGTGTTTTCATCGGTGCCCACGGTGGTGTGGTCGGTGTAGGTTCGGCGATGACAAGGTCATGTCGAGCAGAAGGGTGCACTCATGGCGGTTGAGGTCGGTGCACAGGCACCGGACTTCACGTTGTCGGACTACAACAAGCAGAAGGTCTCGCTGGCCGAATTCCGGGGCGAGAAGAACGTGCTGCTGGTGTTCTACCCGTTCGCGTTCAGCGGGATCTGCCAGGGCGAGCTCTGCCAGGTCCGGGACGATCTCGGCGAGTTCCAGAACGACAAGGTCCAGGTCATCGGAGTGTCGGTGGACTCGGCTTTCGCGCTCAAGGCGTGGGCGGACCAGGAGGGCTACACCTTCCCGCTGTTGTCGGACTTCTGGCCGCACGGCGAGGTCGCCAAGGCCTACGGCGTGTTCAACGAGAAGGCCGGGATGGCCAACCGGGGCACGTTCCTGATCGACACCGAAGGCAAGGTCCGCTTCGCCGAGGTGAACCAGCCGGGCGAAGCCCGGGACCAGAACGTCTGGAAGAAGGCCCTGGCCGAGCTCACGGCGTGACGCACCGCCTAAGGCGGCGGTGGCCGACCAGGTGCCGAGGACACCCCAAAACCCCGGTAGGGTGGCTGAGGTGATCCGATCGGCTGAACGGGTCGGCCACCAACAGGGCGCATAGCTCAGCGGAAGAGCACTTGCCTTACAAGCAAGGGGTCGTAGGTTCGAACCCTACTGCGCCCACCTCGGATGGCGTGACCAGTGGGAATGGTGGTTCTGCGTCGGTTGCTTTCATTGTCGCGGCGCGCGGCGGCGCGATAACTGCGCCGAATGTGGAAGTAATAGGACGGTCTGGTCTGTGACTTCGGCGAGGTCTTGACGTGCTGGAGCGAGTTCGTCGACACCGTCGAGATCTGCACCTCGACGGTTCGGCGGCTGGATCAGCTGTTGGAGGCCTGCAAGTTCTCGACGGCCAATGGTCTTCTGCGGGCTGCACAGTTCTGGGGCCTCCTCGTTGAGGTGAAGAGATCGCGGCCTCGTTTAAGAACGTTTCCGCGGAACCACGGATGCTGCGGCGGTTCAGGTGGCGTACTGCCTGTCGGCTCGGCCTGACACGCCTCTGCCGGTTCGCGGCGCGGTGTCGCCTGGCGTTCTGTCGGTTCCGGAGCGCATCCGGTGGCGCGCCTCGGATGCGCGGGCGACAGTGGCACCGACCGCGTCCGTGCGACGGTTGTCCGGAACTGTCTTCGGGGGAGGATGCGATGTCCCACTGCGATCCCAAACCGGCGGAGCCGGGAATCGTGGCAAACAACGAGGCGGTGCGCACGCGGTTTCCGTTCGACGACACCACCGATCTCGATGACGCTCGTCGCGGCTTCCTGGGTACCGCACAGGAGCCGCTGATCCGCGACGCGAACGGCGGTGTCGTCTGGGACCTGGAGGCGTACGGCTTCCTCGCCCGGACGTGCCCGGCGACCGCCAACCCGAGCCTGTGGCGGCAGAGCCGGCAGTGTTGCGAACACGGCTTGTTCGAGGTCGTCGAGGGCATCTACCAGGTCCGCGGCTTCGACCTGTCCAACATGACCGTGATCGAAGGCGATCAGGGAATCCTCGTCATCGACCCGCTGTTGTCCGCCGAGACCGCTGCGGCGGCGCTGGGGCTGTACCGCAGCATTCGGGGCGACCGTCCGGTCACCGGGGTGCTCTACACCCACAGTCACGCCGACCACTTTGGCGGCGTGCGCGGCGTCATCACGGGGCGGGAGGTCGCAGCCGGTGTGCCGGTGATCGCCCCGCAGGGCTTCCTGACGCATGCCGTGAACGAGAACATCTACGCCGGTACGGCCATGGCTCGCCGCGCCGCCTACATGTACGGGGCAGCGCTGGACAAGGGACCGCAGGGCCAGATCGGCGCAGGTCTGGGCCCGACGACGTCGACCGGGACCGTCGGTCTCATCCCGCCCACCGTCGATATCACCCGTACCGGGCAGACGGAGATCGTCGACGGCATCCGCATGGTCTTCCAGCTGACCCCCGGCACCGAGGCGCCAGCGGAACTCAACATCCACTTCCCCGACCACGCGGCCCTGTGCATGGCGGAGAACGCCACCCACAACCTGCACAACCTCCTCACCCTGCGCGGCGCAGAGGTGCGCGACCCGCACGAGTGGGCGCGCTACCTCACCGAGGCCATCGAACTGTTCGGTGCCACCTCGGAGGTCGCCTTCGCCTCTCACCACTGGCCGGTCTGGGGCCGCGAGCGAATGGTGAGATTCCTGTCCGAGCAGCGCGACTTGTACGCGTACCTGCACGACCAGACGGTACGCATGCTCAACGAGGGCATGACGCCGTTGGAGATCGCCGAACAGATCGAGCTGCCCCCGATGCTGGAAAAGGCCTGGCACGCGCACGGCTACTACGGCTCCGTCAGCCACAACACCAAGGCCGTGTACCAGAAGTACATGGGCTGGTTCGACGGCAACCCCGCCCACTTGTGGGAACATCCGCCGGTCGAGGCCGCGCGCCGGTACGTGGAATTCATGGGCGGTGCCGACGAGGTCGTCCGACGTGCCCGCACGTCCTTCGGTGAGGGCGACTTCCGCTGGGTGGTGCAGGTCGTCAACCACGTGCTGTTCGCGCAGCCCGACCACGCCCAGGCGCGCGCCTTGCAGGCGGACGCCCTGGAGCAGCTCGGCTACGGCTGCGAGAACGGGCCGTGGCGCAACTTCTACCTCATGGGCGCCTACGAACTGCGGCACGGCTCCGTCGGCACGCCCACCGTCACCGCGTCCCCCGACGTGCTCAGCGCCCTGACGCTGGAGCAGCTGTTCGACGCGCTCGCCATACGCGTGGACGGGCCGCGCAGCTGGAACGCCGACATCACCGTCCGCTGGAACGTCCGAGATGGCGACCGCGTCACGATGCGGCTGCGCAACGGCGTGCTCACCCACGTCGCAGGCCACGGGCCCGCAGTCGGTGGACCGGACGTCGAGGTCTGCCTCGACGAGGCCGACCTGCGCGCCGTCCTGCTCGGCGGCACCGCGCCCGCCAAGCTCGCGGAACAGGGCCGTGCCGAGATCACCGGCGGCACCGGAAAGCTGGCCGAACTCTTCGGGTACCTCGACCGGCCGGACCCGGACTTCGCCATCGTCACTCCCTGACGATTACTCGCCGATGCCACCACCAGGCGGATGCACTGCTCCGCGAAAATGACTGGGATGAAACCGACCTTTGCCAGCGGCGCGAACACGACCCAGTTCGGCACCGGCGAGCGGCGTAGCCACCTGGCTGGGGTGGTGTCGCGCTGGAGCAGTCCGAATACCGCGAGCGGCCCGAGCGCACCCGACAACGGTCCCCAGGACACAAATTCGGCTCCAGGAACCGCAACCCGTCAACGCCACGTGCCCGGAGCGGATCCGCTCCGGGCAGTGCGTGAGGAACACGGCGTGTGGTTGCAGTTGACCTTTCAGATGTGCAGTTGGGCGGTTACGAGCCGGGTGGCTGGTACGCCAGGTCCTTGCGGATCGCCTCGTCGATTTCGGTCGGTGTCAACAGGACGGTCGTCTTGGTGCGGGCAGCCCCAGACTGGCTGACAGTCAGCCCCACCGACGCGGCCGAGACGTTGTCCGGGACGTCGATCACGAGATATGTGTCAGTCTCGCCAAAGGCGAAGTAGAACGACTCCAGTGTGCCGTCGAGTCGGGTGAGCATCTTGCGGACGGCCTCCACGCGCGCGGAGCCACCTTCCTTGAACAAACCGGTGAGCCCGTCACTCGTGTAGCTCGCCTGCACCAGGTACTTGCCCATCGTCATCACCCCAGGTGGTTGCTGGGCAACGGTTTCCGGTCGTGAATCCAGGGTCTCGCCCCGGGGCGCACCGCCCGCAAGAGTCCAAAGGTCCCGTGTGCTGGGGTTTGCGGCGCTGTCAGGCGGTACTGGTCTCAACGGTTTTGGGCAGCGCGGTTGAGGTGGGGCGCAACAAGTAGATCCCCAGCGCGAGGACCAGGACGAACGGGATATCGGTGAGGAACTTGCTCCAGTAGTGGTCGATGTCCGTGACGGCCTGTGCGGTCATCAGCAGGCCGTGGACGAGGTTGGCCCACATGGTGAAGGACAGGAATGACGCGTAGGCCGATGGCTTGCGCGCGGCCAGCAAGAGGAACACGCCCCACGTGATGTAGATGGCGAACAGCATGGGCGGGACGTGGGCGTGGTCGTGGCCGGACGAGACGTCGTTCCAGATGAGCCAGTTCAGCGCCCCGCCATGCTCCGCGAGGAGGGGAGTCTGAACGACGAATCCCAGGAAGAGCGGGACGAATATGACCAGCGATAAGACTCCGTAGATTCGCAGGAACGTCGCCAGCGTCCTGGTTCTCCTCATCTCGTTCTTGAACATTTCCGAGATCTCCTTTCGATGGAAGGCGCGTTGAAGGCGTCGGCTGAAGCGGTCAGGCAGGTGACCGGCGGGGATTGGGCAGGGCGGCATTCGTGCGTGGTGGGACGTCAGGTGAGCGGAAATCCGTAGGAGCCGATCACCGTGGCCTCGGAGACCTGCGGCGGCCCCGCCAGGCGATCGCCGATGCCGTTCTGGAACCGCTGGAAGGCCGCCGAGTCGGACAACGCGTCCTCGGCGCCGTCGAAGACCGCGACGTGGAGGAAGGTCACGCCGTCCGCCAGCCGGAACGTCGCATACCGAAGTCCATCTGGACCGTCGCTCGCGAGTTGGTCGAACACCTCCTCGACCAACCGCTGGTTCTCCTCGGCTGTCTCGGCGCGCGTTTGATAGCGCACCAGCACCGTCTTGCTCATGGAAGTCCTTCCTGATGGATGCCCGCTGCGCAGCGCGGCGAGGCAAGGTAGGACACTACAACTACTTGGTCGGAAAAACCAACTAGAAAGATGGATTATCTGATTTCTGCTGTTAGGATCCGACTCATGACAGGCAGGCGGAAGTACGATGACGGCTGTGCGGTGGCGCACGGCCTTGACCTGATCGGCGAGCGCTGGGCCCTGCTGCTCGTTCGCGAACTCCTGCTCGGTCCCAAACGCTTCACCGACCTGCGCGCGGGCTTGCCCGGCGCCAGCGCGGATGTCCTCACCCAGCGGCTTCGGGAACTCCAGGAGGCCGGTGTCGTAAGACGCCGCAAGCTTCCGCCGCCCGCCAGCTCCTGGATCTACGAGCTGACCGAGTGGGGAGCCGATCTTGAACCGATCGTCACCCAGCTCGGCCGCTGGGGCAGCCGCTCACCCACGTTGCGCCATGACGCGCGGATCGGCGTCGACTCCCTCGTGCTCTCCCTCGGAGCGTTGTTCGACCCGCAGGCGGCAGAAGGGCTGGCGGCGACCATCGCCCTCCGGGTCGGCGAGGAGATCTTCCGCGTCCACGTGGCGGGCGGCCGGATCGAACTCGCCCGAGGCGAGGCTGATGGTGCCGACGCGACGATCGATACCGATCCACCGGCGCTCGGCGCGCTGCTCCGGAAAGAACGCCAGCTCGCAGACGTTCTGCGTTCCGGAGTCATGACGATCGATGGGCCCGCGGGCATCGTCGAGCGGTTCTTCGACCTCTTTCCCCTGCCTGATCCGGCTCCGCTGCCCGCGTCGGTCCAGCGTTGATCGATTCCGGGTGAACAGGGGTGGTGGTCGCGACCGCTGGCGAGGCGCCTGCATCGTGGGGTGCGGCTCTCCGGTCACCCGGTTTTGCATGATCATGCATCAAAGTGCATACTCGGTCTCATGTCCAAGGTTCTCACCTCTCTGCCCATCGGCGAGCGCGTCGGCATTGCCTTCTCGGGTGGCCTCGACACCTCGGTCGCGGTCGCGTGGATGCGCGACAAGGGTGCCGTCCCGTGCGCCTACACCGCCAACGTCGGCCAGTACGACGAGCCCGACATCGACTCGGTGCCCGGCCGCGCGCTGGCGTACGGGGCCGAGATCGCGCGCCTGGTCGACTGCCGCGCGGCGCTGGTCGAGGAGGGCCTGGCCGCGCTCACCTGCGGTGCGTTCCACATCCGCTCGGCTGGGCGCCCCTACTTCAACACCACGCCGCTCGGTCGCGCCGTCACGGGAACCCTGCTGGTCCGGGCGATGCTTGAGGACAACGTGCAGATCTGGGGCGATGGATCGACGTTCAAGGGCAACGACATCGAGCGGTTCTACCGGTACGGCTTGCTGGCGAACCCGCACCTGCGCATCTACAAGCCCTGGCTCGACGCGGACTTCGTGTCCGAGCTCGGCGGGCGCAAGGAGATGTCGGAGTGGCTGCTCGAACACGACCTGCCCTACCGCGACAGCACCGAGAAGGCCTACTCGACCGACGCCAACATCTGGGGCGCCACCCACGAGGCCAAGACCCTGGAGCACCTCGACACCAGCATCGAGACCGTGGACCCGATCATGGGCGTGCGGTTCTGGGATCCGGCGGCGGAGGTCGCCGCCGAGGACGTGACGATCGGCTTCGACCTGGGCCGCCCGGTGACGATCAACGGCAAGGAGTTCGCCACTTCGGTCGACCTGGTCATGGAGGCGAACGCCATCGGTGGACGGCACGGCATGGGCATGTCGGACCAGATCGAGAACCGGGTGATCGAGGCCAAGAGCCGGGGCATCTACGAGGCGCCCGGGATGGCGTTGCTGCACGCGGCGTACGAACGGCTGGTCAACGCGATCCACAACGAGGACACCCTGGCGACCTACCACAACGAGGGACGGCGGCTGGGTCGGCTGATGTACGAGGGCCGCTGGCTCGACCCGCAGGCGCTGATGTTGCGGGAGTCGTTGCAGCGCTGGGTCGGCACGGCGGTCATCGGCGAGGTGACGCTGCGGCTGCGGCGCGGTGAGGACTACTCGATCCTGGACACCTCCGGCCCGGCTTTCAGCTACCACCCCGACAAGCTGTCGATGGAGCGCACCGAGGACTCGGCCTTCGGCCCGGTGGACCGGATCGGCCAGCTCACCATGCGCAACCTCGACATCGCCGACTCGCGCGCCAAGCTTGAGCAGTACGCCGGGCTCGGCATGGGCGGCAGCACCCATCCGGCACTCATCGGCGCCGCCCAGGCGGCCTCGACCGGGCTGATCGGCGCGATGCCGCAGGGCGGTGCCCAGGCGATCGCCTCGCGCGGCAAGGTTTCCGGTGACGACGAGAGCCTCGACCGAGCCGCGATGGAGTCCGGCACCGACTGACCGGGTTCTCTCGATCGGCCCGGCGGGGCGCGGGGCCGTCGCGCCCCGCCGGGCCGAGGGGCGGGTGATCAGCGGCCGATGTTCAGATCGCACCTGGTGGGTTTGCCGGGCTGGCCCTTCGTCGACACCTTGACCTCGCCTTCGACGGACACCGTGCAGTCGATGGTCACCGCCGGATCGGCGGGGGTGATCACGTAGCTCGCTGGCCCTCCCATCGGCGCCGACTTCTGGTCGTAGGGCAGCGTCACCTGCTCCGGGTAAGGCCCCTTGCTGCCGGTGGTCGTGGTTTCCAGGGTGCCGGTGGCGCCGTCGGGTCCGCCCAGCACGACCCGGATCTCGTAGGCGGTTTCCTCGGGTGTCCGCATCGAGCATCCCGACAGGACGAGCGCGCCGGTGGTCAGCACGGTTGCGGCGACGGCGAGTGGGTGCGGCACGTTTTCTCCTCGACAACGGGGAATTGGCGCCAGCCGGGAAGCGGCGGCGACTGGATGACGCCGACCATCCTGTTCGCCGTGCCGCGCGCCCGGTTCCTCCGAAGGTCCGGTTCCCGAGCGGCTGGCTACGACTATCGGCCGAGGAGTCCGGACCGCCACGCCCACATGGCGATCTCGACCCGGTTGCGGGCGGGCAGCTTGCTCTGCACGTTGCCGAGGTGGGTCTTGACCGTCCCGACCGAGATGAACAGCTCGCTGGCGATCTCCGCGTTGGTCATCCCGTCGGCCACCAGCCGCACCACGTCCAGCTCGCGCGCGGACAGTTCGGCCGTCGCCGCGGCGGACGGGGTGGGTGAGCTGAGGCGGCGCAGCAGCTTCACCGTGATCGCCGGGCTCACCAGCGCCGCACCGGAGGCGGCCGCGCGGATCGCCTCGATCAGCAGCGTGGCGCCGGAGTCCTTGAGCACGAACCCGCATGCGCCGCCGTGCAGGGCCCGGTAGACGTACTCGTCGCTGTCGAAGGTGGTCACCACCACCACTTTCGGCGGGTCGACCGTGCCCGGCCGGGTCAGGCGCCGCAGCGCGTCCAGCCCGTCCATCCTGGGCATCCTGATGTCCATCAGCACCACGTCGGGGCGGCACCGCGCGGCCATCTCCACGACGTGCACGCCGTCGACGGCCTCGCCGACGACCTCGATGTCGTCCTCGGCTGCCAGGATCATCGCGATGCCGGTGCGGATCATGGCCTGGTCGTCGGCGATCAGCACCCGGATCGTCATCGTTTCCTCCCGGCAGGCAAGCCCGCTTCCACGACCCATCCGCCTGCCGCGCCAGGCCCGGCGTCGATCCTGCCACCCAGCGCGGTCACGCGTTCGGTCAGCCCGCGAAGGCCGAATCCGCCGCCTGAACCGTGTTTCGACCTGCCGTCGTTGGACACCCTGGCGCTGATCCAGTCATCGCTGCGGCGCACCAGCACCTCGACTTCGCCGGAACCCTCGGCGTGCTTTCGGACGTTGGTGAGCGCCTCCATCACCACCCGGTGCGCGGTGGCCTGGACCTCGGCTGGCACGTCGTCGAACGTGCCCTGCAGGTCCAGCCGCGCCGAGGGGCCGCTGACGGAGTCGAACTCCGCCACCAGGCGCTGGATGTCGGCGACCGTCGCCAGCGGGGCGGGTTCGGCGGTCGAGTCGGTTTCGCGCAGCAAGCCGACCATCCGCCGCATCGTGTCCATCGCCTCGACACCGGCCTGCTCGATGCGTTCCAACGCGGGCGCCACCAGCTGCGGTTGCTTGGCGGCGACGGCCCGCGCGCCCTGGGCGTGCAGCACGATGCCGGTCACGTGGTGGGCGACGTAGTCGTGCAGGTCCCGGGCGAATTCGGCGCGCTGCGCCAACCGGATGGCCACGGCCTGGCGGTGCCTGCTGAGCGCGACCAACCGCGCCGAGACACCCGCCGCGATCATGACCACCGAGCCCAGCGCCATCGCCAGCGCGAAGATCACGAAGATCTCGTTGGGATCACCGAACAGGGGCTGCGTCACCACGGCCACCGCCAGCAGCGGCACCGCGACGGCCGCCAGCACCCGGTGACCGCGCCAGGCGGTGATGGCCAGCAGCCCCAGCGCCGCTGCGGTGGCGGCGAATCCCAGCGGCGCGCCGTGCTCGCCGTCCAGGCCGGTCAGCACGTTCGACACCAGCATCGCCGCGCTCACCAGGAAGGCACCCACCGGCAGCGGGACGGAACCCAGTCCCGGAGCGGCCAGCGCCACCAGCACGGCCAGCAGGCCGACCCCGAGGTGGACCAATCCGAGCAGGTCACCGGTGAACGTGCCGACCCGGTGGTCGAGCAATCCCGCGGCGGCCAATGCGACCACCGAGACCAACCAAGCGGATATCCGCAGCCAACGCATATCGGCGCAGCCTAGCCAGCCGAGTGGCGCTCGCGCGGTCGGCCGAAAGTCCCTGCGGGGTCGGCCGAAAGGCAGAGCCGAACCAGACCACCGGTAGAGGTGCGGCGCAGCTGCGAACCGGCAGTCTCGGGCCATGTCAAAACACACCACCGCGGTCGTGGCCGTCGACCTGGTCAAGGTCTACGGGTCCGGGACCACCGAGGTCCGCGCGCTGGACGGGGTCAGCGTCAGTTTCGGCCGGGCGGAGCTGACGGCGATCGTGGGGCCGTCCGGCTCCGGCAAGTCGACGCTCATGCACTGCCTCGCCGGGTTGGAGACCGCCACTTCGGGACAGGTGCTGTTGGGCGGCGTCGATCTCACCGAGCTCTCCGACCGCGAGCTGACCGGCCTGCGGTTGGCGCGGGTCGGGTTCGTCTTCCAGTCGTTCAACCTGCTGCCCCAGCTGACGGCTCGCGAGAACATCGTGCTGCCAGCCGAGCTCGCCGGGCGGCGCGTGGATCGCCGGTTGTTCACCGACCTGGTCGAGATGCTGGACATCGGCGGCCGGTTGCGGCACCTGCCCGCTGAGCTCTCCGGTGGTCAGCAGCAGCGGGTCGCCATCGCGCGGGCCATGCTGGGCCGTCCCGAGGTGATCTTCGCCGACGAACCCACCGGCAACCTCGACTCCGGATCCGGTGCCCAGGTCCTCGACCTGCTGCGCGCGGCGGTCCAGGAGTTCGGCCAGACCATCGTGATGGTGACCCATGATCCGGTCGCCGCCGAGTGCGCGAACCGGGTGGTGGCGATGGCCGACGGGCGGTTGGCAGGGGCGGGGGTGCTGCGGTGAGTTTCGTGGCGACACAGCTACGCGGGGTGCTGCGCAGGCCGGTGCGCCTGGTGCTGACCGGTCTCGCGATCGCCGTCGCGGCCTTCTTCGCGATGGCGGCGCTGCTCACGCAGGACATCGCGAAGACGGTCGCCCTGTCCACCGTCACCGACATCCCGCCTGGTGCCGAACTCGTCGTGCCGTCGCCGCCGGGCAATCCGGTCGCGCTGCTCCGCGAGATCCGGCACACCGCTGGTGTCGCCGAGGCCACCGGGCGGATCTCCGAGCCGATCACGATCGGCGGCACCAGCGTCGTGTTGACCGCCGACCCCGGCGTCGGCCCGCTGAGCCGGGTGCGGCTGACCAACGGCTCGTATCCCACCGCGGGGAACCAGATCGCGGTCTCCCAGCGGGTGGCGCTGCCGATCGGTTCGCGCGTCGTGCTGGGCACCACGACGGTCACCGTGACGGGCACCGTCGACGCGCCCTCCAGCGATGGCGCCGCCGTGTACAGCACCGATGACGGCGTGCTTTCCCTGGTGCCCGCCGAACTGTCCAGAGTGGACATCACTGCGAACGGTCCGGTCGACCTGTACGGCGCGGTCACCGCTGACGAGGCGCGGGCAGCGGCGATCAGCAACGCGGAGAGCCGGGCCGAGCAGCTGCTCGCGGTGTTGACCGCGTTCGTGGTGGTCGCCGTGATCGCCGCGCTGCTGGTCGCGATCTCCACGTTCCGCATCGTGTTCACGCAACGGATCCGCCAACTCGCGCTGCTGCGCACCGTCGGCGCCCCGCGCCGGAAGCTGCTGCGGGCGCTGGTCGCCGAGGGCGCGGTCACCGGGTTCGCCGCCGGAACCGTCGGCGTTCTGGTCGCACTCGGGCTCGGACAGCTGGTTCCGGCGCTGGTCGGGATCGGCGGACCGGGGCGGTCCGCTTTGGCAGCGCCTGCCGTCCTGCTCGCCTCGACGGTGCTGACGATGTTCGCCTCGCTGGTTCCCGCGCTGGCCGCGACGCGGGTGTCGCCGCTGGAAGCGCTGCGCAGTTCCAGCGGCGACCGGCAATCCCGGTCGGCGGGTCGGCTGCGCGTCGGGCTCGGGCTGCTGTTGCTGGCGGCGGCCGGGTTCGTGATCACCAGGATGTTCCTCGACGGCATCACCAGCACCGACCGTCCTGGCGGCACGACGCTGGATTTCCTGCTGCTCACCATCACCAGCGCAACGCTGGTCTTCTCCGCGTTGCTGGCGCTCGGGCCGATCCTGCTGCGCCCCGTGCTGCGCGGCTTGGGCACCGTGCTCGCGCCGCTCGGCCCGACGGTGCGCCTCGCGGTGCGGGGTGTCGGTGGCGTGCCGCGCCGGGCCGCCACGGTGTCCGCGGTGGTCGCGTTGGGGACGGGTCTGCTGGCCGGTCTGCTCGTCGCCGGGGAGACCGTGCGCTCCTACAACAACGCCCAGGTGGCCGCGGCCTATCCCGCTGACGTCGAGCTCACCGGTGCCGAGGAGTTGCAGCCGTTGCCGGACGGCTTGGTCGAGCGGCTGCGCGGTCGACCGGAGATCGGGCAGGTGATCGCCTACCGCACGGTTCGCCGGGATGCCGTGGTGCACGGCCAACAGATGAACTTCGAGGTGTCCGATTTGGACATCCACGCGTTGCCGCTGTTCGACCAGCTGCGCACGGTCCGGGGTTCGCTGAACGCGCTGGGACCGGGCGATGCCGTCGTCACCGAGGCCTACGCGCAATCCCTGAAGGTCGGGGTGGGCGAGGAGATCGACTTCGGCGCGGTTCGTGCCACGGTGGCGGCCGTGGTCGTCGGCGAGTCCCTCGGCGACTCCGGCGTGGTGCTGCACCACCGCGACCTGGACGCGCTCGGAGTCGGCGCCAGCGCCACCCATGCGCTGGTCACCGCTGGTGATTCGCAGGCGCAGGCCGTGGTGCGGGGCGTCGCGGGCGGGGATGTCCAGGTCCGGGTGCTCGCCGCCGAGCGCGCCGAGCGCAGTGATCTCGTGGACGTGCTGACCGCACTGGGTTTGGCGTTGCTCGCGTTGACCCTGCTGATCTCGATCATCGGCGTCGGCACCACGGTGGCGCTGTCGGTGGTCGAACGGCGGCGCGAATCGGGGATGCTGCGGGCCATCGGGATCACCCGGACCACGCTAGGCGGGATCACCGTGGCTGAAGCGGGCGTGTACGGCGTGATCGGCGGGCTGTTCGGGTTGCTCATCGGGGTGCCGCACGCCTGGCTCGCGGTGCTGGCGCTGGGCTTGGGCGCCCCGCTGGAAATCCCCGTTCCCGCACTGCTGGTGGCGGCTGTCGCGCTCATCGCGCTGACCATGGTCACCGGCCTCGTGCCCGCGTGGCGGGCTGCGCGAGCGAGCCCGGTGGCGGCGATGCGAGCGGACTGAACGCGCGACGCGAACAGCGGCGCACGATTCCCCGTTCGGGGGAGAGGTGAAGGGCACCTTTCGCCAACTTACTTGGTGAAAGGTGCCCTTCACCTCGGTTTCGACGCTCGGTGGTGGGGTGGTTTTGCTAGCGCAGTGGTGTTGGGTACAGGTACTGGTCGGGTGGGATCTGTTCGCTGTGGACCCATGCGGTGAAGAAGGCGCTGAGGTCCTGGGTGGAGACCTGTTGGATCAGGGTCTCGAAGTCCAGCCAGGAGCCGTTGCCGTATTGGCGGTCGCGCTGCCACTGCCGCAGCGTGCTGAAGAAGGCGTCGTCGCCGACGGTGCGCCGCAATGCGTGCAGCATCAACGAGCCCTTGAAGTACAGGGCCGGATCCAGTTCCTTGCCCGGCCCCGGATCGTAGAGCTTGGTGCCCCAGAACTCGGGGTTGTTCCGGTTCTCCTCCACTGTGGTGCGGTAGAAGTCCTGGTCCAGGTCGGCGCCCTGGTGCTCGTCCCACAACTGGTTGGCGTACTGGGCGAAGCACTCGTCCACGCAGCCGTCGCGCCAGTCGGCGATGGTCACGCTGTCGCCGAACCACTGGTGGGCGTTCTCGTGGACCATCGACGCGTCGAAGAACGTGCCCTGGTAGGTCGGCCTGCTCTGCGTCTCCAACGCCAGCGGTCCGCCGCCTTCCTCGGGCGACACCACGATGGCACCGGCCGAGGAGTACGGGTAGTCACCGAACTTCTCCGACAGGAACGCCATGATCTCCGGGTAGAGAGCCTCGTCGGGGGAGGGCGTGGTGCCCGTCCCGTAGGCCACGAACACCGGGGTGCCGTCGGCCAGCGTCGAGGTGTGCACGGTGAACTTGTCGATGGCGATCGTGCTCAGGTAGGTGGACATCGGCTCGTCCTGGTGCCAGCGGAACGTGCGCATGCCATCCGCGCTGGTTTCCGGGCCGGGCAACCCGTTTCCGATGACCGCCCAGCCCTCCGGCACGGTCGCGGCGACCTGGAAGGTGGCCTTGTCGGACGGGTGGTCGTTGGCCGGATACCACGACGTGGCCGAATGGATCGGGTCCCCGGAGGCGTACGCGCCGCCGCCGGTCAGCTTGCGCCAGCCGGGACCGGTTGGTTGCCCTGAGTAGCGCACCCGCACCAGAAACGGCGCGCCGCGCGGCACGCGCTGCGCGGGGGTGATCACGAGTTCGTGGGCCCCGGATCGCGCCACGGCCTTCGCCGGAGTGCCGTCGACGGCGACGTCCTCGACGGTGAAACCTACGAGGTCCAGGTGGAATCGGCTCAGGTCGTCGGTGGCCACCGCTGTGACGGTGGTGTCGCCGATCAGCAGGTCGGGTTTGGCGGGATCGAAGGTCACGTTGACCGCGTAGTGCTGGACGTCGTAACCGGAGTTGCCGTCCTCCGGGAAGTACGGGTCGCCGAGGCCGCCACCGCCGTCGGATGCCGACGCCGCGGCGGTGCTCGCCACCAGTGCGCAGCTGAGGGCGACCGCGACGACCGCGAACCCGGTTGGCTTTCGACGATGTCTCATCTTCGCTGTCCCTCTGTCGAAGCTCATTCTCGTGATCTGACCAGGCGTTTTCGGTCCAGCACCCGGCCGGAGGCCGTCAGGCACCGGCGAGTTCCCACACGGTGTGGATGATCGCGTTGGTGCTGGTCTCCTCCGATGCCGGATCGATGTTGTCGATCCGGTCGCAGCTCTCGTGGTAGCAGGCGTCCAGCCCGGTGCTGAAACCGGAAACCGGGATGCCGCGCGCGTCGAAGGAGACGTGGTCGGAACCGCCGACGCCCACGTCGAAGGTGGGGATTCCGCTGTCCTGGAAGTACTTCCGGAAGGCGTCCGACGCGGGAGCGCCGTCGTCGACGAGCAGCCATTGCTGCGGTGTTTTGGTGCCCACCATGTCGAAGTTGAGGTACACGCCGATGTTGTCCACTTCGGACTGATCCAGGCCCCGCACGTAGTTCGCCGATCCGACCAGGCCTTCCTCCTCGGCGCCCCACCAGCCGAAGCGGAGGTGCCTGTTCGGCCGCGCATCGGTGTTCGCGACCTCGACGGCCGTCGCGAGGATCGCGGCCGCACCCGAGCCGTTGTCGTTCAGTCCCGGCCCTTGCGCGACGCTGTCCAGGTGCGCGCCGAGGAAGACGACGTCGCTCTCGTCGCCGCCCGGCCAGTCGGCGATGAGGTTGTACCCGGGCTGGCCGTTGTGGTCGAAGGCCACCACCTGCGTGATGAACCCGGCGCCGTCCAGCACACCGCGCACGTACGACAGGGACTCGGCGAATCCGCCGGTGCCGTGGGCCCGGTTCCCGCCGTGGCGATCCGCGATCTCCTGCAACGCAACCAGGTGCGGCATGATGTCGGCCGCCGACGCCGTCGGGACGTCCCGCGTCGCGGCGGTCGCGGCGGGTGTTGCCACCGAGCAGGGCATCAGCAACGTCAGTGCGGTCAGCGCGCACCAGCGCCACACTCGCATCGTCATGCGAACGAACTCCTTACCGCGGTTGGTCTTTCAAGCGCGGTGCGGATCGGCACCGCGCATCCGTCATGGCCGGAAGATTGGCACCGCGATGTCAGGAAGTTGTGAGGGTTTCGTATGGGTCCGGTGCGCCCGAGCTTCGACCTGCCAAGCCTTCTGGGCCGATGTGAGCACAGCGGTCAGCCGCTGGACTTCGAGGACTCGTTACTGCCGAGGCTTGGAGCGCCTACCGGCGCGGTGAGATCGACGCCGCCCGCTTCGGGGTGCGCGGAACCCAGAACTGGGGTCCGGCGGAGATCCGCGGCAATGCCGTGCAGGACCTCGCCTGCGTTGAACGAGGTCGAAACCCTTCCCCGGGACGAGTGGGGCCGCATGACCGGCGCCTATGCCGGAAAAACCGGGCGGACTACGACGTTTTGCTCGCCAGCACGTGCGCGTCCGACGATCCGGATGCCGGGCGCGCGCTACGACCACGAGCAGCCGCGCGTGCCCGAAAACCTGAAGACGCCGAGCTGCCTGGTCAGCCCTCCAGGAGGGGGCGGTCCCAGTCGCCGTGTTCGGCGGCCGCGTCGTAGCTGGTCTGCAGGAACGCCAGCAGGGTCTGATCGGGGTCCGGCGCGGTGCGCACGTTCTGGTAAGGCAGCAGGAACTCGCCCAACTCGGCGTTGTAGGAAGCGGCATCCGGTTGCACGGGGTGCCGGGCGTACCCGGGGGGCTCCGGGTAGGCGTAGGAGTAGAAGGTTCCTTCTTCGCTGCCGCCCGGCCAGAAACCGCAACTGCTGACCTCGTGCGTGTAGGCCTCGACCATGACCCAGTGCCCGAGGTTGGGGGCGTCGCCCGGATGCGGTGGTGCGGTTCGTCCGGAGAACCGGGTGACCGTCAAGTCCATCGAGCCCCAGAAGAAGTGCACCGGGCTGACCTTCCCCTTGAACCGAGCCCGGAACTCGGTCATCACCCGGTTGGCCGCGAGCAGCTGTCCCCAGAACCGGTGCGCGTCTTCCGGCTCGTAGCTGGCGTGCTCGGTGTCTTCTTCGAACGGGGTGGCGTGCTCGACCTCCCGGGGCATGGTCGAGATGGAGACCTCCAAGCCGAGGGAGCGGAGCGCGGCCATGGTTTCCCGGTAGAACTCCGCGACCGGCTTCGCTTCCAGCCGGATGCGGCGCTGTGCACCGCTGCTGGATCGGATGTGCAGCTGGTGGTCGCAGAAGTCGAACTCGACGTCGAACTGACCGTCGCGATGGGGGATCACCGAGGTGGTCAGGCCGCGTGCCGAGACGTACAGCGGAACCTGCCACCAGTGGTTGACCATCGGCTCCTGCGCCAGCCGGATCTTGCCCACGATCTGGGTCCACATGTGCAGGGTGTCGCGGGTGCCGGTCCAGTCCTCGACCCTCAGCTGCGGCCACTCGTCCAGCGCGCCGACCCGTTCCCGAACACCCGTCATCGCGACTCCAAAACCCTCCAGGCGGCGGAAATCACACCTCGTTCCATGTTCTGCCTGCAACAGTCGGCTATCTAGGGCATTACGTCCCCGACCGAAGCGACCGTTTCGTGATCAAGATCGGCGAGACTCGCCGCATGCCCAGCGAGCAGGAGCGCAAGAAAGTCGCGATCGCCTATTGCGAGCGAGTCACCGCCGGAGATGTCGAGGGCATCCTGGAGTTGTTCGAACCGGACGCCGTGATCGAGGACCCGGTCGGCACCGGGAAAGTCGCTGGCCACGACGCGCTGCGCGACTACTACCGGAACATCGTCGACAACTACCAGTCCCGCGTCGAACCCGGCGAGCCCAGGGGAAGCCACGAGGACACGTTCGTCGCGTTGCCGATCGTGGTCAGTGCGACGATCGGTGGGAAGACCAGCAGCGTCAACTCGGTGGATGTGTTCGAGATCAACGACGCATGCCGGATCGCGCGCATGTGGGCCTACTGGGGCCCTTCGGACATCCACTGAGCGGGGGCGGTTTTTGCCGATTTCACGGCGAAATCGGCGCCTCCGTGGGGAGCGGGCGGCGATTTCGCGCGAAATCGCCGGGCACTGGCACCGCGGGTGCTCAGCGGTGCGGTTCGGTCACCGAGTCGCGGTGCTTCGGTTCCGGTGTGATCAGCTTCCGGCGGCTGCGCCGGTTCTTCTCGACCGCTTTGAGCACGCGTTCCACCACCGCGTCGACGACCGTCTGCACATCCCAGCGGTAGGTGGACAGCGCCGGTGTCAGCAGCCGGGACACCGGGTGGTCGTCGTAGCCGAGGACCGACAGATCGGCTGGGACCGCCAGTCCGAGGCCCCGGGCGGCCTCGTACACGCCGTAGGCCATCGAGTCGGTGAGGCAGAACACGGCGGTGGGCCGCGGCGTGCCGATGAGTGCGGCGTGCGCCGTCTCGGCCGCGCCGGTCAGATCGTTCGGACAGGCCATGACGTGCAGGTCCATGTCCAGCTCGCGCGCGACGTCCTGGACTATCTTCTCCGCCGGTCGTTGCCGCAGCAGGCGCGGACCCGGCGTCAGCACCAGGATCTCCCGATGCCCGGCGTTGCTGAGCGTCTTGAGCGCGTCGGCGACGCCCAGGCTGTTGTCGAACACCACCTCGGCGGCGGTGGCGGCACCCGGCAGCGGATCGCCGATCGCGACGAGCATGGTGCGCTCGGCGGCTTCGGCCCAGTGCTGGGAGGTCGGGTCCACCGGGATCGTGACGAGCGCGTCGACCCGCTGGTCGAGGAGGTTCTTGGTGAGCAGGGCTTCGCGCGCCGGGTCGGCGGCGGAGTCCATGAACAGGGTGTTGCGGTCCGCGGCGAGGAATCGCCTGCCGAGGGTGGTGGCGAAGTTCTGCTGCCAGAGGTCTTCCAGCGAGCTGCAGAGCACTCCGACCATGCCGGTGCGGCCACTGGCCAGGGCGCGGGCGACCGGATCGGCCTCGTAGCCGAGGCGGTCGGCGGCGTCGCGCACCCGCTGCTGGGTTTCCGGGGGTACTTGCAGGCCGCGGAGCGCATAGGACACCGCTGCGGGGGAGAGGCCCGTCTCCGCCGCTATGTCCTTGATCGTGGGGCGCTTGCGGCGTTGCACCTGAAAAGCCTAGCGCGTTGACCAGTCCAGCTGTTGGAACGGCGCACTCGGCACTTGACCAAGAACGCGCTGATGCGATTCACTGAAGCCATTCACTGAACCGCTTCACAAAGGACGTGGTGTTGTCCGACTCGATCATCGATGTGCACCAGCACCTGTGGCCCGAAGGCTTCGTCGAGGCGCTGCGCGTCCGTGCGGATCCACCGATGCTGCGCGGCTGGACGCTGCACCTGGCGGGCGAGCCGCCCTTCGAGGTCGATCCGGCTGATCACGAGCCGACCAAGCGGGCGGCACTGGAAACCGATGGTGGCACGGCCGCCGCGCTCGTGTCGCTGTCCAGTCCGCTCGGCGTTGAATGGCTGCCCCCGGAGCAGGCCGCGCCGCTGCTGGACGTCTGGCATCGCGGGGCGCTGGAGTTGCCGCCGCCGTTCCGCACGTGGGCCGCGGCCAACGTGCTGGAACCCGATGCCGAACAGGTGCGGGATGCGCTGGACATGGGCTGCGTCGGCCTGCAGATCCCGGCCGACGCCATGCGGACTCCCGCCGATCTGGACCGCATCGCCGCACTCCTCGCGGTGTGCGAGCAGCGCGGTCGACCGGTGCTGGTGCACCCCGGCAGAGCGACCGCCGAAGGCTTGCCAGGCTGGTGGCCGCCGGTGGTCGACTACGTGGCGCAGCTGCAGGCGGCGTGGTGGGCCTGGCACGCCGCGGGCCGTGCGCTGCTCCCGGAATTGCGGATCTGCTTCGCCGCCGGGGCCGGATTGGCGCCCGTGCACCACGAGCGCCTGGTGGCCAGGGGCGGGGTTTTCGACCGCATCGATCCGAACGTCTTCGTCGACACCTCGTCCTACGGGCCGCGCGGTCTGGACGCGCTGATCCGGGTGCTGGGGATCGACCCGGTCGTGCTCGGCAGCGACCGGCCCTACGCCGACCCGACCGACCCAGGACTGGGCGCCGCCGCCGCCAGAGCCATCCGCTGTACCAATCCCCGCCGGTTGTTAATGCCTGTTTCTGAACTCGTTTTGCATGGCGGTGCGGGTAGCGGAACCTCAGACGCCGTCTCGCTCCGGGATCCCCGACTCATGTATGCCGATACACGACGTCGAGGCTGTCCTCCCGAGACGACGTCTGAGAACCCGCGGCGGTGCCGGTTTCGAGGGTGGGCTAAGCGGCTGCGCCGCTTCAAATACAAGACCAAATACAGACACTTAGAAGGAGGACTGCCGTGATCGCCGAACCGCCGCTGGTCGTCGACGCCGTGCCTGCGAGGCGGGCGAGTCGGGTGCACGAGGTGCACGTCGACTGCACGCTGAAGACGCTGCCCGGTCGTGATCTCGACCAAGCCGAGCTGCGGGGACTGGTCGCGGATCTGGCGGGTCGGCCCGAATTGTGGCAGGACCACGTCGCCTTCAGCGACGACAAGCGGCATTACGTGTCACTGCACCGGGACGCGCACGTCGACGTCTGGCTGCTGTGCTGGACGCCGGAGAACGACACCGGCTGGCACGACCACGACATCTCCTCCTTCGCCGTCGCGGTCACCCGGGGCGCGCTGGTCGAGCACAACCTGGCGGTGGAGCGGCCGAGCGTGGAAACCGAGGTTCCGGCGGGCTACGTGTTCGGCTTCGGGCCCGATCACATCCACCGGCTCACCGGCAAGGCGCGCAACAGCGTGTCGATCCACGCCTACTCCCCGCCGCTGTGGCGGATGGGCCAGTACGCCGTGACCGGCGGTGTGCTCCGGCGCGTTTCGGTGTCCTACGCCGACGAGTTGCGTCCCATCGACGACACCGAGGAGTCCTCGAAGGTGGTCGTCTAGAGCTTGGCGGGAGGCGTCATGACCGTGGTTCAGGGTGCGGCCCCGGTACTGCCCGGCGACTTCGCCGGAGGCGACGTGGTGCTCCTCGACGGAACCCGATTGACCATTGTGGACGTTCAACGGATCGCGGATGGGCACGTCGCGGTCGGTATTTCGCCCACTGGGCTGGATCGGCTCCAGCGCTGCTGGCGGGCGGCCCGGCAGGTGCCGGAGCAAGCGGTGTACGGGCGCACCACAGGTGTGGGCGCCAACCATTCGGAGGCGGTGGTCGGGAACGCGGCGCACGGGATGCGGCTGCTGCGCAGCCACGCCAGCGGGATCGGGAACCCGCTGCCCGAACGGGACGTGCGCGCGATGCTCGCGGTCCGCGTGAACCAGGTGCTGCGCGGCGGTGCCGGTCTGCAACCCGCCATCGCTCAGGCGATGGTGGCCGCGCTCAACGCCGGGGCCTACCCGGAGGTGCACGAGCACGGCGCGGTCGGCACCGGCGATCTCGGACCGCTCGCCGAACTCGGTCTCGCGCTCGCGGGCGAGGGCAGGTGGGCGGGCAGCGGCCCACCACCGAGGCCGGTCGCCGTGGCGGATGGCGACGCCCTCGCCCTGATCAGCAGCAATGCCCTGACCATCGGCCAGGCGGCGCTGGCGGCGGACGCGGTGCGCGGGCTGCTGGACGTGGCGGTCGGGGTCGCCGCGCTGACGCTGCTCGCCGTCGACGGCTCGACCGAGCCGTTCGCACCGGAGGTGCACGACGCGCGCCCGCACACCGGTGCGTCGCGGGTCGCCGCCGAGCTGCTGGCGTTGCTCGGCGGCGAGGTGATTTCCGGCCGCCGCGTGCAGGACCCGTTCGGGCTGCGGTGCCTGCCCCAGGTGCACGGTCCGGCGTTGGAGGCGATGGCCGACGTCGAATCGGTGCTGGCCGTGGAACTCAACGCCGCCAGCGAGAATCCGCTGATCACTACCGAGGCCGCGGTACGCCACCACGGCGGGTTCCACACCGCCCAGCTCGCCCTCGCCCTGGATCGGCTGCGGTTGGCGGTGCTGTCCACCGCGCAACTGTCGGCGGGGCGGCTGTCGATGCTCACCGAACCGGAGCTGACCGGGCTGCGCCCGTTCCTCGCGTCCGGCCCGGCGGGCAGTTCGGGAATCATGCTGCTCGAATACGGCGCCGGTTCCGCCCTCGCCGAGCTGCGGGCCGCCGCGTTCCCGGCAACCCTGGGCCACATCGTGCTGTCCAGAGGGGCCGAGGAGCACGCGAGTTTCAGCTCGCAGGCGGCCAAGCAGTCCCAGCGCGCGGCAGCGGCCTATCGGCTCGTACTGGCCTGCGAACTCGTGGCCGCGGTTCGCGCCCACCGGTTGCGCGGGAGCACGCCGAGTCCAGCGCAACCGGTCCAAGCGATCTACCAGCGGGCCTGTCAGGTGCTCGACCCGGATACCGAGGACCGCCCGTTGTCCGACGACGTCACGGCCGCCGCGGCACTCATCGACGAACTCGCTTCGACCCGCTAGCGGTCCCGGGCGTCGCGCACCCGGTGCTGAGGCTCGTGAGTGGCTTTTCCGGTAAGAACCAGGGTTTTCACTTGCGAGCCCGCATTACCGAGCCCTGATCCGCAATCCGGGCTCGGCCTATTCGTTGGCGGCTGCGATGATCACCGCCTCGATGCGCGCCGCACCGCCGCGTCGCAACCAGTCGGGGAAGGTCAGCAGGTCCGGGTGGATTTCCCGCAGGGCCGGGATGTCGGCGCGCCAGATCCGCTCGGTGGCGAATGCGCGGGCGGCCCGGTCGCTGAGCCCCGAGGCCGCGCCCGGAACCTGCTGGTAGGTGATCTCGCGGCCGATGGCCTGCCCGATCAGCGCGACGGTCTCGGTGGAGCTCAGTTCGTCACCGGCGATTTCGATCGCCCGGCCGATGTGCTCCTCGGGATTGCCGAACGCCAGTGCCGCGAAGGCGCCGATGTCGTCGGCCGCGATCAGCTGCACCGGGACGTCCGGCCCGAACAGGTGCAGGAGCACGCCGTCGCGGATGCCGCCCAGCGGGAGCCCCGGAATCGTGTGGTTCTCCATGAACCGGACCGGGCGCAAGATCGTCGCCGGTAGGTCCAGCTCGTGGATGTGCTGCTCGATCCGCCATTTGCTGCGCCAGTACGGGATGTCGGCGTCGCGATCCGCGCCGCCGACCGAGGCGAAGACGAAGTGCGCGACGCCTGCGGTTCTGGCGGCTTCGGCGAGCCTGCGGCCGCGCTGGACCTCCAGTTCCAGATCCGCGCCATCCGGAGTGACGCCGAAGACGCCGTGCACGCCGACGGCGGCCGCCGCGAGTGAATCGGGGTCGTCCAGATCGCCGACGGTCAATTCGACACCGGCCTCGCTCAGCGCCTGGACGTCGGGTCGGTCGATGGCGCGGACGAGGGCGCGCACCTGCCAGCCGTCAGCCAGCAGGTGTCTGGCGGTCGCACCGCCCTGTCGCCCGGTCGCACCCGTCACGAGGATGGTCTTGGTTGCTTCGTCCACGAGGTCCTCCGAGGGAGTTAACATGAGGGAGCCTCGGGAAATATAATGAGGTGTCCTCGACTTAGCAAGGAGGGTGCTGATGGCCAACGGGCATGCACCGCAGCGGCGGATGCGCGCGGACGCGCGCCGAAACCGCGATCGGCTGCTAGGTGCGACGAGGGAGGCGTTCGCCGAGCACGGCACGGAGGCTTCGCTGGAAGACATCGCACGGCGCGCGGGCGTGGCGATCGGCACGCTCTACAGCCATTTCCCGACCCGCCACGCCCTGTTGGAAGCGCTGCTGCGGGAACAGGTCGAGGCGTTGGCGGAGAAAGCCGGGCAATTGCTGGACCACCCGTCGCCGCTGGAAGCGCTGGTCGCCTGGGCGCACGCGGCGGTGGCCCACACCAACACCTACCGGGGTCTTGCCGCATCGATGATGAGCGGCCTGGGCTATGAGAATTCCGAACTCCACGCAGCCTGCCAGGCGCTCATCCAGGCCGGTGAACGAGTTCTCGCCCGCGCGCAGCAGGCGGGAGCCGTCCGCCCGGACGTCCCGGCCACCGACCTGTTCGCGCTCATCAACGCCGTCGCGTGGGCTGGCGAACAACTACCGCCGGAGCAGGCCGAGCGCCTGGTCGGCTACGCCGTCGACGGCCTTCGCCCGATGCCCGCCCGTGAGTGAAATCCTGTTTCCTACCAGGACGATCAGTCGCGAGTCTCAGCGGCGCGCAGCAGTCGGAGTTGGCCGATCTCGGCGACGTTCTTCATCAGTTCGGAATTCACCCAGCCGATCATGTGGGTCACCGTCATCTCCGGGTCGTTCTGCCACGGAAACGGTGCGGTGGCGTCCAGTTCGGCATCGGTGAGCCGATCCAGCACCGCCAGCCACTCCGCTCGAAGACCGCGCAACCACTCGATGGTCGCCGTGCCGTCGCCGGGCCACCTGATCTCGGTTCGGTCGCGCGGTGTCCGGCCCTGCGCGTGGTCGAGGGTGACGCTCCACCACCAGCCGATGTGCCAGGTGATCCAGCCGATCGTGGGCACCGGGATCGGATCGGGCTCGGACTCCGCCCAATCCGGCACCCACGTCCCGTCCGCATCCTGGTGCACCGTCCAGCAGAGCGCGGCGGGCTCCCACCGGAAGTCCCCGGACCGCAACTGCTCCAAGTGGAGCTCGAACAACGACCAGGTCAGATCGAACTGCCAGCGCAGCAGTTCACCACGAGATGCGGACATGGCCAGATCGTGTCACGCGGTCCTTTTGTTCCGAAAGCGAATTTCGACGCCTCGGCCAGCTGTCCATTGTGGAGGCGGGTTTCGCGGTGCCGGGTCCGCTGGTCAGTGCTCGGGCTCGCCCGTCGCGCGGTAGCGCAGGCCGTCCATCAGCAGGTCGAGCAGGCGGCGGGCTTGGTCGCGTTGCGCCGGTTGACCCGCCGCGAGGGACAGACCGCTGATGCTCACCAGCACGTCGACCGCTTCGATGTCCGGCCGCACGGTTCCGGCCGCGATCCCGGCCCGCAGCAGCGTCCCGATCGCCGCCACCATTCGGTCGCGGCTTTCCGCGTAGGGGTTTCCGCCGGAAGCGATGACCGCGCGCAGCGCATCGGCCATGCCGTGCTTGGTCATCATGTAGTCGACGAAGCGGTCCATCCAGGTCCGGATCGCCTGGTCCGGCGGCATGGCCGCGAGCAGTTCCGGCGCGGCGTCGCACAGCTTCGCCAGTTCGTTGCGGTAGGCGGCCTCGACGAGCGCGTCCCGGGTGGGGAAGTGGCGGTAGAGCGTGCCGATGCCGACGCCCGCGTCCTTGGCGATCGCATCGAGCGTCGCGTCCAAACCGTTCTCGGAGAACCGCCGCACGGCGGCATCGAGCAGCCGGTCGCGGTTGCGCTGGGCGTCGGCGCGCAGCCGTCGGGCTCCGGTGGTCGCCACGGCTCCTCCTCTTCGGTCCGGTCGGCCTCGTGGCCGAATGGCAGGTCTCAAGAGTACGAGCTTGCTAATCGGAGGGTGCTCCGATTATATTGGATCGCGAACGGAGGACCCTCCGTTTCTTCTCGAACCAATGCGGCCCCTGGGGCCGCCACGCAACGCACGACAGGAAGAGCATGACTGCGAACACACCCATCGCCACTCCGTTCGACGTCGACTCGACCGCTGCCGAAGTGATTGCCGGTGTCGATCTCACCGGCAACCGCGTCATAGTCACCGGCGGGGCGTCCGGGATCGGCATCGAGACCGCTCGGGCGCTCGCTTCGGCGGGCGCGGAAACAACGCTGGCCGTCCGGGATCTGGACGCGGGCAAGCGCGCCGCCGAAGACATCATCACGACCACCGGCAACGACAAGGTCTTCACCTCGAAGCTGGATCTCGCCGACCAGGCATCCGTCGCGCTGTTCGTCGCCGGTTGGGACGGCCCGCTGCACATCCTGGTCAACAACGCCGGAGTGATGGCGTCTCCCGAGATGCGCACGCCGGAGGGCTGGGAACTGCAATTCGCCACCAACCACCTCGGCCACTTCGCGCTGACCACCGGACTGCACCGGGCACTGGCCGCGGCGAACGGCGCTCGCGTCGTGTCGGTGAGTTCGAGCGCGCACCTGCGCTCGCCGGTCGTCTTCGACGACATCCACTTCCGGCAGCGCCCGTACGATCCGTGGGCCGCCTACGCGCAGTCCAAGACGGCGAACGTGCTCTTCGCCGTGGCGGCGACGAAGCGGTGGGCCGACGACGGGATCACCGTCAACGCGTTGATGCCCGGTGGAATCCGGACCAACCTCCAGCGCTACGTCGACGACGCGGAACTGGATCGGATGCGCGCGCAGTCCGGCGGTTCGCGTGCGGTCAAGTGGAAGACGCCTGAACAGGGTGCCGCCACGTCCGTTCTGGTCGCGACCTCCGAGCTGCTCGACGCAGTGGGCGGCCGGTACTTCGAGGACTGCAACGAGGCGGAGCCGCACCAGCCGGGAACCCGCCACGGCGTCGCGGAGTACGCACTCGACCCGGAGGCTGCTGCCCGGCTGTGGCAGGTCTCGCACGACACGCTGGCCGGGTGACCCAACGCCCGGTCGCGGAGTCCACCACGAGACGCCGCTCGCCATCCGGCGCCGTGCATGTCATCGCCGTGCGAAGCCGGGCGATTTCGCGCGACACCGCCGTCTTTTCCCCATCGCAAGCGGCGATCTCGCGCGAGATCGCCGCTTCCACCAGCCACAGCGGAACGCCGAACCAGTCCGGGTGAAGGCGCTAAGATCACTCGGAAAGGTCATATCGGGCCTGGTGGATGGGGGTGGGCTGCTCGTGGATGATGAGTCGGGGACTCGCAACGAGCAGAGCGGCACGGTCAACGGTCCGGTCGCGCAGGTGGGCGCCGTGCACGGCGATCTCCACTTCGGCGGCCAGGCCCAGGAGCCGGTGGTGCCGTGGCAGTTGCCACCGGCCGTTGGCTCCTTCGCCGGTCAGGCGGACGAATTGGCCGCGTTGAACGCCATGCTGCGGGATGCCGCCCGCGTGGTGGTGATCTCGGCCGTCGAGGCGGCCCCCGGCATCGGCAAGACCGCGTTGGCGGTGCACTGGGCGAACCAGGTGGCGCAGCAGTTCCCCGACGGCCAGCTGTACGTGAACCTGCGGGGGTCCGAGGCCTCCGGCTGGCCGGTGCGACCGGGCGATGTGCTCCGGGGTTTCCTGGAAGCGCTGGGAGAAACCAAGATCCCGTCGGATGTGGCCGCCCAGGCCGCCCGGTATCGCACGTTGTTGGCGACCAAGCGGGTGCTCGTGGTGCTCGACGACGCCAAGGACGTCGAGCAGGTGCGGCTGCTGCTGCCCGGCGGCTCGACGTCGTTCGTCGTGGTGACCAGCCGCAGCCAGCTCACCGGGCTGATCGCCGAGGGCGCCCGCTCGCTCACCTTGGACGCGCTCAACCCCGGCGAGGCGCGTGAACTGCTCGAACGCCGCCTGGGCGCGGATCGATCGGCGGCCGAGCAGCAGGCGGCGGATGAGCTGGTCGCGTTGTGCGCGGGACTGCCCCACGCGTTGAGCGTGGTGGCGGCGCACGCCGCGGATGTCCCGCTGGCCACGCTGGTCGGGGAGTTGCGGGAGGTGGTCGGCTCGTCGGATGTCGGCAACCTGTCCGCGCGGCTGGCGGCGGTGCTCGCCTGGTCGCACGGGCGATCGCAGCCGCCACCGGTCGAGCGGGACTGGCGGAGCCGGGTCGGCAAGCTGGCTTGGCTGAGCAGTCCCAAGGTGCTCTTCGCGGCGGCGGTGGCGGTCGCGGCGACCCTGTTGGTCGTCTCCACCGACATGATCGTCGCTGCCAGCTTCCTCGGCATCGGGTACTTCGCGCTTCGATCGGCCGTGCTGTTCGCCGGGGTCGTACTGATGGAGCGCACCGGCGGGCTGGGCGTGATCGGTTCGGGGCTGGCCGCCGCGAGCGCGATCCACGTCCTCGTGGTCGCCCTCGGTTCGATCCGCCAGTCGGCGGACGTCTGGGTTTGGCTGGAGTTCTTCGCGGCGAGCATCTTCGCCGTGGTGCTCGCGATGCGGCTGGCGCCGTGGCGCGGTGTGCCTCGCCCGACGCGGATCGTGCCGCCCAGCCGACACCCGCTCGCTTACGTCGTGCTGGGCGCGGCCGCCGTCCAGTTCATCCTGCTGTTCGCCGGTATTCCCGTCGACTACGGCAGCATCACCATCATGGAGGGCATCGGTGCGCTGGGGGCGCTGCTGCCGGTGGTCGCGATCGGAGGTCTGTGCGTCGCCGCCGTGCTGACCGAAGGTGCTGACGAAGCGCAGCGGACCTTCGTCACCTCGGTGGTCGTGGCCTACGTCGCGCCGGAATTGCTGTTCCTGCTCGGTTCGCTGCTGCTCGGTCCGCAGTTCACCTACCTCGGCAGCGGTTTCTGGGGGACCGAGTCGACATCGGCCGCCTGGGTGTTCTTCGTCCTCGCACAAGCGATTTCCGCCGCCGCGCTCATGACGGCGACGACGATGCTGCTGCGCCGCACCGCCGAGTCCTCCTGATCACGACCGCGAGCCGGTGGAGCGGACCGCATCATGATCGTCGGTGCCGCCAGCTGACGGCGCTGCCCGTGATCGGGTCCGCGCGGCCCAGCAACGGTGCTCCTGGCCGAACGGCCGGAAATTGTTGGCCGATCGGTTGATCTTCGAGCGCAGTGATTGGCCTGGCGGATCGGGCTCTACCCGCGGTCCACCGGGTTCGATCGGATGCTGCTGCTGGCCACCGCGATCCTCGTCGTCCAGTGGCTCTTCTCCCGCTGGTGGCTGAAGCGGTTCGGCTACGGTCCCCTGGAGTGGGCTTGGCGATGCGTGACCTGGTGGCAGCGGGTCACGCTGCGCCGCCGACCCGCCTGACCTCGCCGTCTGATGCGACTGGCCCGAGCACTGCCGGACCGGCCGCACCGGCAACCGCTGACGAACCGGGATGGGGCCGTCCGCAGACCTGGATTGCGAAGGTTGGGAGTCCTTCGTCGGTCAAATCCACTGGTGCGGCCCATTTCGGTCAGTACTGCTGGGACCGTGCTGACGCGTGGTGCCCCAGGTACTACGCTGCGGACCGGTCGAACGCCGTTGCGGCCGTGCCCGGGATGCTGTTCGCCCGGCGACCACGGGCTTCGCGACATCACAGGAAGGACCGGTGCCATGGGGACGCCGCAGTCGCTGCCCGAGCGCGTGGACGTGACCGTGCCGAGCGTGGCTCGGATCTACGACTACCTGCTCGGCGGGGCGCAGAACTTCGCGGTGGATCGGGAGTTCGCCGAACGCCTGATGACCGCGCATCCCTACACCCGCCCGATGGCCAGGCTGAACCGGACCTTCCTGCGGGAAGCGGTGCGGCTCATGGTCGGCAGCGGAATCCGGCAGTTCCTGGATCTGGGCTCGGGAATTCCGACCGCTGGCAACGTTCACGAGGTGGCGCACGAAGCGGACGCCGACACCCGCGTGGTCTACGTCGACTACGAGGAAGTGGCGGTGGCGCACACCGAGATGCTGCTCGCCGACAACGACCGCGCGACGATGGTGCACGCCGACGCCTGCGACGTGGACCGGGTGCTCGACGCGCCGCAAACGAAGCGCCTGCTGGATTTCTCCCAACCCGTCGGCCTGCTCGCGGTCACGTTGTTCCACTACGTCTCCCCGGAAAAGGATCCGTTCCAGGTGATGCGGCGCTACCGCGACATCCTGGCGCCGAGCAGCTTCCTGGCGATGACGCACCTGACGCTGGACACCGCCACGCAGAACATCGCCGAGCTCATGCAGCAGACCCAGAACAACGTCTTCCCGCGTGCCGAGGCCGAAATCATCGAGCTGTTCGGCGATTTCACCGTCTTCGAACCGGGACTGGTCCCGATCCCGTCCTGGTTGCACGCGAGGAACGTCGACGCGGAGGACAACCCGGAAGCTGGCCGACTGCTCGCCGCCGTCGCACGCAAACCGTAGCGCCCGCCGCGGCATCGAGACCTGCTGTCGCGTCGCGATTGGCGATGATTCGTCCCGGTCAGCGGGCTTCGTCGCGCGGTGCGGCCACATTCAGCGAGCTGGCAGGCCCAGCTGGCAGGCCCAGCTGGCAGGTCCAGCTGGCGGGTTCAGTGCAGCCGAGTCTGCGGCTCGGCGAACCACGCCCGCACGTCCTGCCGGAGCAGCGCCTGGATCACCAGCACGCCGAACACCACGCGAAGCGCCGCCAGCGGGTTCATGGCGAACACCAGGGTCACCAGCCCGTCGATCGTCGTGATCGCCTCGATGACGATGACGGTGACGCGGATCCAGGGCTGGCGGCTGGGCAGCATGATGGCGCAGAACAGCAGCGCGGCGGCCGCCACGATCGAGAGCACCATGAAGACGCCGATCACGGTGTTGCCGCCCTCGAAGGCGCTGTCGTCCGACAGCATCAGCAGCAGGACGAACACCGCGGCCACCAGGCCGAGCACGGCCTGCACGAACATCACGATCCGGATGGGCTTGACGATCTTCGGTGCCAGTTCTGCGGGCTGCGGGGAGGTCATCGGTAACTCCTTGGCATTGGGAACCTTCCGCGTACTTGTGTACCGCTGCCAGCCGGGACCCCTCCCGGCGCGGAGTTCGCGGAACACGCGCTCGAAGCCATCCAAACGCTGGTGTGCTGATCAGTCGTCGAGTTGGTCGAGCAGGCGCAGATCCGGTGGCACTAGGGTGGTGCTGGTCATCAGTTCGCGAATCAGGTTGTGGTTCAAGCTGTTTCCGACCGGCTCGCCGACTTCGTCCCGGGTGAGTCCCGCCACGCCGTCCTTGGACAGCCGGGTGCGGACCGCGACGACGTTGTGCTCGACGCGTTTGGCCGTCCACCCGGCCGCCGGTTGCAGTTCGGCGAGTTGCAGGGCCGTCTGCCGCCAGGACAGCGGCTGCGGGTGCGCCTCGTGGAGCAGGTACCGCTGGCCCAGCACGACCAGGGTCAGCTTTTCGGCGGGGGAGAGCTTCCACGTCCTCGGCGGCTGGGTGGGATCGTTGTGCTGCGATGTCGGCTGTTGCCCGTCCAGTCCCGTCACGTACAGCTCAAGAAGGTGTTCGCGGTCGTTGGATCCGCGCACGAACAGCGGCGTGTAACCCTCGGTGATCGGAATCGGTTCGTCGTCGGTGAACAGCAGCCGGGAGTCGGGTAGCCGGATCGGCAGCCGCCCGGTGTTGTTGACCCACCACATGTTCTCGTGGCAGGTCAGCAAACCGTGGTGGCGGCTGACCCGCCGGTCGCTCTCGCCGATGCAGACGTGCACGTCCGGCCGGTTGCGCCCGAACAGGATCGTGCGCCCCTCGCGCGGCCGGACCGTGATACCACCCGCGATCGCCAGCGCGTAGATCGTGCCCGGCGTGGACGTCGGCACGCCGAATGCCAGGCTGCCGTGCCCGGCCGAGAGCGGACTACCCCCAGCCACCTTGAGATTCTCGCTCACAGCCACCTCCGAAGACGTCAGATGTCGGTCTCGTCGCAGGATGTCAGGAAGACCTGGGAGCCCTCCCGAATCGGATCGGCACCACGCCTCGGGTCATGGTCGCGGCAGCGCGGCGGCGGCAGGCTCGGCGAGACTGGTGGCCAGCCCGCAGAGCTGGTCGGGCGGCTGCGCACCCATGACCACGACGAGCAGCAGTTCGTCCATCGGCTCCGCGTCCTCGCCCGCGTACTTCCGGTGGACGACGCTGACCTCGCACGTATCGTCTCCGTAGCCTTCGGGCTCGACGAACGCGTCGCGGCCGGCGAGCTGGACGGGGCGCCCGTCGTGGGCGTTCAGCGACTCGTTCCGGTCGAAGCGGACGAGCAGCGTCAGCGGGCTGGTGGTGCTGTTCCACCGGCATTCCCAGCCGCCGAAGCCGATTTCCGGATGGATGGCGTCGACACCGGGAAACCGGGCCAGCGCGTTGGCGTCGAGCAGTGCGCAGGCGTCGGCGTTGATCAGCGACGCGGGCTCCGGCGTGGGGCGGCGCGGCAGCTGGCCTCGGGAAAGCACTTCCACCGCGCTGGTGACGGCCGCGTCGGCCATGGCGCAGAAATCGGCCTGGCCTTCGCCGTTCTGCTCGGCGCTGATCGGGATGCGGTAGCGGTCGGGCAGCAGCAGCATCCGCTCGCATCCCTCGCTGTCCCCGGGCTCCCGCACGATGCTGAGTTCACCCACCTTCTCGATCGGTAGCGGCGGGCCTCCGGAGGTCCCCTTTTCGAGCTGCACCTGGACGTCCACTTCGCTGTCCCCGGACTGCACGATGACGTCGCACCGGTTGAAGTTGCCGTAGTCGGTGTCCACGTCGGTGTCGCCGAACCGCGCGAGCGGGGCCGGGTCGATCAACGCGCAGGGATCGGCCGTGCGGGGATCGCCGATGGTCGGCGACGGGCCGGACCGCGCGGTGTCGTCGGCGGAACTGGACGTCAGGTCGAACACCAGCCACGCGCCGATCGCCAGCACGGCCACGACCGCCACGGATGCCGTCGCCATGCCGAAGCGGCGGCGTCGCGGCACCGGGGGCGGGTCGGTATCGGCGGCCGTGCGGTCGGCGATGCTTTCGAGGATCCGCTTTGCTTCTGCCGCTGTTGGTCGCTTCGCCGGGTCGACCCGCAGCATCGCCGACAGCGCGGGAGCCAGCGCCCCGGCGCGGCTCGGCGCGCAAATGTCACCCGCCGCCGCGCGGCGCAGCAGCACCAGGGGGTTGTCGGAGGGGCCGAACGGCGAGACGCCCTCCACCGCAGCGAACAGCGTGGCGCCCAGCGAGAAGACGTCCGAGGCCGGGATGGGTTCGTCGCCGCCTGCCACCTCCGGTGCGACGTAACCGGGAGTTCCGGTGAGCAGGGCGGAGTCGGTCAGCGTCACGTCGGCGTGCACGACGCGCGAGATCCCGAAATCACCCAGCTTGGCGCGATCGTCGCCGGTGATCAGCACGTTGCTCGGCTTGATGTCGCGGTGCACGATGCCCATGGCGTGCACCGCCTCCAGCGCGCTGGCCAGCTGTGCTCCGAGCCGGGCCACGCGGCTCGGCGGCAGCGTGCCGTGCGCGGCCAAGTCGGGCGCCGGGACGTACTCCATGACCAGCCACCACTCGGCGCCGTCGGCCACCGCGTCGAACAGCGTCACCACGTTGGGGTGGTTCACCTGCGCCAACGTCTTGGCCTCGCGCCGCAGGCGGCTGATCCGCTCGGCACCGTTCTCGCTGTCCCGCGACAAGGCGTGCTTGATCGCTACCGGCCGGTCCAGTTCCTCGTCGATGGCGCGCCAGACAATTCCGTTGCCGCCGGAACCGATCTGCTCGACCAACCGATATCGGCCGATGACCAATTGACCGGTGTGCACCGCTCCTCCGATCGCCACGGGCCACGGCCCAATCTCGCGGCAAGATGGCCCAGTCTCGCGGCAAGACGGACCAACTTTATTGCACCGAAGCGGCCCACCGGGACCGGTCCCGATCGAAAGTCGGCACGGAATCCCAATACTGGAGCAATCGTGCGTCGCCCTGCGTTTCGCCGATTCCGGCAGTCGCCGCTGGGCGGTCGGCGGCGCCGTGGTGCCCCGCCTCCGACGTCGACGGAGATCAGCGGAAGTGCGGCATGACCTCGGTCGCGAGGCGTTCCAGCTGCTCGGCGTGGTCGAACAGGTGGGTGCAGAGGATGCGTTGCGCACCGGCGGCTTCGACCTCGCGGAGTTCTCGCACGCAGTCCTCCGGTGTTCCGGCGACCGCGGCGGCCTCGATGGTCTCCGAGCGGTGGCCGTAAATCCGCGTCAGGGCGGCGTTGATCCGTTCCCGGCCCCGCGCGGGGTCGTCGTCCACCGCGATGTAGACGCGCTTGGCGATGGGGAATTCGGCTGCGTCCCGCTCGTGCTCGGCCAGCGTGGCGTACACCGCCTGGACCTGCTCGGCGAACTGGGCGGTGGTGGTTGATCCGGCGCCGAAGAAGCCGTTGCCGTGCCGGACCGCGCGGCGCAGCGCCGCCGGGCTGCTGCCACCGAACCAGATCGGTGGATGCGGTTTCTGGAACGGCTTGGGCTCCATGGCCGCGTCGTCGAGCTGCCAGAACCGGCCGTCGAAGGTGACCCGCGGCTGCGTCCACAGCGCCTTCATCAGCTCCAGGCCTTCGGTGAACTGGCCGACGAAGCGCGCCGAGTCGACGCCGAACGCCGCGAACATCCGGCCCCGCCCGCCGGTACCGACGCCGACTTCGAGACGACCCCGGGACAGCTGGTCCAGCGTGCTCAGGCTCTTCGCCAGGTGCACCGGGTTGTGCAGGGTCGTCACGAACACCGCGCAACCCAGCCGCAGCCGCTCGGTTCGGGCCGCGGCGAAGGTCATCGTCTCGATCGGACTCAGCAGCGGCATCGCGGCCAGCACGTTCTCCTGGGTCCACGCGCTGTCGAAGCCGAGCGCCTCGACGCGCTCCAGGTAGGCGCCGAAGGTGGCCGCGTCGAATTCGCCGTCGGCGTAGAACTGCGGGATCGAGATCATGAACTCCATGCCCCGATCGTAATCCCGCGTCTCCCCGGTCGCCCGCCGCCGGACTGCCGCACCGGATGGATTTGCTTGCTGCGCAACGACAATTCGCGCACTCCCGGCGCGTTGCCGGGTACCCGATCAGGACGATCCGCACCGGTGCACGACTGGAAGGCGCCGGGCACCTCCGCCGCGACCAACGGCATGCGCATCGCGGAGTGGCAGGATGGCGGCGTTATGTTCGAATTCCCCGACCTTCCGGTGCGCGCCGTGCTCGACGACGTCACCGGTGCGCTGGCGCGACGCGGTACGGCGGTGTTGGTGGCCCCGCCGGGCACCGGCAAGACGACGCTGGTCCCGTTGGCGCTTGCCGAGCAGGGGCTGTGCGTCGTGGTGGCCGAGCCGCGCAGGCTGGCCACCCGCGCTGCGGCCGAACGCATGGCGAGCCTGCTGGGCGAGAACGTCGGGCAGCGCGTGGGGTACTCGGTGCGCGGCGAGCGCCGCCGCGGCCCCGACACCGTCGTCGAGGTGGTGACCTCCGGCCTGCTGGTGCGGCGTCTGCAGTCCGACCCGGAGCTGACCGGGATCGACGTGGTGGTGCTCGACGAGTGCCACGAACGGCACCTCGACGCGGATCTGCTGCTGGCGCTGCTGCTGGACGCCCGGGAAGGCCTGCGCCCGGACCTGCGGATCCTGGCGACCTCGGCCACGGTGGCGGCCGGTCGCGCCGCGGAACTGCGCGGTGGCGCGCCGGTGCTGGAGGCGAAGGTGAGAACTCATCCGGTGCGCACCGCTTACCTGCCAACGCGTCGGGGCGAGCGGATCGAGTCGTGCGTGGCGCGTGCCGTGCGCACCGCCCTGGCCGAGCAGGACGGCGACGTGCTGGCATTCCTGCCCGGTGTCGCCGAGATCCGCCGCACTTCGGCGCAGTTGTCCGATTCATCCGATGTGGATGTGGTTTCGCTGCACGGCAGACTCACCCATGCGCAGCAGGATTCGGCGCTGCGCGTGGGGAATCGTCGCCGGGTCGTGCTGGCGACAGCGGTGGCCGAATCGAGCCTGACCGTGCCGGGCGTGCGTGCCGTCGTCGATTCGGGACTGTCGCGGGTGTCGCGTGTGGACAACCGTCGTGGTCTGTCCGGGCTGGCAACGGTGCGGGTGTCCGCCGCGGTCGCCGACCAGCGGGCGGGGCGCGCCGGGCGGCAGGGACCGGGTGCGGTCTACCGCTGCTGGCCCGAGCACGAGCACAGCACGCTGCCCGCCTACCCGGAACCGGAGATCCGGACCGCGGAGCTGACCCGGCTCGCCCTGGAACTGGCGTGCTGGGGAACACCGGACGGGTCGGCGCTGACGTGGTGGGACGAGCCGCCCGCCGGAGCGCTGGCGGCTGGCCGGGAGGTGCTGCGCGGCCTCGGCGCGCTGGACTCCTCGGGTGCGGTGACCGACCGGGGCCGCCGGATGGCCGGTCTCGGTCTGCACCCGAGGCTGGCTCGCGCCCTGCTGGACGGTGGCGAGTCGGCGGGCACGGACATCACGACCGAGGTCGTCGCACTTCTCGACGACGACACCCTGACCACCGAAGGCGATGTGACCGCCGCGCTCGCCCAGCTGCGCCGGGGTGCGCCGGGCAGCCAGCGGTGGCAACGCGAGGTCCGCAGGCTGCGGGCGTTGGTGCCGCCGCACGCCGGGACGGCGGCACGGGGTGATGCGGCACGGGGTGATGCGGCACTGGTCGTCGCGCTGGCGCACCCGGAGCGCCTGGCGCGACGTCGCGGCGCGGATTCGACGGTGTACCTGATGGCGTCCGGGACAGCGGTTGAGTTGCCCGCGAACTCCGGACTGCGCGACTCGGAGTGGCTGGCGGTCGCCGTCGCCGACCGTGCGCCGGGCAACTCCCACGGCACGATCCGCCTGGCCGCGTCGGCCGACGAGGTGCTGGCCCGGCGCGCGGCACCCGCGCTGCTGACCACCGCCGACGAGGTCAGCTGGGGCGACGGCGAGGTGCGGGCCAGCCGCGCCGAACGGCTCGGCTCGATCGTCCTGAGCAGGCGGCGGATTTCCGACCCGGACCCCGCCGAGATCAGGCTCGCGGTGCTGGACGGTCTTCGCGCGGAAGGGCTGGAACTGCTGCACTGGACCGACGAAGCGCGGCGGCTGCGGCAACGGCTGGGATTCCTGCACGCCACGCTCGGCGATCCCTGGCCACCCACCGACGAAGAATCCCTCCTGTCCGCGGCGGATCGATGGTTGGAGCCGGAGCTGTCCAAGGCGAAGCGGCGGGCGGATCTGCGGATTCCGGCGAACATCGCGTTGCGGCGGCTGATCCACTGGTCGGTGGCCGGTCGGCTGGACGAGCTCGCGCCGGAGCGGATCGAAGTTCCCTCGGGCTCCCGCATCAAGGTGGACTACCAGGGCGAGCAGCCGGTCCTACCGGTGAAGCTCCAGGAGGTCTTCGGCTGGCACGACGTGCCGCGCATCGCCGATGGGCGGGTCCCGGTGGTGCTGCACCTGCTCTCGCCCGCCGGGCGTCCGGCGGCGGTCACCGCGGATCTCGATTCGTTCTGGCGCAACGGATACCAGCAGGTGCGCGCGGAACTTCGCGGTCGCTACCCGAAGCACCCCTGGCCGGAGGACCCGGCCACCGCGACACCCACCCGCCGCACCGCGAAGCGGCGCTGAACCCATCTCTGAGTGCCTGTTTTTGAAGTGGTCGTGTCGGGCCGTCCACCTCGGGTGAGGTGGGCGATTTAGCGCGAAATCGCCGTCTCCCATGCGGGGCGGGTGGCGTTTTCGCGCGAAATCGCCAGGTCTGCTACCCGCGCCGCCACGCAGACCAATCCGCGCACTCCCTCATCGGAAGAATCGGTTACGGCTCCACGACGGTCGCGTGCAGCGGAGCGCCGTTCTGGTCCAGCGAGATGACCGCGACCGGGCCGTTCGGGAAACCGGACGGGCGGTGGCGAGGAGCTGCCGCCATCGGCCCGGTGGGGCACCCCGATCGTGGCGGGGCGGCCGGGTTGGACCACCGCGAGGGTCTCTTCGAGACCGCCACCGGCAACCTTGAACACGACGTGCATGATCTCCGCCGGGGCGCCGCCCCAGTCGGCGAGGCTGCCCGTCGTGGCGTTGAGCGCGATCGGTCCACCCAAGGGGCCTACCAGGAGATCCGATTCCTGCCCCGGATCTCGTCGAGCGCACGCCAAACCGCTGATCAGCGACGTCAGATTCCGGATGGCCCGGTCGCCGGAGTGAGTGCGCATCGGCTCGGCACCCCAGGGGAGCAGCAGCTGATCCCCGATGGTGATGATCGGTTGTTCGCACGACCCCGTGGTGCCGTAGGGGGCGGTGCGCGGGAGCACCGCCACACCGTCGGCCCGCGCCTGGACCGTCAGCGATTCGGGTGCGCGGAGCGACAGCAGGTCGATCGTCGACAGGTCGGCGCGCAGCAGCACCCCGACGTCGGCGACGTTGATCCCCGGATCAGCGGGTTGGAACCGGTAATCGCTCACGAGCCGCAGTGCCACGCGCGCCGTTAACCTGCGCGTTTCATATGTGGGATAGGATCTCGAATATGAGATCAACGGGAGAGGTGGAGTCCGAGGGCGTGGAGGCCCGGTTGGCGGGTCGGCTCGCCGAGCTGCGCGTGGCGCGCGGCTGGTCGTTGGACGAGCTGGCGCGGCGCACCGGTATCAGCCGCTCGACGTTGTCGCGGCTGGAGCGGGCCGAGATAAGCCCGACCGCGACGTTGCTGAACAGGTTGTGCGCGGCCTACGAGCGCACGATGTCGCGGCTGCTGGCCGAGGTGGAGTCGGAGCCGCCGCAACTGGTCGGGGCCGCCCAGCAGGCGGTGTGGCACGACGAATCCTCGGGTTTCACCCGGCGGTCGGTGTCCCCGCCGCATCCCGGACTGCGTGGCGAGGTCGTCGAGGGCGTCCTGCGGCCGGGCGCGGACATCTCCTACGACGGACCGGCCGTACCGGGCCTTGAGCAGCACATCTGGGTGTTGGACGGCGTCCTGGAGGTCACTGCGGGCGGCGTGCACCGGGTCTCGGCGGGGGATTGCCTGCGCTTCCGGCTGTGGGGTCGTTCGCGGTTCCGCAACCCGGGTCCCGATCCGGTCCGCTACGCGCTGGTCGTCGTCCTGCCGTGAGCGGCCCGATTCCCGTCACCCCGCGCGGTACGAAGGAGCGCCAGTTGCACAACATCACCCGCCTGTCCGCAGCCGACTTCCGCGACAGCGTGAAGGGCTTGGCCGACGTCCTGGTCTCCGCCGTCGCCGACGGCTTCTCGCTGGGTTTCCTGGCCCCGTTCGACCAGGATGCGGCGACGGCTTGGTGGCGCGGCCTGCAGCCCGCCGTGGCCGACGGCAGCGTCACCGTCTGGGTCGCCCACGGCTTCGACGGCATCACCGGCACCATCAGCCTGGCCCTGGAACACACGCCCAACGGCAGGCACCGGGCCAAGATCGCCAAGCTGATGGTGCACCGCGACGCCCGCGGCCGGGGCTTGGGCCGCGCGCTCCTCGCCACCGCCGAACAGGCCGCCGCCCGAGCCGGGGCCACCCTCCTGATGCTGGACACCACGACCGGCAGTGCCGCGGAGCGGCTCTACCACTCCGCTGGCTGGACGCGGTACGGCATCGTCCCCGACTACGCGGCCGACCCGACCGGCTCCCTCGAAGACTGCAGCTTCTTCTACAAGCACCTCAGCTGAGCGTGCCCAACGCTGGACACCGCGGCCCGGCCGTGGTCAGACTGCCGAGATGATGACCATCCGACCCGCGCTGCGCGGCGATGCCGGGGCGCTGTTCGAGCTGGCTCGCCAGGCCTACGCGCACTACACCGAGCGCATGGGCCAGGAACCGGCGCCGATGAAAGCGGACTACCAGGCCCTCGTCGAAGCCGGTGGGGTCTGGGTGGCGGAGCACGACGACGTGCTGGTGGGCCTGCTCGTGCTGAGGTTCGGGCCCGATCACGTGCTGCTGGACAACGTCGCCGTCGCACCCGACGCGCAGGGCAGCGGAATCGGCGGGCGGTTGCTGGACTTCACCGACGAGCGGGCGCGCGAGCACGGCGTCGCCGAAGTCAGGCTGTACACCAATGAGGCCATGACGGAGAACCTCGCCTACTACGCCCGCCGCGGGTTCGTCGAGACGCATCGCGCCACCGACCACGGCTACCGCCGCGTGTTCTTCACCAAGCACCTCTGATCCGCGCCAGCGGACCGGCCTTTCGCCTTGCATATCCACAGTGGACGATTCGGCGCTCGGCCCGCCGATGGCGGCGCCGCTGCGGGCCGCCGCCCATGTCCGCATCTGTGGGTTATATGGCCTTATGGCCATGGTGTCCGGCGGTGCCGGAGGTGGACGCTGGGCCTACGGCAGGACCGATCGAAGGACTCAGGTGAGCGCGATGACGACCAAACTCCCCACCGCACCGGACGTAGTGGTTCCGCACACCCAGCTGGCCCGGAGCGCGACCGAACTGGTGCGGGACACCACCAACGAACTGATCTACCACCACTCGCGCCGCGTCTACTTCTTCGGCGCCCTGCAGGGCCGCAACCGGGACCTGAGCTTCGACCCCGAGCTGCTCTACATCGGCGCCATGTTCCACGATCTCGGCCTCGGCGAGCGATTCCGCGGCAGCGGCCGCCGCTTCGAGGTGGACAGCGCCGACGAGGCACGGCACTTCCTGATGGCCCACCGGGTGCCCGAGGACAGCATTCGAAGGGTCTGGACCGCGATCGCGCTGCACACCACGCCGGGGATCCCGGAGTTCATGGAACCCGAGGTCGCGTTGGTGACGGCGGGCGTGGAGTACGACGTGCTCGGCATCGGCTACCAGGACATCGACGAGGCCGACCGCAACGCCATCGTCGCCCTGCACCCGCGCCCCGATTTCAAGCGGCGGATCCTCGAAGCCTTCACCGACGGCATCCGGCCGAGGCCGCAGACCACCTTCGGCAACGTCAAGGCCGATGTGCTGGAACACTACGTGCCCGGCTTCGAACGCGGCGACTTCGTCCGCACCATCCTCGACTCGACGTGGCCGGAATGAGCGCTGCCGCCGAGCACCTGGTCGCCGTGGTCGCTTTCGACCAGGTGCAGCTGTTGGACGTGACCGGTCCAGTCGAGGTCTTCGCCACGGCCAACGCCTTCGGGGCGAACTACGACGTGCGGGTCGTGTCCACCACCGGCTCCGACGTGCGCACCTCGGCAGGGGTGCGCATCGGGGTGGACGGCGGGCCGGAGAGCCTGCCCCGGCGGGTCGGCACCGTCGTGGTGCCCGGCCGGCGGGACTGGCGGCAGGCGGTGGCCGACCGGGAACTGATCGCCTTCGCGGCCGATCTGGGGCGTCGCGGCAAGCGCATCACGTCGGTGTGCGCCGGGGCTTTCGTGCTGGCCGCGACCGGTGTGCTGGACGGCCGACGCGCCGCGACGCACTGGGAGCTCGCCCGCGAACTGGCCATTGCCTACCCGAGGGTGCGCGTCGAGGCCGACCCGGTGTTCGTGCGCGACGGCGAGGTCACCACCTCGGCCGGTGTCACCGCGGGCATCGACCTGGCGCTGGCGCTGGTCGAGGAAGATCACGGAGCCGCCCTGGCGCGCCGGGTGGCGCAGCAGCTGGTGGTGTTCATGGCCCGGCCGGGCGGGCAGTCCCAGTTCAGCGCCCGCCTCAGCCCGCGCGAGGCGAAGCATCCCGCGGTGCGGCAGGTGATGGACGCAGTCGGAGCCGATCCCGGTGCCCTGCACAGCCTCGACGGCCTGGCCCGCCGCAGCGGTGTCAGCGTTCGGCACCTTTCCAGGCTCTTCCGCGACGAGACCGGGATGACACCGGGCCAGTACGTGGAGTCGCTGCGCATGGAGGCCGCTCGGGCGCTGCTCGAAGCGGGCAACGACCCCGTCGACGCCGTCGCGGAGCAATCCGGTTTCGGGTCCTCGGAGACCATGCGCCGCGTCTTCCAGCAGAGCCTCGGGGTGGCACCCACCACGTACCGGGCACGCTTCCGCACCACCGCCGCAGGCGCCGAAGATCGCCCGCTGGCAGCCGAATTGTGATTCAACCGCCATCGAATTTCCGCCGTCCGCCATGTGATTGGCGACCTAGCCGTCATCCGGTCACGCAGGGTGGTCCGGACCTGGCTGGGGCTTCTCCCAGTCTCTTTTCAGGTTCGTCTCAAGAAAGTCCGGGTTCGCGCCGTTAGATTGGAGCATGCAGGCCCTGAGGCGCGAAGACGGGAGAGCCGGGGCTTGCGGGGTTCCCCGACGACCCTCCGTGCAGCTGCTGCCGCGACCGTGGTGGTCGCACCACCAGGAGGATGTCATGAATGAGGGCCGAAGCGGTGTACCTGCCCCAGCCGTGGGAACGTTCGGCGATGAATCGACCGAGGCGGTCGTCTTCGTTCCTGGGCAGGCCGCACCGCTGACTCCGGTACCGGAGGTTCGGCCCGACCCGGTGGGTGGCACCGGTCTTGTGGTCACCCGGGGACCGCGTGCCGGTGCCACCATTCCGGTTTCGGTGGGCGGGACGACAGTTGGGCGAGATCGGGACTGCGACATCACGCTCGACTCGCCCACCGTGTCCCGTCGCCACGCGCGAATCGACCGCGACGGCGCGCACTACACGATCACCGACACCGGTTCGCTCAACGGCACCTACCTCAATCGCAGTCCGGTGGATCGAGCCAGGCTGGTCGACGGCGACGAGATCTGGATCGGCACCTTCCGATTCACCTTCCGCACCGGACCCGCCACATGATCGCGCCGACCCGGCTGTTGGGCCCCAAGCGGCCGGGTCGGTCGCGGTCCTCCCCGGATGCGGAAGTCCACTGTGGAGCATCCGGGTGCCGTGCGTAATCGAATTCTCGAAGCAGTCTCGAATGCGCTGATCGCTGGGAGCGAACCACGCCCTGAGCGAACAACACGCCCCGAGCGGACTTCGGCGGCATACGGTCGGTTCTGACGTGCACACCGATCGAGGCAGGCAAACGATGACACTTCACCTGGCACCTGAGATGCAGTCGCCCTCGGGTTTGTCCCTGAACGACTCGGTCTACGAGCAGCTGTTGCGCGACCGCATCGTCTTCCTCGGTTCGGAGGTCACCGACGAGGTCGCCAACCGGATCAGCGCGCAGCTGCTGCTGTTGGCCGCCGCCGACCCGGCCAAGGACATCAGTTTCTACATCAACTCGCCGGGCGGCTCGGTCAACGCGGGCATGGCCATCTACGACACCATGCAGCTGGTCAAGCCGGACGTGTCGACCTGGGGCCTGGGCTTCGTGGCGTCGATGGGCCAGTTCCTGCTGTCGTCTGGCGCGTCGGGCAAGCGGTACCTGCTGCCCAACACCCGGATCGTGATGCACCAGCCGTCGGCCGGTGTCGGCGGCAGCGCCAGCGACGTCGCCATCCAGGCCGAGGTGTTCGGCAAGATGAAGCGGCGGATCGCGGAGATCACCGCGCGGCAGACCGGCCAGTCCGTGGAGCGGATCACCGCGGACGCGGACCGGGACCGCTGGTTCGACGCGGAGGAGGCCCTCGCCTACGGCTTCGTCGACCACATCGTCGGCAGCACCGAGTAGCGCGCGATTTCGCCGCGAGCGGCTACGCGGGCTGGAACGGAAGGCCCACACCGGTTGGCAGGGCGCGCAACCGGGCGGGAGTGCCGGTCACCCAGCGGTTGTCCGCTCGGGCTACTCGGTCTTCGAGAGCGGGAAGGTGACGCCGGTCATCTCCTCGGACATCGCCCACAGCCGCTTGGCCGCCGCCGGGTCGCTCGCGGCCGCGGTCCGGCTGACCAGTGTCGGGCCACCGCGCATCTCGAACATCCCGTCCGGGCCGAGGTAGCTCACGCCGGGCAGGTCCTGCGTCGCGGCGTACAGCGTTGGCAGCGCACCGGCCATCGCGTCCTGCGCGAGGAACCGGCTGCCGACGGCCATGACCAGGCGCATCAGTGGATTCGAGCTGCTGCTCTGCAGGTTGGTGGCCGCGTATCCCGGATGCGCGGCCAGCGCCCGCAAGGGGGAGTCGATCTCGTCGAGCCGCCGCTGCAACTCCAGGGTGAACAGCAGGTTGGCCAGCTTGGACTGCCCGTAGGCGCGCTGCGCGCGGTAGTCGCCGGTGAAGTTGGGGTTGTCGAAGTTGATGCCGCGCACGTACCGGTGCGCGGTGGACGAGACGGTCACCACGCGGTCGGTGAGGTGCGGCAGCAGCAGGTTGGTGAGCGCGAAGTGGCCGAGGTGGTTGGTGCCGAACTGCGTTTCGAAGCCGTCCTTGGTGCGGCCCTCCGGCGGGATCATCACCCCGGCGTTGTTGATCAGCAGGTCGAGCTCGCCGTCCCAGGACGCCGCGAACTCACGCACCGAGGCGAGGTCGGCCAGGTCCAGGCGGCGCACCTCGTGGCTGCCGGGGACCTCGGTCGCGGCGGCCTTGCCCTTGTCCAGGTCGCGGACGGCGAGCACGACGTGCGCACCGGCCTTGCCCAGGGCCTGGGCGGTGCGCACGCCGAGGCCGCTGTTCGCGCCGGTGATGACCGCGGTGCGGCCGGTCAGGTCGGGTATCTGGGCGGTGTTCCAAGTAGTTGCCATGCCGTCAATGTAGTCATTGGCAACAAAGTTGGCAACGAAAACAATGCAGTCGATGGCAACATTCAGGGTAGGCTGCGGGCCATGGCTGAAGGTCGTTATCACCACGGGGACCTTCGCGCCGCGTTGCTGGACTCCGCCGCCGCCGCGCTGCGCACGTCCGGGGTCGATGCCCTGTCCCTGCGGGAACTCGCGCGGGACATCGGCGTCAGCCACGCCGCGCCGCGACGGCACTTCAAGGACAAGCGGGCGCTGCTGAACGCCCTGGCGCTGCGCGGGTTCGAACGGCTGTCCGCCGAACTCGGCGCGGCCGCGGCGACCAGCGGACCGTTTCGCGCCAAGCTCGCCGCGATGGCCAGCGCCTACGTCCGCTTCGCCGCGCACGAGGCGGAACTGCTGGAGCTGATGTTCGTGCGCAAGCTCGCCCCGGACGCCACCGAGGAACTCCTCGCCGCCGGTCACCACCTGGGCGCCGTGGTGTTCGCGGTCATCGCCGACGGTCAGCAAAGCGGCGACGTCCACCCCGGCAACGCCGAAGCGATCGCACTCGCGGTCTTCGCCGCACTACACGGTTTCGCCAGCCTCACCACCACCGGCATCCTCCCCACCGAAACAACCACCGACCAAGCCCTAAACCACCTCCTGAACGAACTCCTACACGGCCTGAACCCTCGGGATGACAGCGGTGAGGGGCACCCGTGACCAAGTAACCGGGTCACGGGTGCCCCTCACTCCGAACAGATCCGCTCTACTGCGGCGTCAGTGGTTGAAGAAGCGCCGGTATTGCTTTGCGATCGTGTCGGCGTCGGCCGCTGTGTTGAGGAACATCAGCGAGTCCATCCGGCAGTTGCAGGGATTGCGCTCCAGGGTGTTCTGCGGGAAGCTGCCGCCGATCTTGATGCCGCGCGGGTTCGTCGGGCTCGCACCGGATCCGTCGAGCTGCCACGGATCGCCGGGAACGGTGTAGAAGCCCGGGATCGGCTCGCCGTTGCGGTAGAGCGCCATCTCGCCGTTGGTGTAGTCGAACGTCGCCGCCAGGTGCACCCATTCGTCCGGCGGGAGGATTTCGCGCCAGTCCTGCTGGGCGGCGAACGTCTGGGAGCTGCCGCCATCGACGCGGCGGCCCAGCGCCACCAGCCGCATTTCACCGTCCACATCGATCAGTTCCAGCAACGCCCGGACGTCGTGCCCGTCGGAGTTCCCGCTGAGGACTCCGGCCAGGCCGACGGCGTTGAAGAGGTCATCGGGCTCCGGCGTCGTGGAGTTGGGGCTCGGGTTCTGCCCGGTCATCTTGAACCAGCCCATCACCGTCGCGCCCTTGGTGCCGTTGAACGCGCTCAGCGACTGCACGCCGTTTTCGTCCCACACCCCGGCCTTCCAGTCGTCGTTCCCGTTCACGCCGGGGGCCTGCTGCTGCAACTGGAGTGCGTTGTTGCTGCCCGGGAACGCGCCGTCGGCCACCCGCATGTCCTCGCCGCCGTTGACCTGCGCCAGCAACGTGCCGGACGAACCCTGGTCGAGCTCCTGGGAATCGTCGGCGGCGAACGGGTGCTCGAAGTCGTAGTGCGCGACGAGATCGCGCTGCACCTCGCGGGTGACCTCGGATCCGGCGCCCATCCGGGTTCCGGTGACCTTCCAGATCTTGCCGTTGGCCTTGGCCAACAGGTACAGGTTGCGCTCGGCGTCGACCCCGAAGCGCAGGTCCACGCGCCCATCCCCGACGAAGTCCGTCATCCGCAGCTGGTTGCCGTCGGTGTCGAACAGCTGCATCTCGTGCAGCGGCGCGCGCGGCGCACCGCGCTGCATCCGGTTGACGTCGGTGTAGAACACGCGGCCGTCGACGAGGTCGCCGAAGATGTACTTGCCCCGCAGCAGCGGCAGATCCGTCCCGCGGTAGACCTGACCACCGGAGATCGCATGGCCGCTGTCGGCGTCGCACGGCCAGTTCGGCGGCGGGTCGTGGTCGTAGGCGGCGACCGGGTAGACGTAGTCGTACTGGTCGTCGTCCTCCGGCAGCGGGTACAGGTAGCACTGGGTTTCGCGGCGGAACTCGAAACGGCCTTCGCGCTCGCTCCACCCGAAGTTGTCCCCGGCGCGGACCTCGTAGACCGCTTCGATCGCGTGCTGCCCGATGTGACCGAGGTACATGGCGTTGCGCCCGGCGGGATCCCAGCTGAACCGGTGCGGATCCCGCATCCCCAGCGCGTAGATCTCGCCCAGCGCCCCGGGAGTGCCGACGAACGGGTTGGAGGCGGGGATGCCGTACTGGCCGTTCGGGCCGTTGGTGCCCGCCGGGTCGATCCGCAGGATCTTGCCCGCCGGTGTGCTCATGTCCTGCGGCACATCGGAATCCACGCCGATGCCGCCGTCACCGACCGCCAGGTAGAGCAGCCCGTAGTCGGGATCGCCCGGCCGCGCGGTCGGGTTGAAGTCGATCTGCTGGATGGCGTGCACCTGGGTGGTGAAGCCGAAGCGGAAGATCTCCCGGCTGGTCCCGGAGAACTCGTCGGCCGCCGGGTCGTCGGCGGTCCACTCGGTGACCACGCTCTGCACGAACGCATCCGGCTGGTTCGGGTAGGTCGGGTCCTCCTCGGCGATCGCCTCTTCATCCTCGGAGTGCACCGTGTAGAACTTGCCGTTGGTGGCGAACTCGGGGTGGAAGGTGACGAAACCGAACCCGCTGCCCATGCCGCGACCGGAGAAGAAGTGCTCGTAGCGCTGCTTGAAGTCCAGGTACACGTGCTGCTGGCCGCCATCGAGCAGGTAGAGGGGACCGTTGAGATCGGGGACGTACATCCGGCCCGAACCGTCGGGGACCTCGCCGATGTAGTTGATCCGGTTGTGCCGGATCAGCCGCGGGTCGGTCGCCGGTGGGGTCGGTTCGGACGCGGGCAGTTGCGCGTACTCCGTCAGGACCAGGCCGAGCCGCGACTGCACCGGATCCTCCGGGATCGGATCGGTGATCGGATCGTCGGCCGCCGCCGGTGGTGCTAACAGGGTTGCCGCGACCACCGCGCCGGTGATCGCGGAGACCCATCTTCTGTGCACGCCCATTCGGACTCCATCCCTCGCCGTTGTGGGTTGGTCAAAGGTGACAGCTCGGTGCGCGTTGCCGAAAGCCGAGGCCCGGCACGGGAATTCGCGCGCAGCGCTGCCTGAACTGCGGTCTCGCATTGCTGGCCGAAGCCGAGGCGGTTCCGGGGGAACCGCCCACCTGGCTCACGACGGAGAAGTGCCGGTTGCCGGTCGGGCCGTCGTCCCGACCACGGTCACGTCGCGGACGCGTCCGTAGTTGTCGAACGAGCCGAAGCCGACCCGCCCGCCGGAGAAGCTGGTGTCCGTCGCCGTCATCAGGGGTTCGTCGGATCCGTCCACGTACACCGCGATCTCGCCCGACGATGCGCGGTAGTCCAGGCGCACGTCGTGCCAGTCGGTGTCGTCGATCGCGGGCGGCGCACCGGTGGTGCCGTTCCACTGGTCGTCGATGCGCTCGCGGTCGGCGTTGTCGACGACGAAGATCCCGTTGTGCGGGTAGATCGTGTTGTCCTGCGAGAGGTGCACGTAGTAGAAGCGGGTGGGGGACTGGTAGTTGAAGATCAGGACCACGTCGCGGTCGTTTCGGCTGACCGGTTCGTCGATGCGGACCTCGGCGGTGTAGCGCAACGACGCGAACTCGGGGCCTCGGTCGACGATCGCGTACTCGAACGGGCGGCGCGGGCCCTCCGGTGCGTCGCCGCGCTCGGTCATGATCACCTGGCGGTTCGCGAACTCCCACTTCCCGGGGGTCAGCGGGTCCCAGAACCGGTCCGTGGCCGGTGGCCGCACCAGCGCGAACGGCGGCCGGAAGCCATCTGCGGCCGCGGCCGGGGTGGCCGTCGCGGTCGCGAGCAGGCCGACGGCCAGTGCGGCGGCCAGCCTTCGGCGGTGTCTCATGTGGACATTCCCTCCCGCTCGGGTGGTGCGGACAGGTGCGGTTGCACGAATTCGACGTAGCGGCGGGCCGAGGTGGCCAGCACGTCCGCGCCGGGTGCGGCCCAGACGTCGGCGTTGAAGATCTCGACCTCCACATCGCCGAGATATCCGGCGGCCGCGACGGCACGGCTGAGCGAGCCGAAGTCGATGTGACCGTCGCCGACCATCCCCCGGCTGAGCAGGCTGTCGGCGGGCAGCGGGGTGATCCAGTCGCACACCTGGTAGCTGACGATGCGCCCCTCGGCGCGGGCGATCTGCGCCAGCACCCCGGGCTCCCACCACACGTGGAAGGTGTCGACCACGACGCCGACCACTTCCGGCGGGTGCCCTTCGGCGATGTCCAGCGCCTGGGCGAGGGTCGAGATCACGCCCCGGTCGGCGGCGAAGATCGGGTGCATCGGTTCGATGCCGAGCCGGACGCCGCGCTCGCGGGCGTGCGGTACCAACGCCGCGACCGCCTCCGCGACGCGCAGCCGGGCACCCGCGATGTCGCGGTCGCCCTGGGGCAGCCCACCGGGTACGAGCACCAGCACACCGCTGCCCAGCGCCGCCGCCTCGTCGAGGGCGGCGAGGTTGTCGCGGTGCGCAGCGGCCCGCGCGTCCGGGTCCGCCGCGGTGAAGAAACCGCCCCGGCACAGCGAGGAAACCCGCAGACCGGCATCGCCGACCATCCGGGCCGCGGTGCCGAGACCGACCTCGGCGACCGGCTCCCGCCACACGCCGATCGAGCCGATCCCGGCGGCCACGCAGCCGTCCACCGCCTCGCGCAACGACCAGTTGGCCGTGGTGCGCTGGTTCAGCGACAGCCGGGCCAGCCGCGGATCGCCGGGCCGCGGGGTGGGCACCCGGGCCGGGGCATCCGAGGGGACATCGCGATTCCGCGCGGTTGCGGGCAACGCGCTCATCGCACCGCCCCCGCCGCTGCCAACCACAACCGCATCCGGTGCGCGGCGAACTCGGGATCCGGCAGCAACCGCGCCTCGTTGGCGAGCTCGAAGACCCGCGCCAGGTGCACCGCGCTGCGCGCCGACTGCAGGCCGCCGATCATCGTGAAGCCGGGCTGGTGCCCGCACAGCCAAGCCATGAAGGCGATCCCGGTCTTGTAGTAGAAGGTGGGCGCGCTGAACACGTGTCGCGACAGCGCGAGCGTGGCCGCCATCTCGGCGTCGTAGGTCGCGAGGTCGCCCTCGTCCAGCGCGGCCAGCGCCGCCGACGCGGCCGGGGCGACCGCGGAGAAGGCGCCGAGCAGGGCGTCGGAATGGTGCTGCCCGTCGCCCCGGATCAGCTCCGGGTAGTTGAAGTCGTCACCGGTGTACAGCCGCACCCCCGCCGGTAGCGCGGCGCGCAGCCCGCGTTCGTGTTCGGCCGACAGCAGTGAGACCTTCACCCCGTCGACCTTCTCGGCGTGGTCGCGGACCAGGTCGAGGAAGCACCCGGTCGCGGTCGGCACGTCGGAGGAACCCCAGTAACCGGCCAGCTGCGGGTCGAAGACCTCGCCGAGCCAGTGCAGGATCACCGGCTCGGCGACCTGCCGCAGCACCGCGTCGTAGACCCGCCGGTAGTCCTCGGCGCTGCGGGCGATCCGGGCGAGGTGGCGGGAGGCCATCACGATCACCTGCGAGCCGGTGGACTCCACGAAACCCACCTGCTCCTCGTACGCCGCGATGACCTCGTCGAGGGTGTCGAGCTGGTCGCGGTGATCGGTTCCGGCGCCGGAGGCGATCCGGGCGCCGAACGCGCGGGCCTGTTCGGCGCTGCGGCGGACCAGTTCCCGCACCGATGTCCAGTCCAGGCCCATGTTGCGCTGCGCGGTGTCCATCGCCTCCGCCACGCCGAGGCCGTAGCGGAACAGCTCGCGGCGGAAGGCCAATGTGGACTCCCAGTCCACCGCCGCGGGCGAGCCAGGGGTGTTGTCGCCGAGCGGATCGGCGGCCACGTGCGCGGCGGCGAAGGCGACCCGCGAGGAGTAGGGCCGCGGGTGCTCCTTCCACTGCCGGGGCTCCCGCAGCACGACCTCGCTCCAGCCGCCGTCGGCCGCGGGCAGGTGAATGCTCGCGCTCATGCCGTGCCGCCAGCGGGGAGTTCGACGCGGCGGCCTTCGGCCGAGGAGGTGAGCCCGGCGTCGGCCAGCCGGAGGCCGCGCACCCCGGCGGCGAAGTCGTAGCGGTGCGGCCTGCCGTGGTGCACGTCCAGCAGGAACTGCTCCCACTGGGTGCGGAAGCCGTTGCCGAACGCCGCGTTGTCCGGCACTTCGTCCCATTGGGCGCGGAAGTCCTCGGTGGTCGGCTCGTCGGGGTTCCACGTCGGCCGCGGGGTGCGCACCCTCGGCTGCACCCGGCAGCCGAAGAGCCCGGCGACCGCCGAACCGTGCGTGCCGTCGACCTGGAACTCCACCAGTTCCTTGCGTTCCACCCGCACCGCCCAGGAGGAGTTGACCTGGGCGATCACGCCACCTTCGAGCTCGAAGATCGCATACGCCGCGTCGTCGGCCGTGGCGTCGTAGCGGCGACCGTTCTCGTCCCAGCGCTCGGGGATGTGCGTGACGGCCTTCGCGATGACCGAGCGGACCGGGCCGAAGAGGTTCTCCAGCACGTAGTTCCAGTGGCAGAACATGTCCAGCACCACACCGCCGCCGTCCTCGGCGCGGTAGTTCCAGCTCGGCCGCTGCGCGGGCAGCACGTCGCCTTCGAAGACCCAGTAGCCGAATTCGCCGCGCACGGACAGGATCCGGCCGAAGAAGTCCGCGTCCACCAACCGCTTCAGCTTCCGCAGACCGGGCAGGAAGATCTTGTCGTGCACCACGCCGTTGACGATGCCGCGCGCCTCGGCCGCCTGCACCAGCTCCACGCCCTCGGCCACCGACGACGCGACTGGCTTCTCGGTGTAGATGTGCTTCCCGGCGGCGATCGCCTTGAGGATCGCCTTCTTGCGCTCACCGGTGACCTGGGTGTCGAAGTAGATCTGGGCGTCGTCCTCGGCGAGCAGGCGGTCGAGGTCGGTGCTGAAGTCCGCGATCCCGTGCTGGTCGGCGATGCGGGCCAGCTTGTCGGCGTTGCGGCCCACCAGGACCGGTTCGACCTGGATCCGGCTGCCGTCGTCGAGGGCGATGCCGCCTTCGTCGCGGATCGCCAGCACCGACCGCAGCAGGTGCTGGTGGTAACCCATCCGGCCGGTGACGCCGTTCATCAGGATGCGGTACGTGTGATCTGGCATGACTCGACTGACTCCCCTTGCATGTACGCGGGTGGTTTTGCGTAAGTGGTCACTTGGCGGAACCTCAGACGCCGCCTCGGCTGCGGGATCCCCGACTTATGTATGTCCGATACACGGCGTCGGGGCTGTCCTCGCGAGGCGACGTCTGAGAACCCGCGGGTGGTCCATCTGCGTAGGGGGGAAAGAGAAAGCGGCTTCGCCGCTTGCCTGTCGTCGAGCTTGCGTTGAGCTCATTGGACCTCCCAATCCGCGTAACGTTTCAGGGTCGGAAAGCGGGCGTCAGGACGATTTGGTGGTCGACGAGCGGCGGTTGCCGAGGTAGAGCTCGCCGAGTTGCGGGTCTTCGAGCAGTTCGGCGGCCGGACCGGCGATGTGCACCCGGCCGAGGTCGAGGACGCAGCCCAGATCGGCGGTCTCCAGCGCGCGGCGGGCGTTCTGCTCGACCAGCAGCACCGCGGTTCCGGCGTCGCGCATCCGGGCCACCTGCTCGAAGACGGTTTCGGTCGCCTTGGGATCCAGGCCCATCGACGGCTCGTCGAGCAGCACCACGCGCGGGCTGACCATCAGCGAGCGGGCGAACTCGACCTGCTTCTGCTGCCCGCCCGAGAGCGCTCCCGCCAGCGATCCCCACCGCTGGGCGACGACGGGGAAGAGCTGCTTGACGAAGTCGACGCGCTCCGCGATCTCGGACTTGTCCTTCAGGGTGTAGGCGCCGAGCAGCACGTTCTCCGACACCGACATCTCCTTGAAGACGCTGTGCCCCTGCAACACGTGCGACAGGCCCGCCTTGAGCAGTTGCTGCGGGCGGCGGTGCGTGACGTCCTGGCCGTCGAGGAGGATCCGCCCCGAGCGCGGTGCGAGCATGCCGCTGGCCACCTTGAGCACAGTGGACTTCCCGGCACCGTTGGGTCCGACGAGGCAGACCACGCTGGCCGGTGGCACCCGCACCGTGAGGCCGCGCAGAACCAGCGCCGCGCGGCCGTAACCGGCCTCGACGTCGAGGAGTTCGAGCAGGTGCTCGCCCGATCCCCGCTGCTCAGCTGCCAAGGTATGCCTCCAGGACTCGCGGGTCGTCGCGGACCTCGTCCGGCGTTCCCTCGGCGATCGGCCGACCGCGGTCGAAGACGACGACGTGGTCGGACAGGCTCATCACCAGATCCATGTTGTGCTCGACGATCAGGAAGGTCTTGCCCTCGGCGTTGAGCGCCCGCACCAGATCGCTGATCCGGTCGATCAGCGCCGGGTTCACCCCACCGGCCGGTTCGTCGAGCATGATCGTCTCGGGTTCGGCCATCAGCACGCCCGCGAGTTCGAGCAGTTTCTGCTGGCCGTAGGAGAGATCGCGGGCCTCGGTGTCGGCCAGGTGCTCGATGCCGACCCGGGTCAGCAGCTCGCGCGCCCGGTCCACGTCGCCGCGTTGGCGGGCCGAGACCAGTTGGGCCAGCAGGGTTTGCGGGCGGACCGCGACGAGCAGGTTCTCCAGCACGGTCATCCGGGGGAAGATCCGGCACAGCTGGAAGCTGCGGCCGATGCCCAGGCGGGCGATCCGGTGCGGGGGCCTGCGGGTGATGTCCGCGCCCCGGTAGCTCGCGGTGCCCGAATCCGGCCGGATCATCCCGGTGACGCAGTTGAAGAAGGTGGTCTTGCCCGATCCGTTGGGGCCGATCAGCGCGTTGACCTTGCCGTGCCGGAAGGCGACGCTCGCGCCGTCGACCGCGCGCACCCCGCCGAAGGACTTGGTCAGTCCGGTGGTTTCCAGACCGCGAACGGGCTTCATCGGTGCGCTTCCTCCTTGGCCGGGGCCGCTTCGGCGCGCCGCCGCTCGGCCAGTTCGCCCTGGCTCACCTCGCGGATCGAGGCCGCCCGCGGGCGGAACCGGTTCACCAGGTCGGTCAGCGCCGGGATGATCCCGTCGGGCATGAACAGCACCACGGCCGCGAGCAGCACACCCATCGCGACCAGGTGGAACTGCGTGTCGCCGTACTGGGCTTTGAAGTACTCCACGGCGTAGCCCACGATCACCGCGCCGAGCAGCGGCCCGAACAGGCTCCGGACACCGCCGAGCAGGCTCATCAGCACCAGGTACGACCCGGCCAGGATGGAGAACTGGAAGATCGGGTCCAGGAATCCGAACCACAGGGCGTAGAGGCCACCGGCCAGTGCGGTGAAGAACGCCGAGATGACGAACGCGACCAGCTTGTAGGCGAACGTCGGCACGCCCAGCGACTGCGCCTTGTCCTCGTCTTCCCGGATCGCTTTGAGCCCGGTGCCGAAGCGGGAGCGGTTGATCGCCCACCAGCACAGCAGCGCCACCGCCAGCAGCGCGGCGTGCAGGTAGAAGAACCGCTCGTGCTGCTCGGGCCGGAGCACGTCCGCGCCGAACGGCCGCGGCACGCGCAACCCGTTGGAACCGCCGGTGAACGATCCCCAGCTCTGGAAGACCAGCAGCGTGATCAGCACCAACGCGATCGAGACGATGACGAACGACGCGCCCCGCACCCGCAGGCTCGCGATGCCGATCGGCACCGCCAGCAGCGCCACGAGCAGGCCGCCGAGCAGCAGCGCGAGCCACGGGTTCAGCTCGGCGCGCAGGATCAGCAGTGCGGTGGCGTAGCCGCCGAGACCGGAGTACGCGGCGTGGCCCAGCGAGATGTAGCCGGTGAAGCCGCCGACGAAGTTCCACGACGTGGCGAGCACCGCGTAGCTCATGATCACCACACCGACGGACAGGATGAACGCATCCGGTGCCAGGCTGGGGAAGGCGAGCACCAGCGCGGCCAGCGCCAGCAGCGCGGCCAGCTTCGCCGCCCGGACCGAGGTGGGCACGTCAGAACCGCTGCGCAAGTCGGCCTCCGAAGAATCCCTGGGGACGCAGCAACAAGGTGGCGAACAGCGCGAGGTAGAAAACCGTTTGCGCCCAAGTGGTTCCGAGCGGGATCTGCAGCAGGCTCTGGCCCAGGCCGAGCGCCATGGCCGCGATCGCCGCACCGGGGATGCTGCCGAGGCCGCCCACCACGATGATCGCCATCAGCGGGCCGATCCAGTGCCAGTGCAGCGACGGGTAGATCGTGGAGTCCAGCGCCAGCGCGGTGCCCCCGATCGCGGCGGTGGCCAGCCCGAGCCCGAAGCCGAACCCGGCGATCCGGTCGGTGTTGATGCCGACCAGTTGCGCCGCTGCCCGGTGCTGGATCGTGGCGCGCAGCGCGTGGCCGAACCGGGTCATCTTCAGCAGCAGGTACAGCCCGGCCAGCGACACCCCGGCGAGGCCGAAGGCGATCAGCTTCACGACCGGAATGCTGGCGCCGAACAGCACGATGTCGGCCCCGGAGTAGGGCAGCTGGATCCGTCGATGGGTGCCGCTGAATGCGAACCCGAGCATGCCCTCGATCACCAGCGCGATCGAGAAGGTCAGCAGCACCGACATCATCGTCAGCGTCGCCGGGCGCAGCCGGGAGATCAGCAGCCGCTGCATGAGCACCCCGAGCCCGAAGAACAGCGGGACGGTGAACGCCAGCGACAGCAGCGGATCCAAGCCGGTTCGCAGGGTGAAGAACCAGGCGAGGTAGGCGGCCAGGATCAGGAACGCCGAGTGCGCCAGCATCACCACGCGCATCACCCCGAAGTACAGCGTCAGGCCCGCCGCCAGCAGGGCGTAGAGCCCACCCAGCAGCACGCCGAGCACCAGGCTCTGCAGGAGCAGGGATCCGCTCACTGTGCCGCCTCCCCGCGATTCACAGTGGTGGTCACGTCCAGCCCGATCTCACGTTTCGTCGTTTCTTGTGGCTGGTTTGCGTCACGGTCCCCTGAGGTGCGGTTCGGGAGAACTGAGGTTGACAGAGGATGTCTCACCGCGACCTCACCACGTCGGCTTCGGATGGATCAGGTTCGCTTCCTTGGCGCTTTCCGGCAGCACGATCTGGATCCGGCCGTCGACGTACTGCTGGATCAGGTGCGCGCCCTGCGGCTTGCCGGTCTGGTCCCAGCGGAGCTTGCCGACCACGGTGTCCACCTCGTTGTTGTGCAGCCAGTCGATGAGCTTGCGCTGGCACTCCGGATCCGGGTCGGCGCACCCGACGGCCTGGACGGCGGCGGCCACCACCTGCCCGGTGGTCCAGGCGTTGGCCTCGTCCTCGTTGGGTTCGGTGCCGTGCATCTTGGTGTAGTGGGCGACGAACTCCTGGTTGGACGGGAACGCCGCCTTCGGCGTGTAGCCGGTGGGGGAGAGGATGCCCGCGGTCTGCTCGCCGATCGCCCTGGGGAACTCCGGGTTCGTCGGCGCGGTCGAGAAGGCGGCCATCGCGGGCTGGTAGCCCAGCTGGCGCAGCGCCACGATCAGGTTCACCGCGTCCTGGTACTGGGTGCCGCCGACCACCAGTTCCGCCCGCGAGTCGGCGATCTTGGCCGCGATGGACCCGAAATCGGTGGTGTTGGGCGGGTAGACCTCGTCGACCACGGTGCGGATGCCAGCCGCCGCCAGCTTCTCCTTGAGGCCGTAGGCGGTGCCCTGCGCGAACGGATCGTCCATGGCCGCGTACGCGGCGGTCTCCGGTCGCTGGTCGGGGGGCATCGCCAGGATCGCCTCGGCGAGGTAGTTGTAGTGGTCCTCGGCGATCGCGGGCGCGGCGTAGAAGAGGTTGTCGAAGCCCTGGTTGAACACCTCTTCGGCGGCGCCCGCCGGTTCGACGAACAGGAAGCCGTAGTCCTTGGCGACCTGCGCGGCCGGGATCACCAGGCGGGTGGAGAACGGGCCGAAGACGAGGTCCGCGCCGTCCTGGTTGATCAGCTTCTCGTAGTCGGCGGCGACCCGGTCGGCGTTGGACTGGTCGTCGAGGATCACCAACTCCACCTGGCGGCCGAGCAGCCCGCCGCGCGAGTTGACGTAGTCGGCCCACGCCTCGTAGCCGCGGCGGACGCCCTTGCCGGGCTCGGAGAAGTCGCCGGTCAGCGGGAGTGAGATGCCGATCCGAATCCGGTCGTCGTTGCCGCTGGAACCCGAGCTGAGGCAACCGGTGAGCGCTAAGGCCGCGCTGGTCACGAGTGCTCCGAGTCGGAGACCGTTTGAAATTTTCATGATCCACCCGTCGTTGGGAGCATCCGTAAGCGCTTACGTAAGCGCTTACGGCAGAATAGGGACCACGGCCGGTGGCGGCAAGGGGCGCCGCGCATCATGTGTGGCAGCGGTTCGCGGACCGGCGGGCGGGCAGCGGGGAGGCACTCGGATGGCACAGCAGCGCGGTCGGCTGCGGCTCGTCGACGTCGCCGAGCGGGCCGGGGTCTCGATCGCGGCGGCCTCGCGCGCGCTGTCCGGCTCCGCGGGTGTCAGCGACGAGATCGCCCAGCGGGTTCGGGAAGTCGCCGCGCAGATGGGCTACGTCGCCAACGTGCATGCCCGCACGCTGGCCGGTGGTGCCAGCACGACCGTCGGACTGCTGGTGCACGAGATCGGCGACCCCTACTTCACCGAGATCGCCAGCGGGGTGCTGCGGGTCGGCGCGCAGCAGGGGTTGACCGTGCAGATCTGCCACACCGGCCGCGATCCGGACAGCGAACTCGTCCAGGTGCGCACCCTGATCGCCAACCGGGTGCGCGCGATCGTCATCGCCGGTTCGGGGTTCGTGGACGCGCGGATGCAGTCGGCGGTCAAGCGGGATCTGCAGGCCTTCCAGGAATCCGGCGGCCGGGTCGCGGTCATCGGGCGGCACCACCTCGGCACCGACGCGGTGCTGCCGGACAACGCGGCAGGCGGCCGGTCGATCACCGAGCACGTCCTTTCCTTGGGACATCGGCGGATCGCGTTCGTCGTCGGACCTCGGGCGCTGACCACGGTGGCCGATCGGCTCACCGGTGCCGGTCAGGCGCTGAGCGCGGTCGGGTTGTCGCTGGCGGACGTGCCCGTGGTCGAGGCGGCTTTCACGCGGGACGGCGGCACGCTGGCCATGCGGCGGATCCTGGACGAGCATCCCGAAGTGACGGCGGTGATCGCGCTCAACGACGACATGGCGATCGGCGTGCTTTCGGCGCTGCGGGCGCGCGGCATCGCGGTACCGGCGGAGATGTCGGTCGCGGGGTTCGACGATGTGGCCGTCGCCGAACACCTCTCGCCCGCGCTGACCACGGTGCGGTTGCCGATGACCGAGATGGGGGAGCAGGCGCTGCTGCTCGCCTTGAAGTCGCCCTCAGCGCGCCCGCGCCGCCGGGCCACGACGCACGAACTCATCGTCCGCGAGTCCACCGCCGCGCCGCGCTCCGGGCAGCCTTCGACGTATGTCCACAGTGCACTGATCAAATAATTCGCGATTTGTTGATCTTTGTGTCGAATTAGAAGGCGTTACTTAAGTGCGAATTAAATGTGCCATATCGATTAGATAGTCGACTGTGCGTGCACGGTTCGTTACGCGATCTAACTTACTCCGGAGTACGGTTGTGGTGGATGATCTCGATGAGTATTGTCGGGGCAACGTGAACGGCCGGGGCAATGCGGGCCGATTCTTGCCATGTGCCATCTATGCGCTATTGGGAACTGATGAGTCAAATAGGCTCGATGACGGAATTCGGCTTTGGTTGGCTGACGCCGGTGCTGTCCTACGCCATGGCCTGCGTGGGCGCCGCGCTCGGCTTGCGCTGCATGGTGCGAGCGCTGGCCAAGACCGGCCGCTCGCGGCGCAACTGGTTGATCAACGGCGCCGTCGCCATCGGCACCGGCATCTGGACGATGCACTTCATCGCGATGCTCGGCTTCCGCGTCACCGGGAGCGACGTGCGCTACGACGTTCCGCTGACCGTGCTGAGCCTGCTGGTCGCCATCGTGGTCGTCGGCATCGGCGTCTTCGCGGTCGGCTACAGCCGTTCCAAGGTGCTCGCGGTGCTCGTCGGCGGTCTGATCGCCGGTCTCGGCGTGGCCACCATGCACTACGTCGGCATGGCCGCGATGAACCTTTCCGGCACCGTCGACTACAACCCCGCGATGGTCGCGCTGTCGGTGGTCATCGCGGTGGTCGCCGCGACCGCCGCGCTGTGGGCGACGTTGGCCATCCGAGGCCCCGCGGCGGCCTTCGGCGCCTCGCTGGTGATGGGCATCGCGGTGAGCGCGATGCACTACACCGGAATGGCCGCCGTGCACGTCGGTCTGCATTCGATGCATTCGCCGGTCGACGGTGCGACTCCGATGCAGTTCATCTTTCCGCTCACCGTCCTGCTGGGTTCGTATTTGTTCCTGACGTCGGCGTTCGTCGCGATTTCACCGAACGCGCCGCGAAGAGCGGGCAATGCCGATGAGAAGCAGGTGGATCCGGTCGCCAGGTGATTCGCGATCAACTGCTTTTCCGCTAGCGGGTCATAGGCCCGCACCAATTTTTTCCGACTCCCTCCGGGATGGAGGACGCATGCCTGGGTATTCCCGCACGCGCGCATTTCCGCGCCTGTTGCGGCCGAAATCGGTGCGCGCGAAAACCGTCGCGCTGCTCGCGGTGCCCGTCGTCTCGCTGATGGCGCTTTGGGCGCTGGCCACGGTCTCGGCGGTGCAGAGCGCGTGGACGCTGCACCAGGTCGAAGAGCTCAACGGGAAACTCGCCGGACCGATCACGGATCTCGTCGACGGCCTGCAGGCCGAGCGCACCGCCGTGGCGCAGCACCTGGCCGCGCCAGGCGGCGGTGAGCAGGCGATCGCCGCCCAGCGATCGCGCACTGCCGCCGCCGCTGCCGCGTTCGCCGATGGCGTCACCGTGGCCCGAGCCGACATCGCCAACGTCGCCCCGGACGTGGACCAGCGCGTCCAGGTCCTCGTCGCGGATCTCAACCGGTTGCAGGGCGATCATGCCGACCTGGTGGCCCGGCGGATCGACTGCGACGGCGCCTACCGCGCCTACACGACCGCGATCGAGGACGCGTTCGCGGTGGACGAGGCGCTGACCAACGTCCAGGACGGGCGAGCCGCGTCCGCCGCGCGGGTCGTCCTGCAACTCGGCCGGGTCGGCGAGATGATCGCCCGCCAGGACGCCGTCGTGACCTCGATCCTGGCGGCCGGGAACATGACGCCGCAGCAGCACCAGGCGTTCGCCACCGCACTCGGCGGTCAGCAGGCGTTGACCGGCAGTTTGCTGCCCGACCTCGACCCAGCGGATCAGGCCGCCTACCAGCAATTCGTCAACGACGAGTCCTTCCGGTCGCTGACCTCGATGCAGAACGCGCTGCTCGATGGCGGCGCGGGTGGCGTCGTCGCGTTCTCCGCCGACCAGTGGCGCGGCGCGGTGCAGCCGCTCGCGCAGAGCGTGTCGACCACGCGGGCCAACGCGAGCGCCACCACCGCCGCGCAGGCGGCAGCGGCCAGCGGCGCGGTGCTGACGCAGGCTGCGCTGACGGTCGTCCTCGGCCTGCTCGCCGTGCTGCTGGCGTTGGTGGTGTCGGTCCGGATCGGTCGCGGCATGGTGATCGAGCTGGTCGGCCTGCGGGACTCGGCGATGGAACTGGCCGACCGGCGGCTCCCGCAGGCCATGCGCAGGCTGCGCGCGGGCGAGAAGATCGACATCGCCGCCGACGTTCCGGTGGTCGCGCCCGGTGAGGGCGAGATCGGCCAGGTCGGCGAGGCGCTGAACGCGGTGCAGCGCGCCGCGCTGCAGGCCGCGGCCGAACGCGCCGAACTGCTCACCGGCGTCTCCGGGGTGTTCGTCAACCTGGCTCGCCGCAACCAGTCCCTGGTGCACCGCCAGCTCAGCATGCTGGATGCGATGGAGCGCCGGACCGAAGATCCGGCCACGCTCGAAGACCTGTTCCGGCTCGACCACCTGGCGACCCGGATGCGTCGGCACGCCGAGGGCCTGATCATCATGTCCGGCGCCGCGCCCGGCCGGGCTTGGCGCCATCCGGTGCCGTTGATGGACCTGGTCCGCTCCGCGGTCTCCGAGGTCGAGGACTTCGAGCGCGTCGAGGTGCACCGGATGCCGGAGCTTTCCGTGGTCGGCTCAGCGGTTTCGGATCTCACCCACCTGTTCGCCGAACTCGTGGAGAACGCGACGTCGTTCTCCCCACCCGGCAGCACCGTCCTGGTGCACGGCGAGCCGGTCGGCACCGGATTCGTCGTGGAGATCGAGGACCGCGGGCTGGGCATGCGTTCGGAGCGGATGGCCGACGCCAACCGGCTGATCTCCGACTCGCACCGGCTTGAGCTCTTCGAAAGCGATCGGCTGGGCCTGTTCGTGGTGAGCCGGTTGGCGAGCCGCCAGCACATCAGCGTGTCGCTGCGCCGCTCGCCGTACGGCGGCACGACTGCCGTGGTGCTGCTGCCAGCGTCGATCCTCACCACGACCGACCCGCGTATCGGGCGTCCCGACCAGGACGATCGGCGGCTGGATGCGGCTGCCGAGCTGGACGACGACTTCGTCCAGCTGCCCAAGAGGGCGGTCGCGACCCGCTTGCCCACCAGGGTTCCGCAGGCGTCCGCGATGCCGAGAGCAACGCGGCGGCAGGCGGCCAGCTGGCCGGACCCGGCCGAACCGGTGGCGATCACCGGCGAGGTCGTGGTGCCCGAAAACCCGGCCGCCACCGAGGAACCAGACGAGCAGCCCGCCGATGGCCTGCCACGCCGAACCCGGCAGGCCAGCCTCGCACCCGGACTGCGGGAGGCGGACTCCCGAGGCCAGGCACCCGCCGACGCCGTCGGCGCGAAGCTCTCGCCAGAGCAGGCGCGCAGCATGATGACCGCCGTCCAGCAGGGCTTCGCCCGCGGGCGCGGGGCGCGGGGCGACGGTGCCCCGGACGCCTGAACGCCTTTCGGTGAACCGGCGCGCAACTCGCACCGCAGAGCAAAACGATTGCACGGACAGGCTTTTGGGAGGACTGATGTTTGGCACCACCGAGCACGCCGGGGAGTTGAGTTGGCTCCTGGACGAGTTGGTCCACAACGTGCCGAGGGTCAGACTCGCGCTGCTGCTGTCCAACGACGGGCTGGCCATGGCGGTTTCCTCGGGAATCAGCGGCGAAGAAGCCGAACACCTGGCCGCGGTCGCCTCGGCGTTGCACAGCCTCGCCAAGGGCACCGGTCGGCACTTCGATGCGGGCTCGGTCCGGCAGACCATGATCGAACTCGACGGCGGCTTCCTGTTCGTGGTGGCCGCGGGCGGCGGGACCTGCCTCACGGTGTTCGCCGAGGCAGGCGCCGACATCGGATTCGTCGCCTACGAGATGGCGCGGCTGATCAACCAGGTCGGCGAGCACATGTACGCCGCCGAACGCTCGCACGTCGGCGATTTGCCGGACGACCGATGACCGGCCGACCGATGATCAGCCGAACGATGACCGGCCGAACGGCTCGGGCCAACGGGAGAGCAGCGCCGGTGCGGTGCGGTGGAAGGGCGGAAGCCGATGGGTAGGAAGGCGCTGCGGTCGTGAACGGGTCCCGCCGGAACTGGTACGACGACGAAGCGGGACCGATGGTGCGGCTGTATGCGATGACCAGGGGACGCGCCCAACCGCAGCGCGGCTTCCTGGACATCATCGCGCTGGTGATCGCCAACACCCTGCCCGAACAGGACATCACGCTCACCCCCGAACAGGCGGGCATCCTCGATCTGAGCCGGAACAGGCCGATTTCGGTCGCCGAGATCGCCGCCCGGTCCGACCTGCCGCTGAGCGTCGTGCGGATCCTGCTCAACGATCTGCTCGACGCCGGTCACCTCCGGATCGACCGACCCACGCCCCCGCGCGAACTGCCCAGCGAGGCCGTACTGAGGGAAGTGATCAATGGACTCCGCGCGCTCTGACACCCGGCCGCCGGAGGCACCGCCCATCGTCGCGCTGAAGATCCTCATCGCCGGTGGCTTCGGCGTCGGCAAGACGACGATGGTCGGTGCCGTGAGCGAGATCCGGCCGTTGCGCACCGAGGAGCACCTCACCGAGGCCGGTCGGGGCGTGGACCAAACCGCCGGGGTGGAGCAGAAGACCACCACGACGGTGGCGTTGGACTTCGGCAAGATCACCCTGCACGACCAGTTCGCGCTGTACCTGTTCGGCACGCCGGGACAGGACCGGTTCTGGTTCTTCTGGGACGACATCGCGCAGGGCGCGCTCGGTGCGGTCGTGCTCGCCGACACCCGCCGCCTGCAGGACTGCTTCGCGGCGGTGGACTACTTCGAGCGCCGGGAGATCCCGTTCATCGTGGCGGTCAACTGCTTCGCGGGCGCCCGGCGGTTCCGGGTCGAGGAGGTCGCCTCGGCGCTCGACCTCGACCCTGGCACCCCGGTCGTGCTGTGCGACGCTCGCGAGCGGTCGTCGGCGAAGGAAGTCCTGATCGCCGTGGTGGAACACGCCAGCCGGACCTACGCCGGGCGGCGCGGTCCCGAGGAGCGCTGACTTCCGAACCCGGAGCTGTTGCCAGACCGGCCCGCACGTTCTACTGTGCTGGACATGTCTGGACAGGTTCGGTTGAAGCACCAGCTGATCGCGGCGGAACTGGCCGCCGACATCCGCGCCGGGCGATTGCGCCACGGCGAGCGGCTGCCCGGTGAGCACGCCTTGGCCACCCGCTTCGCGGTCAGCCGGAACACGGTTCGCCTCGCGCTGTCCGAACTGGGCGATCAGGGGCTGATCGCGACGCACTCCGGCAAGGGCTCGTTCGTCGATTTCGACGGCCGATCGCTGGACGACCGCGCTGGCTGGTCGCACGCGCTCGCCGCGCAGGGCGTGCGCACCGAGGTCTGCGTGGTTCGCCTGGACCTGGTCCAGGACGCGGAACTGGCCGAGCGCATCGGCGTGGACGATGACGAGTTCGTCGCGGTGGACCGGGTGCGCAAGCTCGTCGACGGCGCACCGATCTCCTTCGAGCGCAGCCGCGTTCCGGCGATCGGGGAGCTGCGGAGGCTGCCCGAAATCGGGTTGGGCCAGCGGTCGCTGTTCGAGGTGCTGCGCTCGGTCGGCCTGGTTGTCGAGCGCGGCGAGCAGTGGGCGGCGCTGCACCAACTGCTGCCCGAAGAAGCCCGCATGCTCGACCGGGCCCCGGGAAGCTCGGTGCTGCGAACCCGTCGGCTCGGCCGGACCCACGCGGGCGAGTTCGTCGAGCACGTGGACAGCCTGCTGGATCCCGACCGGTTCCAGCTGCACCAGAGCTTCGGCGGTGACCGGTGAGCAGTGCGCCGCGGGCGCGCGGCGCACTGCTGGGCCTGGCCATCGGTGATGCGCTGGGGATGCCCACCCAATCCGTGCCGCGCAACGAGATCCTCAGCCGCTACGGCGAACTGACCGGGTTCCTGCCGGGCCCGCCGGACCAGCCGATCGCGCCGAACATGCCAGCGGGCTCGGTCACCGACGACACCGAGCAGGCCATGCTCGTGGCCGACCTGCTCCTGGAAGGCGGCGGCCACATCAACGCGCGCCGCCTCGCGGACCGGTTGCTGGCGTGGGAGCAGGACATGCGTCGTCGCGGCTCGCTCGACCTGCTCGGGCCGTCGACCAAGCGGGCGGTGGACGCCGTCGTCGCGGGCACCCCGATCGACGAGACCGGCCGCTTCGGCACGACCAACGGCGCGGCGATGCGGATCGCTCCGGTGGGTGTCGTGGCACCGGTCGATGACCTCGCCGGACTGGTCGATCTCGTCGTCGAGGCGAGCTGGGTGACGCACAGCACCAGCGTGGCACTTGCCGGTGCCGCGGCGGTGGCGGCCGCGGTCAGCGCTGGCATCGCGGGCGCCGGGGTGGCGGAAGCCGTTGGCCTCGCGGCGGAGGCGGCCGCCATGGCTGTCCACAAGGGACACTGGGTGGCCGCGGGTGACGTCGCCACGCGGCTCGGGTGGGCGCACGGGCTGGTCGAGGGGACCGCCCCCGATGAAGCCGCCGAGCTGATCGAAAGGCTCGTCGGCACCAGCGTGGCGACCCAGGAATCGGTACCGGCCGTGTTCGCCGTGCTGGCGGTCTGGCCGGACGATCCGTGGCGGGCCTGCCGGTTCGCCGCCTCGCTCGGCGGGGACTGCGACACGATCGCCGCGATGGTCGGCGCGATCGCGGGGGCGTGCCACGGCAGCGCCGCATTCCCGGACGAAGCGATCCGCAAAATCCACCAGGTCAACCAGCTACCCATCGAAAAAACCGCCCTCGAACTACTGAAACTCCGCCCAACGGGCTAGCTGTCGACACGGGAGGCACATCGCCATGTCAACCACCTCATCGCGCACGGGACCGGCGAACGCACTCGGTGCCGTGGAAACGCGGGGCATCGAACCGGTACCGGACGACGAGCGGCGCGGCAAACCCAGCGAGTTGTTCTGGGTTTGGTTCGCGGCGAACATCTCGATCCTCGGGCTGCCGCTGGGCGCCACGCTGGTCGCCTTCCGAGGGCTGAACCTGTGGCAGGCGCTGCTGGTCGCGGTGATCGGCGCGTTCGGGTCCTTCGCGCTCGTCGGGCTGGTCAGCGTGGCGGGCAAGTGGGGTGGCGCGCCGAGCATGACCCTCTCGCGCGCGGTGTTCGGCCCCTGGGGCAACTGGGGTCCCACCTTCATCTCGTGGCTGTCCAGGGTCGGGTGGGAAACGATCAACACCACGACGGCCGCCTACGCGCTGCTCGCGCTGCTGGCGATCGCCTTCGGGGTCGAGGCGAACGCGGTCGTGACCGTGCTGTGCATCCTGGTGTTCGTCGCGTTGACGCTGCTGGTCTCGGGTCTCGGCCACGCCACGATCCTGGTGATCCAGCGGTGGGCCACCTACCTGTTCGGCGCGCTGAACATCCTGGTCGGGGCGTTCCTGGTGGCCAGGGTGGACTGGACGGCGGTGTTCGCCGCGCCCGCCGCGCCGACCACCAGCATGATCGTCGGCATCGGCACGATCGCCGCCGGGACGGGCATCGGTTGGGCCAATGCCGGTGCGGACATGGCCCGCTACCAGCCGCACGCGGTGCGCGGCGGACGTCTGGTAGCGGCCGCGTCGACCGGCGCCGGAATCCCGCTGGTGCTGCTCATCGGGCTCGGTGCGGTGCTGTCGGCGGAGGATCCCGCGCTCGCCTCGGCCGCCGACCCGGTTTCGGCGATCCAGGCCCTGCTACCGGCGTGGATGGCGGTTCCGTACCTGCTCGCGGCGTTCGGCGGGCTGCTGCTGTCCAACCACCTGTCGGTGTACTCGGCGGGCCTGACCATGATCACGCTCGGCCTGCGCACCACTCGGGTTCTGGCGGTGTCGCTGGACGTGGTGCTGATCCTGGCGGGCGGCATCTACCTGATGCTCATCGCGAAGAACTTCTACGGGCCGTTCATCACGTTCATCTCGCTGCTGGCCGCACCGATCACGGCGTGGGTGGCGGTTTTCCTCGTCGACATGGTCTTCCGCCGGTCCTACGATCACCAGGCGCTGCTGGACACGACACCGTCGAGCCGGTACTGGTACCGGGGCGGCGTCCGCTGGTCGGCGACGCTGTCCTGGCTGGCGGGGTTCGCGACCGGCCTGCTGTTCACCACCGCGTCCACATCGGACAGTGATGTGTGGTTCGCCGGTCCGCTGTCGGAAACCTGGCTCGGCCGCACCGGCCTCGGCTGGGTGGCCGCGTTCGCGGTCGCCGCGATCCTCTACCTCGCTTTCAACGCCCGGAAGGTGACGACGCGATGAGCCGCTTGGTGCACCTCGGCAACGTGCTGGTCGACCTGGTGATGACGGTGCCGCAGCTGCCGCCGCGCGGCGGCGACGTGCTCGCGACGTCCAGCCGGATGACGGCGGGCGGCGGGTTCAACGTGATGGTCGCGGCGGCGCGACAGGGGATGCGGGTCGCCCACGGCGGCCTGCACGGCACGGGTCCGCTGGGCGACCTGGTCCGCAAGCAGCTCGACGAAGCCGGGATCGAGTTGCTGCAACCGGTGCGCACCGACCAGGACACCGGGTACGACGTCGCGCTGGTGGACGCGGCGGGGGAGCGCACGTTCGTCACGAGCTTCGGCGTGGAAGCGACGCTGAGCCGCTCGGATCTCGCCCGCGTGCCGGTCCTGGACGGGGATTTCGCCTACGTTTCCGGCTACAGCCTGGCGCAACCTGCCAGCGGGCCCGCGCTGGCGGAGTGGCTGCACGAGCTGGATCCGGGAGTGCCGGTGGTCGTCGACCCAGGGCCGCTGGTCGCCGACATCGACCCCGATGTGCTCGCGGCGACGCTGCGGAGGGTCGACTGGTGGAGCTGCAACCTCCGCGAGGCGACGTTGCTCACCGGACGCACCGATGCCGCCACGGCGGCGCTCGACCTCCTGCACCGAGGCTGCCGCGGAGTCGTGGTGCGCACCGGCCCGGACGGCTGCGTGCTGGCCACCGGCGTTCGGGACCCGGTGCGGGTGCCCGGTTTTCGGGTGTCCGCAGTGGACACCAACGGCGCCGGAGACGCTCACGTGGGTGTCTTCATCGCCAACCTCGCCCACGGCCGCGAACCAGGCGCAGCGGCCCACCACGCCAACGCGGCAGCAGCCCTGGCGGTGACCAAACCCGGCCCGGCTACCGCCCCCGCGGCATCCGAAATCGAGTCGTTCCTCACCCGCCGGGCGGGGTGAAGGGAAGGCTGCGCGAGCGTGGTCAGCAGGGCGGCGACCGGCTCAGCGTCGGCACCGTGCTCCGGGCTCGACCGGACCGTTGATCAACGCTTGGTTGCGGCCTCGGAGTTCCGAGTCACATCGGTGTGTCCGGGATGTAAAAGGAGGACTCCGCCGGAGTTGCCGCTGCGGGGATCACGGGACAGGCCCGACCTCATATTCATCCACAGTAGACAATTCCGGTGCGGTGCTGGAATCGGAGAGGTCGCAACGCTGTTCAGTGCCGATCCGTCTGAAGTACCTGAATTACCAACGAGTACGACACAGGCCTGTCACTCGCCCGATCACTGCGGGCGTTCAGGCTTCTCCCCGTGATCAGCGAGGGGAGACGCATGACAGCGAACGTGACGAGGCGAAGCCTGTTGAAGTCGATCGGCGTCGCGGGCGGGGCGGGGGTGATGTTCGAGTCCATGCGCGCACTCGGACTCGTCGCCGCGCCGCAGGCGTTGGCAGTACCCGACTACCGGCCGCCCTCGGTGGGAGATCTCGACGCTGGCAAGCGCGGCAGGCACGTGGTGATCCTCGGCGCGGGAATCGCTGGCCTCGCCACCGCGTACGAGCTCGGCAAGGCAGGCTACCGGTGCACGGTCCTGGAAGCCAAGGATCGGGTCGGCGGCCGGAACTGGACGGTGCGCGGCGGCACGAGCGAAACCGACCTCGACGGCCACACCCAAACCGCCCGGTTCGCCAAGGGCCACTACCTCAACGCCGGGCCCGCCCGATTACCGCAGTCGCACATCACCCTGGACTACTGCCGCGAACTGGGCATCCCGATCGAGCCGTTCATCAACCAGAACGCCAATGCGCTGATCTACAACGAGCAGACCGGTGCGCCGGTCCAGCAGTACCGGACCGCGAAGGCCGACGTCTACGGCTATGTCTCGGAACTGCTGGCCAAGGCATTGGACCAGGGCGCGCTGGACCAGCAGCTGTCGGTGGCGGACAAGGATCGGCTGCTGACCTTCCTGTCCGGTTTCGGTGCGATCGGGGACAAGGCGGACGGGTTCGCCTACCGGGGCACCGATCGGCGCGGCTACCGCGTCGAGCCCGGTGCGGCCGATCAGGCGGGCGAGGTGCTGGGGCCGCCGCCGTCGCTGCCCGACGTGCTGGCCAGCCAGGTCGGCCGGTACTTCTCGTTCGAGTTCGGCTACGACCAGGCGATGGCGATGTTCCAGCCGGTCGGCGGCATGGATGCCATCCCGCTGGCGTTGCACCGCGCGATCGGGGCGGAAAAGTTCCAGCTCGGCGCGGAGGTCACCAAGATCACCGATCTGCCGGACGGCGTCGAGGTCGGCTACCGGGACAAGCGCGGCAAAGCCCAGCTCGTCACCGCGGATTTCTGCGTCGCGGCACTGCCACCGCACGTGCTGGCCCGGATCCCCACGAACCTGGATCCGCGGGTGGCCTCGGCGTTGCGGTTCCCGACGGTGAACCCGGTGGGCAAGATCGGTCTGGAGTACCGCCGCCGCTGGTGGGAGGAAGACGAGCGGCTCTACGGCGGCATCACCGAAACCGACATGGACCTGGCGCACATCTGGTACCCGTCGTACGGGTTCCACGGGCAGCGCGGCGTGGTCGTCGGCTACTACAACACCGGCAAGAACGCCGCCACCTACGGATCGCTCACCCCGGACCAGCGCATCGAGCGGGCCCTCGCGCAGGGCGCGAAGATCCACGGCGGGAAGTACCGCGACGAACTGGCCAGCGCGTTTTCCGTCGCATGGCACCGGACTCCGTTCATCGAGGGCGGTTGGGTCGATTGGCCCTCGCGCACCAGCGGCGAGTACGCACTGCTCAACCAGCCCGCCGGACGCGTCTACTTCGCTGGTGACTGGCTCAGCTACTTCATCGCCTGGCAGGCGGGCGCGCTGGACTCCGCCCGCTACGCGGTCAGCAACATCCACGACCGGGTCAGAGCAGGAGGCTGAACCGCTTCCGCAACAGCATCACCCATTGTCCACTGTGGATGAATGATCGCGTCTCTGGCGCACTAGCATGGACGAGTGCTCGACGTGATCACACGGGGTGACCGGCCGCTGTCCGCGCTGCGAATGCGTTGGCCAGCGGCCGTACTGTGGGCGGTGTTGCTGGTTCCGCTGGTCCTGGAGGCGACGACCGTCGGCGACGCGGTCCTGCGCTGGGGCGAGCTGATCGTCGGCGGTCTGGTGCTCGGCGCGGCGGTGGTGCTCTTCGACCGCTTCCGGGTAGCGACGCTGGGGCTGTTCGTCGCCGCCGCGATGGTGGTCGCCCTGGTGCTGGAGCCCACCGCCACGCATCCGGGCCGGGTGTGGCCGTTCGGCGCGGCGGCGGTGTTCGGCTACCTCGCCGGGCGTCGGGTGGACCAGGCGCGTTCGGTGTTGCTGCCGCTGGCGGCGATCGTGTTGGCCGGGCTTCCGGTCAGCGTGCTGGCGGACAGTTCGGCGCGGGGCCGCTTCGGGTTGTTGTTCGGCCTCTACGACTGGTTCGTGCTGGTGCTGATCCTGCTGGTGGTGGTCGTGCTGCCGTGGCTGGTCGGCCGGTACCGGCGGTTGCGGGCGGAACTCGCCGCCGCAGGATGGGAGCGCGCCGCGCTGCTGGAGCGCCAGCAGCGGCTTGAGGTCGATCAGGCGCGACTGCGGGAACGCGCCCGAATAGCGCGGGACATGCACGATTCGCTCGGCCACGAGTGGAGCCTCGTCGCGCTGCGCGCGGCAGCCCTGGAGGTGGCCGCGGACCTGCCGGAACGGCGGCGCGCCATGGCGGGGGAGCTGCGTGCCAGCGTGGCGGACGCCACCGAGCGGCTGCGGGAAATCGTCGGGATGCTGCGCCCGGACGGCGATCCGGCCGAGGACGAACGGGTCGACATCGCCGGGTTGGTCGAGGGCGCCACCGACGTGGGTTTGGACGTCGGTTGGGAACCGGCGCAGCCGCCGCGGGGACTGCCAGCGGTCGTGGAGCGGGCGGCGCACCGGGTGGTCCAGGAAGGCCTGACCAACGCGGCCAAGCACGCACCCGGCGCGGCGGTCACCGTCCGGCTCGAACACCGCGCGGATAGCACGGTCGTCACCGTCGCGAACGGGCCACCGACCCGGCAGCCGGACGCGGCCGCGAGCGGCGGATACGGTCTCGTGGGCCTGGCGGAACGCGTCCGGCTGCTCGGCGGAACGCTCGATGCTGGTCCGCGGGACGACGGGTTCGCGCTGGTCGCGACGCTTCCGCACGACGCAAGTCCGAACGACCTGCCCGTGGATACCGAGTCGGTCCGGCAGCGCACCCGTGGCGAGGCGCGACGCCGCCTGATCGAGGTGATCCGGATGCCGGTGCTGGCGGGCACCGTCGTCGCGGTGCTCGGAATGGCGCTCTACGCCCTGGTCGGTGCGAACAACAGCCTCGATCCCGCGGTGTACGAGCGGATTCCGGTCGGCGCGGCGCGTTCGGAGGTCGATGGGCAGCTGCCCCCGTTCCAGATCCTCGGCGATCCCGAACGTATGCTCCCGGCACCACCGGAAGGCGCGGAATGCCGACAGTACTGGTCCAGCGAACAGCGCGACGACCAGCTTTTCTTCCGGTTCTGCTTCGTCGCCGACCGACTGGTGCTCAAGGAGGGCGTGCCGCGCAGCGCTATCTCGGCGGACTCGCAGTGAGGAGAACGGCGTGATCCGGGTATTGCTGGCCGACGACGACCCGCTGACCAGGGCGGGCATCCGCGCCGTGCTCGGCGAGGATCCGGAATTCGACGTGGTCGCCGAGGCAGCTGATGGCCGCGAGGCGGTGGAACTGGTTCAGGCGCACCGCCCGGACGTCGCACTGCTGGACATCGTGATGCCCCGGCTGGACGGGCTTTCGGCGGCGGCCGAGATCAGCGGGACCGCGCCGGGCACGGGCGTGATCATGCTGACGACCTTCTCCGAGGACGAACACATCGCACGCGCGTTCAGCGGCGGTGCCAGCGGTTTTCTGCTCAAGTCGGGCGATCCGCGCGAGCTGTTCGCCGGTGTTCGGGCGGTGGCGGGCGGTGCCGCGTACCTGTCGCCGAAGATCGCGCAGTGGGCCATCCGCCAGTTGGGCTCCGGCGGTGATCGGATGTCCAGCGCGGCGCGGGCCCGGCGGCTGGTCGACGGCCTCACCGCACGCGAGCGGGAGGTGCTGGCGCTGGTCGGCAACGGGTTGCCGAACGCGGAGATCGCCCGTCGGCTGCACGTGGTGGAAGGCACCGTGAAGGTCTTCGTCAGCGCGATCCTGCGCCGCCTGGAGGTGCCGAACCGGGTGCAGGCCGCGATCATCGCCTACGAGGCGGGCTTGGTCGAACGCGGCTGAACGGCTATATCTTTCGGCTAGTCCGGTTGGCGGCGTTCGACAGATGTCCGGCGCTGCCGCGGTCACGATGCTGAGCGCATGGCAAAGAAGAACTGGCGCAAGGCGCTCATCCCGACGCTGTGCGCGGGCGCGCTGGTCGCCGCGACCGGACTGGTCAGCGCGACCGCGGCGCCCCCGCCCCAGCAGCCCGTCGAACTCGCGCTGCCCGAGCCGACCGGCTCCCACCCGGTGGGCACCGCGGATCTGCACCTCGTCGACCACAGCCGCACCGACCCGTGGGAGGAGCAGCCGAACCAGCCGCGCGAACTGATGGTCTCGCTGTGGTACCCGGCCCTGTCGGTACCGCACCAGCCGAGCACCGCGCACTTAACGCCGGGCGTGGCGGAGTACTACGACCAGATTTCCAGCTCGCTCGGGGTGGTTCCCGGCACGGCCGACTTCGCCGGAACCCGCACCCATGCCCGGGCCGATGCCGTCCCGATCCCCGGGGAACGACCGGTGGTGCTCTACTCGCCGGGAGGTGGAAACTCGCGCCAGTTCGGTACCGCGCTCGTCGAGGACCTCGCCAGCCGGGGCTTCGTCGTGGTCACCATCGATCACACCTTCGCCTCGCCGGTGGAGTTCCCCGACCGGATGGAACTCCCGGCGAGCGGCGTGGACATGGCGCGGATGATGCGGGAACGGGTGCTGGACACCGGGTTCGTGCTCGACCAGCTCGGCGTGATCGCCTCGGGCGGCAACCCCGACGCGGCGCAGCGGCCGCTGCCACCCGGGATCCGGACCACTCTCGATCTGTCGCGGGTCGGCATGTTCGGCCACTCCATGGGCGGTTTCACCGCGGCCGAGACCATGCTCACCGACCAGCGGATCGACGCGGGCGCCAACCTCGACGGCAGCATGGACCCCAACTCGGGTCAGGCGGCGGCACGCGGTGCCGACCGTCCCTTCCTCCTGATGGGCGGTGGGACCAGCGGTTCCGCCAAGCTGCCCCACAACCACCTGCACGCCTCGGACTGGGCCTCGTTCTGGGCGAACTCCACCTCCTGGAAGCGGGACGTCTACCTGCCTGCCGCCGAGCACATGAGCTTCGCCGACTCCCAGGTGCTGTTGCCGCAGATCGACCGCGAGAAGCCGGTGCCACCGGAGGAGCTGGTCGGCGCGATCGGAACGGTGGATCCGCAGCGGAGCATCGCGGCGCAGCGCGACTACCTGGCGGCGTTCTTCGGGCTGCAGCTGCGCGGACAGCAGACGGACCTGTTCGACGGCGATTCCCCGACGCATCCCGATGCGCGATTGATCCCGTGACCATCCGCCAAATAGCCACATAGGACAGTCAGAGTTCCGCGATGTTGTCGGAGATGATGGCGATTTCACACGAAATCGCCATCTCTCATGCGCAGCGGGTGGCGTTTTCGCCGTCCTGCCGGAGCGCTCGTTCGCGGGTGGTCAGGGCACCAGCAGGGCTTTTCCGAGGATGCCGCGGGATTCGAGGGCGGCGTGCGCTTGGGCGGCCTTCTCCAGCGGGAAGACTTCGCCGATGACAGGCCGGATCCGGCCAAAGTCCAACGGTCGCGGAACCCAGGATCGAACGTCGACTTAACTAGAGATCAATGCCCTGTGCCGAGCGTCACGAAGCCCTAAGCGGAGTTGGATCCAGCAGCAGTACCGCCCAAGTGGAAACTCCGGCGACGGCCTCAACCCCAATTCGGGTGAGGAGTGAAGGGCACCTTTCGCCAACTTACTTGGTAAAAGGTGCCCTTCACCCATGACCGTCCAGGTGAACCCGCACGGTCCCAGCTCCGCTCCGGCGCGCTTCCGCACCGATCGAGTGGTGGGTGAAGGGCACCTTTGACCGACTATGCCGGTCAAAGGTGCCCTTCACCCCGAGTTCATCGCGCGTCGGAGGATTCGATGGCTGTGAGTACGGCTTCGGTGGTGATTGGTAGGTCGCGGACGCGGACTTCGATCGCGTTTGTCACCGCGTTGGCGATGGCGGCGGCGGTGGGGCCTTGGGCGGCTTCGCCCGCTCCGACGATCGGCGTGTCGGGCCGCTGGATGAGCTCGACATTGATGTGGGGGATCTCGCTGAAGCGTAGGATCGGGTAGCTTTCCCAGTCGTCGCTGGTGATTCGGCGGTTGTCGAAGCGGACCCGCTCCTTCAGCGTCCAACTGGTCGCCTGGATCGCGCCTCCCTCGATCTGGTTGCGCACTCCGTCCGGGTTGACCGCGAACCCGGCGTCGACGGCGATGGTCAGCTTCCGCACCCGGATGTCGTGCTCGGCCGCCACCTCGGCGACCACGGCGCAGTAGGCGCCCATGCCCTTGTAGCGGGCGAAACCGATGCCGCGACCGGTCTCCGGCGGAGTGCTGTCGTGCCATCCGGCTGCGGCGGCCGCGGTCTCCAACACCTGCCGGGCCCGCTCGTCGGTGAGGTGCGCCAGCCGGTATTCCAGCGGATCGCGGCCCGCCTCGGCGGCGAGTTCGTCCATGAAGGACTCGATGGCGAAGACGTTCATGAACGCACCGAGGGAGCGCAGTGCGGAGGACCGGATGGGGGTTTCGAGCAGTCGATGCGCGGTGATCCGCCGATTTCCCAGGTGGTAGCTGGGAATCGCATTGCGCGCCGTGCCCGCGGCCGGTAGCGGCGGATCGGTGGCGGCCGGTGGCTGCGTCCCGCCTGCCAGGTATGCCCCGGCGAGCAGGCCCGCGGCACCCGCGTACCCGGGCCGGGAGATGTGCCCCTGGCTGAACACGTCGTAGGTCCAGGACTGGACCGCCCCGGTGTCGTCGATGCTCGCCTCGACGTCGACCGCCATCGCCGAGCCGAACGGCGACCAGGACAGCTCGTCCTGGCGGCTCCACAGCACCTGCACCGGGCGGGTCGGCACGGCTCGGGCCAGCAGCACGGCGTCGAAGGCGGCGTCGTCGGCCGCGTTGTGCCCGTAGCAGCCCGCGTTCTCGACGTGCTGGACGTTGATCGCCGCCACATCGAGGCCGAGGGTGGCCGCGATCACCTCCCGCAGCCGGTGGATGCCCTGGCTGTGGCTCCAGACCGAGATCGTGCCATCGGAACCCCAGCGGGCGACGCCGCAGCTCGGCGCCATCGAGGCATGTGCGAGAAACGGCCTGCTGTACTGCGCGCGCAGCCGTTTTCCCGCTGCGCCTGCCGGGTTTTCCGCGACCACCGGGACCGTCTCGTGCGGGCCGCGCTTCAGGAACGACACCAAGTCGTCCTCATCCGGGAGCTTGGTGGTCTCCTCCCAACCGCTGGCCTGCCGCAACTGCTCGGCGGCGCGCACGACGGCGGCCTCGTCGTCGCCGACCACGCCGAGGAAGGAGCCGTCCCGAACCACCCGCACATCCGGCGGCAGCGCGATGTCGTCCACCCGCAACAGGCGCGCGCCGGGCGACGGCGGACGCACCACCCGCCCGAACAGCAGACCCGGCAGCCGCAGGTCGGTGATGAACCGGGGCCGACCGGCGATCTTGTCCGGCAGGTCGAGCCGCGCCACGTCGGTACCGGCGACGAGCATGTCCGCAGCGGGCTTGGTGGGAACGTCGGTGCGTGCTTCGACGTCGAGATCGACGCTGCCGGACAACTCGCCGTACGTCGTCTGCCGGGTGCCGTCGGTCGTCTGGATGCGACCGTCGGCGACTTCGAGCGCGTCGACGTCCACCTGCCAACGGCGAGCGGCCTCGGCCAGCAGCAGCGCTCGCACGTTGGCGCAGACCAGCCGCAGTTTCGGACCGGAAGTGGACAGCGACAGACTGCCCGCCGTCACACCCCCGTCCGGACCTCTTCCGGTGTCGGCGGGCAGCATCCGGATCCGCGCCATGCCGAGGTCGAGTTCGTCGGCGGCCAGCTGTCCGAACGCGGTCAGCACGCCCTGCCCCAGTTCGACCTTGCCGACGCGCACCTCGGCGATGCCGTCTTCGGTGATCGTGACCCAGTCGGACAGGACGAGTTCGAATGTGTCGGTCATCGCGCCGCGCTCCCCGCCTTGAGCACTGCTCGGACGATGCGTTGGTGCGCGCCGCAGCGGCAGAGGTTGCGGTCCAGCGCCTCGACCACGGCGTCCTCGTCGGGGTTGGGCGTGGACTCCAGCAGCGCCGCCGCCCGGACGGCGATTCCCGAGATGCAGAACGCGCACTGGGCGGCCTGCTCGTCGAGCAGCGCCTGCTGCACCGGGTGCAGCCGATCACCGTCGGCCAGTCCTTCGACGGTGATCACGGAGGTGCCTTCGGCCGACCACATCGGAGTGTCGCAGGAGGGCACCACCTGACCGTCCATCCGGACGAAGCAGGCCCCGCACATGCCCAGGCCGCAACCGAACCGCGAACCCACCAGACCCAGCTGGTTGCGCAGGACGGTGAGCAGCGGAGTGTCCGGCTCGGCGGTCACCCGCACGTCGCGCCCGTTGACAGTCAGGGTGAATCGCCTGGTCATCGCCGCATCCCCTCGAAGTGCCGGTCGGGCAACCGCGGCCTCCGCCGCGTCGATCCCGACATCGTCGCAGTGCGCCGCGCCAGGCCCCTCCTCCTGGGGCGACGCTGCGAAGCCCACGTTCAGGCTAGTCGCTGCATCCGTTCCCGGCGACGGCCAGCGGAAATGCGGCGGTTCCGCCGTGATGACCATTCGCGACAGCGGTCTGGACCTGTGCGCCTCACGCGGACTCGCCGGGTCGCAATCGATTACCGGGTCTCGGGGCGTCCACATCGACGCGAAGTCGACAGTCCTATGTGGATTCTCATGCGAGCGGGCGTCAGTTCCACAGGGAACTGACGCCCGCGAATGGCCGGAAAGTCCGGCCAATTGGGTACACCCCGGTCAGGGCATGTTCTTCTCGATCAGTTCGAGGTAGCGGTCGATCTGGTGGTCGCGGATGCCGTCGGCGGCCGGGGCGAACACGTCGCTGGTGAAGCCGGTGAACTTGTCCGCGAATCCGCTCATCACCGAGACCTTCTCGCGCAGAGCGCCCCGGTTGTCGAAGTAGCGCACGTCGTGCACGTGGTGGAACACCGGCTCCGGTGGCAGTTGCGGGACGATGTCGTTGTTGTTGACGAACCGGAACACCCGCGAGGCGAGCGCCTGGTTGTACGGGTCGGCCAGCATTCGGTCGCAGGTGCGCGGCTGACCGAAGGTGTAGACCCCGTCGGGCAGCAGCGCGGGCTCCTCGAAGAACATCCGGGCGGAGGCGAGCATGGCCAGCGCGCCGCCGAGGCTGTGGCCGGTGAACCACAGCGTCTGGCCGTTGTCCCGGAACTGCTCCACCGCGTCGCGCACCGACGGGTAGATCGCGTCCAGCGCCCGGCTGAAGCCCCAGTGCACGAAACCCCTGCCCGCAGGCCCGGGGGCGGCGAGCGTGTTGGTGTCGGTGAGCCAGTCCTGGATCTTCTTGGGCTCGGTGCCCCGGAACGCGACGATGATCATCCGCTCGCTGGCCGCCACGAACGCCTGGGTGTCGGAGATCGGGAACGACGCGTCGAGCTCGGCGTGGAAGTACTCGCACCGATCGAAGCCCCACTGCATGGTGGTGTCGCGGATCGTTGTCTCCTCGTCGTAGGCGAGCTTGGCCGCCTTGGCGAGCCAGTAGGCGTGCTGCAGTTGGTAGTCGGTCACCGTGTGGTCGAGTTCGGACACCGTCGCCATGGTTGGCCTCCGTGAAATGGTTTCGAGATCTTTTCGGCGCGTCCGTGAACTTGCCTTGGGCGCGTTTTCGCAACTATGGCAACGAAAGATTCGGCCCGCAGACCGCTGGTCACCTGAAGGGATGGACACCGTGATCCGGTTCAGCGACAGACCCCGAGCGGGCAATGCGCACCGGCGCTGCCCGAGATCGACGTCGCCGGTGCTCGACACCACCGAGGCCAGGCTCATCCACCCGGTGCACGGCGTCGGCTACGTGCTCCGCGCGCCGAGATCATGATCGCCGGTCTCCGGCGCCGGATCAGTGGGTTGTCGGTGCGCGCTCGGGTGCTGCTCATCGCGATCTCCCTGCTCGTGGTCGGGCTGGCGGTCGGCCATCGTGGAACTCGCCGAGCAGGACCGCGCGGTGAAGTGGATCGTCTCGCCCCGGACCCGGGTCATCGAGGACTGTCGGGTTGACCGGCTCTGGCCGCTGCCAGCGCAGCGCATTCCCATTCGTCTAATGTGGACGGACCGCGGGTCGCTATGGGGACGAAGGACAGCCTGCTGAGGCTGTCGACTGCATCGCGCAGGCGGGCCCGTGAAGTGCTTTCCCAGGAACACCGCTGGGCGCACCGGGCACATCGCGGCCCCGTGGATGCGGCGAGTGGAATGCCGTTGTTGCCGCCGCTGCGCACGGGTAGCACCATCGGTGGTAGGGCGTCGTGACGCGCTGGAGGCGGGGATGCGGAACTCCGAACGCGCCGGAGCGGACCGGTTCGGCCGGTGGCTGCGGGACTTGCGGATCTCGGTGACGGACCGGTGCAACTTCCGCTGCCGCTACTGCATGCCCCGGGAGGTCTTCGGCGCCGACCACGTGTTCCTGGACCGCTCGGAGCTGCTGACCTTCGAGGAGATCACCAGGCTGGTGCGTGCCTTCGCCCACCATGGCGTCCGGAAGATCCGGTTGACCGGCGGCGAACCCCTGCTGCGTCGCGAGCTGGAGAAGCTGGTGGCGATGCTCGTCGAGGTCGACGGGATCGACGACGTCGCCCTGACCACCAACGCCTCGCTGCTGGCCGCCAAGGCGCGGCCGCTGCGCGACGCGGGCCTGTCGCGGGTGACGGTCAGCCTCGACTCGCTGGACGCGGACCGGTTCGCGCGGATCAGCGACACGCGGGTGCCGCTGGCGCAGGTGCTGCGCGGGATCGCCACGGCCGAGGAAGTGGGCCTGGCCCCGATCAAGATCAACACCGTGGTCAAGCGCGGTATGAACGATGGCGCGGACATCCTCGAACTGGCCGAGTTCGGTCGCGAGCACGGCTACGTCGTGCGGTTCATCGAGTACATGGACGTCGGTACCACCAACGGGTGGCGGATGGCCGACGTGGTGCCCGCCCGCGAGATCGTCGAACGCCTGCACGCCGCCTGGCCGGTGACCGCGGTGGACCCCGACTACCCCGGCGAGGTCGCCCAGCGCTACCGGTACCTGGACGGCCGAGGCGAGGTCGGGATCATCGCCTCGGTGACCGAGCCGTTCTGCCGCACCTGCACCCGGGCCCGCCTCTCGGCGCAGGGCGAGCTGTTCACCTGCCTGTTCGCCGCCCGTGGACACGACCTGCGGGCGTTGGTGCGCGGCGGCGCCGACGACGCCGAACTGCGGCACCGCATCGAAGCGATCTGGGGCCGCCGCACCGACCGCTACTCGCAGCTGCGCACCTCCGAGACCACCAACCTCCCCAAGGTCGAGATGTCCTACATCGGCGGTTGAAATCCGGGCGAGCAGGACTCGCCCGGTCGTTTCGGTTGAAAGTGCCGCGCACCGGGCCGCCGATTAGATTCGGTGAGCATGCCGGGCCCTGTTCAGTCGATCGCGCGCGCGGCGGCGATCCTGCGCCTGCTCGCTCGCGGAGCGGGCTGCTTGGGCGTCGGCGAGATCGCGGATTCCCTCGATCTGGCCCGGCCCACCGCGCACGGCATCCTCCGCACGCTGCGGCAGGTCGGCTTCGTCGAGCAGGATCGGGCGACCGCCAAGTACCGGATCGGCGGATCGCTGGCGGACCTGGCCACCCGCTGCGTCGACGTCGACGAACTGCGCTCGTGCTCGCGCAACTGGGCCGACGCGCTCGCCACGCGCAGCCGGGAAGCCGTCCGAATCGGCTGCCAGGTGGAAGGCGGCGTCCTCGTGGTGCACCACGTGTTCCGGCCCGACAGTTCGCCGCAGGCACTGGACACCGGCACGTCCCTCCCGCTGCACGCCACCGCCCTGGGAAAGGTGCTGCTGGCATCCGATCCCGATCTCGCGGCCGCCGCGGCGGACCGCGGGCTGGACTCGCTGACCCGGTGCACGATCACCACGCCGGACGTGCTCGGCCCCGCGCTGCGCCGGGTGCGCGATGTCGGCTGGGCCGCCGAGATCGAGGAGTTCATGCCGGGCGTGGTGGGCGTGGCCGCGCCGATCCGCGGCTACGGCGGGCTGGTCGTCGGCGCGGTCGGCGTGTCCGGCGCTGCGGAGCGGATCTGCGGTTCCGGACAACAGCCCAAGTCCGCGCTGGTGAACCAGGTGTGCGAGACAGCGGGCGCGATCTCCCGAGACCTCGCAACGCACGGCTTCTGAACCGGTGCGTGCTCGCCACGGCACGCCGCGCCCGGTGGTGTCGTGGATCGGGTCAGGCCGCGGGTTCGGCGGTGTGCGGTAGGTCGAACTCACCATCGCCGACCCCGGCGACGAACGCATCCCACTCGGCGGGGGTGTAGGACAGCGTTAACGATGCCGTGGCGCGCGGTCGGAGGTCGACGCCGCCATCGGCGCGGTGCGCGATGCGGATCGTGCGGTTGGCACCGGCAGGCAGTCGGCCGGTGACCTCGGCGAGGACGGTCGGCCACTCGGCTTCGGGCACCGCGATGCTGGGCCCGTTGCCGTGGTCCTTGGAATCCCGAACGCGGACAGCACCCCCACCGAAGCGGATCTCGACGCACGCTTGTGACGGGTTGCTGTAGGAGCTCTTGAACCAGGCGGATGCGGTCGGCGAAACGCTTCTCATGATGTCTCCATCTCCTTGCGGATCTGATGGATCATCTCAAGTGAGTCGTCGAGATCCAGAGCACGGTCCACCGCTTCATCGAAGCTAGCGCTGAGTTCGCGTACGACGTGTGGCTTGTCGATCAAAGATCCCCTGGTCACGGACTCCTGCCAGACCATATCGGGCATCCAACGGGATTCGAACGACAAAACCCAAAGGCCACCGCCGATGAGCGGATGCGCTCCGGCGGAGTAAGGCATGACATGGATTTTGATGTGGTCGCGGCGTTCTTCGCTGAGTTTGCCCAAGCGTGCCAGCTGGTTGACCATGATCTCTCGGCTGCCCACTTCCTGTCGGAGCGCGGTCTGCCCGATGATCACGGTCAACGTGAACGAGTCCGTGTCATCCAGACGACTCTGGCGCGCTAGCCGAGATTCGACTCGTGGCCCGACGTCAACAGGTTTGATGTACGGAGATCCGCCTCGGACCATGGCGCGGGCGTAGTCGGCGGTCTGCAGGAGACCAGGAATCGTCTCGGCTGCGTACTCGCGTTCTGCCGAGGCGCCTGCCTCAAGTCCGACGAACCGCAGGAATTCTTCTGAGTACATCCGGGAATAGTCGTCCCACCACTCGCGCCGCTCGGCTTGCGCGCGCAGTTGTTCGAGTTCGGCGCGCTCGTCGTCGGAGAGCTCGTAGACGCGGGCGAGCTCGTTGAGCTTGGTCGCGGTGAGCTTGCGCTTGGCGATCTCGATCGAGGACATGTTGTTGCCGCCGATGCCAGTCGTCTTCCCGACCGCCGCGGCCGTGAACCCGAGCTGCTCGCGGCGTTCGCGCAGGCGCAGTCCCAGTTCGAGTGCCTGGACCGTGCTCGACGCAGGTGCTCGTCCCATCGATGCAGTTCTCCCTTTGATTTCGGGGCCGTTGGGCGAAATGCCGAGCCGAGTATCACAGGCCGCCCAGGCGCCACCCGATCGAACGATGTTGTTATGAGTACTCTCACGATACTTTGATCATACGATAGGCAGTATCGAGATCTACTGAATCTTTCTCATAATCCACGACCGATGCGACGGCCGTTCGGGCCGTCGGAGGAGGGGCGATGCAGCAGCGGCGAACCGTACCGGGCGCGCTGGCGACATCCGGCAACAGCGACCAGCTCCAGTACTTCCAGTACCGACGCGGCGCTGTCCCGGAGTGGTGCCGGTTCTCCCACATGCTTCGCGGCACAACGGATTCCCTGGCCATCTCGTGGTGTCGGCAGCGCTTCCGGCTCGACGCCGTCGAGGAATGCGCGCCGCCCGACGGGGGTACGCCCGGTCTGCCGGAGGCCGTCCAGTCGTGCACCGACTGCATGGTGTCCTTCGCATTCCGGGGATCCGAGCGGGAAGTCCTACCGGATGCCGCGGAGATCCCGGCGCGGATCGATACGCCGGAGCAGATGGTGTCGGCAATGCGCTTGCTGGAACACGACCTGGGCTGCGAAGCGGAACAGCTCTCCGTCGACGACGTGGACACCGAACGCCTCGGCTGCCTCGCCGCCGAGACCGAGCAGCTGGCCCGCGCGCTCCGCCGCTTCGGTTGGTTGGCTGATCGACGCTAGTGCCGTACCTGGGGGTGTTGGCGGCGATTTCGCGCGAAATCGCCGCCTTGCCCCTCGGCCGCCCGCTCGGGTTCGACCGCAGGAGTCCGGTCGGGGTGGCTCATCGATCTCCGGAGCGAATCGGGGAAAAATAGGCCCGTGACCGAGATCGAGGAATTCATCGCCGGGGTCCCGAAGTGCGAACTGCACCTGCACATCGAGGGCACCCTCGAACCCGAGCTGAAGTTCGAGCTGGCCGCGCGCAACGGCCTCACCCTGCCCTACGCGGACGCCGCCGAGATGCGCGCGGCGTACGAATTCAACGACCTGCCGTCGTTCCTGCGGGTGTACTACGAAGGCATGGCCGTGCTGCTGACCGAGCAGGACTTCTACGACCTCGCCTGGGCCTACCTGACCAAGGCGCGGGCGCAGCAGGTGCGCTACGCGGAGCTGTTCTTCGACCCGCAGGCGCACACCTCGCGCGGCGTCTCCTTCGACACGGTGATCCGCGGGCTGCGCCGCGCCGTGCTGGACGCGCGCCGACTGCTCGACGTGCGCGCCCAGCTGATCATGTGCTTCCTGCGGGACTTCTCCGCCGAGTACGCGATGGCGACGCTGCTGGAATCCTTGCCGTACAAGGAATGGATCGTCGGAGTCGGGTTGGACTCCGATGAGCACGGCAACCCGCCGGTCAAGTTCGCCGCGGTCTTCCAGCGGGCCCGCGCCGAAGGGTACTTCCTGACCATGCACTGCGACGTGGACCAGGAGAACTCGACCGAGCACATCCGCCAGTGCCTGGAAGTGATCGGCGTGGACCGGATCGACCACGGCGTCAACTCCCTCGACGACCCGGCGCTGCACACCGAAATCGCCCGGCGCGGACTCGGCCTGACGGTGTGCCCGATCTCCAACGGATACGTGCGCGGCGACCTCGGCCACCAGGCGATCCGGCGGATGCTGGACCTGGGCATGCGGGTGACCGTCAACTCCGACGACCCGGCCTACTTCAACGGCTACGTCACGGAGAACCTGCTCGCGCTCAGCGAAGCGATCGCCATCTCGCCGCGGGACGTGCTCCAGCTGGAGCGCAACGCGTTCGAGATCGCCTGGTTGCCGAACGCGCTCAAGGACGCCTACCTGGCCGAACTGGCGGCCTACGAGCAGGCCCCGTGACCGCCGGTCACCAGACGGTGTAGCCGCCGTCTACGACGAGATCGGTGCCGGTGCAGAAGCTGGCCGCGTCGGAGGCCAGGAAGACCACGGCCGGGGCGATCTCGCGCGGTTGGGCGACGCGACCCATCGGGGTGCCCTCGATCCACGCCCGGCGCCATTCCTCGTTGCTCATCCCGAGTTGCGTCATCTCGGTGCCGACGTAGCCGGGGGAGATGGAGTTGACCCGGACCCCGCGCGCGGACCACTCACCGGCCAGCGACTTGGTCAGGTGGATGACGCCCGCCTTCGCCGCGTTGTAGGCGGACTGGGGCTGCGGGTGGTTGGCGATGTGGCCGCTCATGCTGCCGGTGTTGATGATGCTGCCCGAGCCCTGCCGGAGCATCTGCCTGCCCGCCGCGCGGCAGCAGTAGAACACCCCGTCCAGGTTCACCGCCAGCACCCGGCGCCAGTCCGCGTCGCTGAGGTCCTCGCTGGGGTGGTTGTGCGCGATTCCGGCGTTGTTCACCGCGATGTCGAGCGCCCCGGCCGTGGTCACGACGTGCTCGAAGGCGGCGTCGACGCTGGCCGAGTCGGTGACGTCGGCGGCGACGAACTCCACGCCGAGGCGCTGCGCGGTGGCGCCGCCGGTGTCGGGGTTGATGTCGCAGATGAACACCCTGGCGCGCGCGTCGCGCAGCGCGGTCGCGATGGCCTCGCCGATGCCCCGCGCACCGCCGGTCACTACCGCGGTCTTGCCTTCGAGGGTGAAGAGATCGGTCATTTTCTCCCCTGGTCGGTGGTTGGCGCGCCGACGGCGCGGGACCGCTGCCGTCGGCGGCCTCGTGGAATTCTCGGTGGTCAGCGGTGATCGCGCTCGAACCAGGGCTCCAGGCTCGCATAGGCGTCGAGGAATTCGGCGTGGCGGCGGGCGTAGTCGGCGTGCCGGTCGGTGCTGGGGGAGAACTCGTCCTGCGCGGTGGACAGGTTCTGGGCGATGCGGAAGTCGTCGACGAGGCCGCTGCCGACTGATCACCGGGACCAGCGTGCTGGAACCGGGCAGGGTCGGCGACGAGTACTTCATGACCCGCGGCCACCTGCACGCCGTCGCCGACCGCGCCGAACTCTACTTCGGCCTCGCCGGGCACGGCGTCATGCTGTTGGACACCCTCGACGGCGGCAGTGAGGCCATCGAGATCAACCCTGGTCAGGCCGTGTACGTGCCCGGCCACTGGGTGCACCGCAGCGTCAACGTCGGTGCCGAGCGGCTGGTCACGCTGTTCTGCTACGCGGCGGATGCCGGTCAGGACTACGACATCATCGAGCGGGCCGGTGGCATGCGGAACCTGGTGGTGGCAACCGGCGACGGTTGGACGACCAAGCCCAACCCCGAGCACACCGGCTACCAGCTGTTGAAGTAGCGCGGCAAGAAACCGGGATTCTCACTCACGAGCCGGGCTCACAGGTCCAGGACGAGGCGCTCGGAGCAGGAGCGGGACACGCAGATCATCATCGTGTCGCCCGCCTCCTGCTCGTCGGCGGTGAGGATCGAGTCGCGGTGGTCCGGGGTGCCGGAGAGCACCGTGGTCTCGCAGGTGCCGCAGGTGCCTTCCTGGCAGGACGACAGCACGGCGAGCCCGGAGCCCTCGATGACCTCCAGGATCGAGCGGTCGGCGGGGACGGTGAGAACCCGGCCGGTCTGCGCGAGTTCGATCTCGAAGGAATCGTTGGTGCCTTCGACGGGCTTGGGGGCGAAGCGCTCGACGTGCAGCGACCCGGCGGGCCACCGGGCGCAGTGCTCCTCGACGGCCGCCAGCAGCGGTTCGGGTCCGCAGCAGTAGATCGCCGTGCCGTCCTCGGGGTTCGCCAAGAGCGCGGGCAGGTCCAGCAACCCCCGCTCGTCCTGCGGGTGGATCTCGACGCGGTCCGGGTGCGCGGCTTCGAGCTGATCGCGGAAGGCCATCGAAGCACGGCTCCGGCCGCCGTAGACCAACCGCCAGTCGTCACCGGCGGCGGCCGCCTCCGCGATCATCGGCACCAGCGGTGTGATCCCGATGCCGCCCGCGATGAACAGGTAGCGCTTGGCCTTCTCGAACCGGAAGTGGTTGCGCGGCCCGCGAATCCGCACCCGGTTGCCCTCGACGAGCTGGTCGTGCACGTACTGGGAGCCGCCGCGACCGGCCGCCTCGCGCAGGACCGCGACCTGCAGCGTCGAACAGTCGCCGGGATCCCCGCACAGCGAGTACTGCCGGACCAGGTCGTCGCCGAACAGCAGATCCAGGTGGGCACCAGGCGTCCAAGCGGGCAACGCCTGGCCATCGGGATGGCGCAGGGTGAGCCGCACGACACCATCCGCAACGGTCTCCTTGCGGTCCAGCAGCAGGTCGAGTTCGGGCTCGATCATCACATGTTCCGTTTCGTGATCTCGGAGGTGAGGTGAAGGGCACCTTTCGCCAAGTAACTTGGAAAAAGGTGCCCTTCACCCCTCACTCGAACGGGGCGCCAGTTCCATCGCCGCGCGGGACGGGGGCGGGTGCGCTAGCGGGTGGCGCCGACCGGTTCTCGTACGCTCGGCGGCACCGGAACGGCGGGTTGGTGGCCGTCGGGGTGCGACAGCAGCCATTCCCACAGCTCCACCGGGTCCTCGAATTCGCGTTCGGCGGCGCAGTAGCACACCGCGCGCAGCCGGTCGGTGCCGAGCACCCAGTGGATGCGGAACACGCGGTCACCGGTCAGCATCGGTCGGGCGGCGGGGATGTCGCTCATGACGCCACGGTTTCCCCGGCGACCATGCGCTTGAGCATGCGGCGCGCTGCCAGCCCACCGGTATCGATGTTGACGGACAGCTCCTGGTAGCCCTCGGGCTCGGTGGTGATCACCTTCTCCAGCACGTCGAGCGCGGTGACGTCCTGGAGCACGACGGTGCGGTTGTTCTCCGCCAGGAAGTCCGAAACCTGCTGGTCGTCGAGCGCGAAATCGCGCGCCACCGCCCAGAAGTCGTGCGTGCTGTGCTCGGTCTCCGGGGTGATGGCGTAGACGACCTCGACGTGGAAGGCATCCGGGTCGCTGCCGTCGGGGTTGGGGACGCTGCCGACCGGGGCGATCCGGCTGTGCAGCTTGTACAGGCACGGCGGGGTGTACTCGATGTCCTGCCAGCGCGCGATCCGCCCGGTCAGGCCGGTGGACTTGGCGTAGAAGGGCGGGCACTCGGCGTCGTCCATGTGCCTGCTGACGTAGACGATTCCGGCCTCGTCGTCGACCTCGGTGGTGATCGGGGTGGCGGCGACCTCCGGCGTGCCGATGTAGCCGCCGTGCAGGTAGGTCTCGTGCGACAGGTCGAGCAGGTTGTCCACCAGCAGGCTGAAGCGCGCCGCGAGGGGTTCCAGGCCGCTGACCGTCGTGTAGTCGGGGGAGTCGAGGTAGGGCGCGCGCGGGATGGTGGTCGCGTCGGCCTGGTCGGCGTCGCCGATCCAGACCCAGACGAACGAGTCCTGCTCGACGACCGGATACGGCTTGAGCCGCGCGGTGCGGGGGACCCGGGTCTGGCCCGGGACGGCGACGCAGCCGCCGTCGGCGCCGTAGGTGAAGCCGTGGTAGCCGCAGATGACCTGGTCGTCGACCAGTCGGGTCGGCGCCTGCGACAGCGGGAACCGGCGGTGCACGCAGCGATCGGACATCGCCGTCACCTGGCCGGACTTGGTCCGCCAGAACAGGATCGACTCGCCGCAGATGGTGCGGGAGAACAGCTCTTGACCGATTTCGCGACCGTAGGCCGCTACGTACCACTGGTTGCGTGGGATGGACGTCATCGTCGACTCCGCTGTGGGTGCTATGCGGTGGAAGTTCGGGTGGTCGGGCTTGGTCCGGCGGAGCGGCCAGACTTCCCGGCGATGCACGACATCGTGTGGCCGCCACCAGCACCCGACCAACGCCCTTTCCAAAAGATGGAAGCCGATCGCGTTCAACCGGTTCGGGTGAAGGCCGAAGGGCACCTTTGACCGGCATAGTCGGTCGAAGGTGCCCTTCACCCATGCCCGTCAGTGGGTGAGGGCTCGGGTGATGGCTCGGGAGCTGGTTCGGACCAGGGGGACCAGGGCGTGGGGGGTGGCGCTGCCGTGGCGGACGACCAGGGAGACCGCGGCGATGACTTGGCCGTGTTGGTCGTGCACGGGTGCGCCGACGGAGAGGGCGTCCGAGGTGACCTGGCGGTCGCTGATGGCGAAGCCGTTGGTGCGGATGTCGGCCAGCATCCGGCGGAGGGCCTGCGGGTCGGTGATGGTGCATTCGGTGAAGCGCTGGATGGGGCCGCTGAGCACGTCGTCCTGCACCTCGGCGGGGGCGTGCGCGAGCAGCACCAGCCCGACACCGGTGGCGGTTAGCGCGAACCGGCCGCCGACGCGGGTGAGCACCTGCACCGCGCTGGAGCCCGCGATGCGTTCGATGTAGACGACTTCGGTGCCTTCGCGCACGGCGAGCTGCACGTTCTCGCGGGTGACCTGCGATAGGTCCTCCAGGAACGGCAGCGCGCGTTCCCGCAACCCCTGGCTGCGCGGTGCCAGGGCCCCGAGCTCCCACAGCCGCAGCCCCACCCGGTAGTAGCCGTCCTCGTCGCGCTCCACCCCACCCCAGGCGACGAGTTCGCCGAGCATCCGGTGCACGGTCGAAAGCGGCAGCCCGGAGTGCCGCGCGAGGCCGCTCAACGTCATGGCCGGTCGCTGCACGGTGAAGGCGTCCAGGAGGCGCAGCGCGCGGCCCAGCACCGAGCCGGTCGGCCCCGGCGCGCGGCCCGGGCTCACGACAGCACCCCGCGGGACCGGGCCGAAGCCCCGACCACCGGATGCGTCGGTACGAAGCGGACGAGCGGATGCACGGCTAGACCCTCTGCCAACGACCCGGTGGACCGCAACTGTTGCGAGCGGCAGCTCACCACGCGACTCACCGATCGGACTTGACACCCGGCGGGGTAATCGGCCGCCCATCGACCGGGGTCAGCTCCGCGACGGTTTCGCTGGGGTCAGCTCCGCGACGGGTCATCGGTGGTGATCTCGTCGATCGTTGCTCCCGCTGTTCGGGCTGCTTTGGGGCGGTAGCGGCGTTCCAGCTTGCGGAACAGGCGTTCGGCCTGGATCGCTGGCCAGTCGGGTGCCAGGTGCTCGGCCGGGAGGTGGGGGTCTTGGCGCACCAGTTGCAGCCAGTCGGTGTGCAGGACCAGTTGCCGCGCCAGGTCGTCGGGGGCCGACGGCAGCGGTCGGGGGGTGTCCCAGCGGGTCAGGAAGGCGCGGTAGCGGGTGGCGATCGCCTCGGTGTCGAAGGCGCGGCGGACCAGGTCGGCGGATTCGGTCGGTTCGGCCTGCTGGGCGGTGAACACCGTGACGTTCTCGGCGAGCCCGAGGTCCGCGACGATCGAGGCGGCGTCCTTGATGCCCGGTGCGATCCACAGGCCGTTCTGCAGCATGCCGAAGCCCGCCCAGATCAGCTGGGAGCGCAGGTCGTGCCGATCGCTTCGCCTGCTGTCCGGCAGCGAGAAGCTGACCAGCGTCCAGTTGCCGTCCCAGTCCCGGTTGACCGCGCCGGTGTCCTTGATCCGCCGCTCGCCGTCCTCCAGCACGCCGGTGGCGTGCGGGGTCAGTCCGAAGTAGACGCGGCGGCCCCGGCGGTGCCGGGTCAGCAGGCCCCGGTTGGTCATCCGGGTGAGCGTCGAACGGACCGCTTCCTCGGACACGCCAACGCGTTCGAAGACGTCGATGATGCTGCCGGAGTAGACCGCCGTGCCTCGACCGAGCACGTAGATGCCCAGGAAGCTGAGCATGAGCGACTGCGGTCGGGCCGAGTAGGTCAGCGCGTCACCGTCGGTCGGGTTGCCGGTCACGAGGCCAAGCGTAGTCGTCCTGAAGTTGGGCACAATATTGACGGCGGTCACGAGATGGCCTTATGTTGGCCGGGCCTCGGCTCGCTTGCGGGAAAGGACGCCTCCATGGATCTATCCGGGAAAGTCGCGGTCGTCACCGGCAGCGGTCGCGGGCTCGGGCGGGCGTACGCGCAAGCCCTCGCCGCCTCGGGCGCGGCCGTCGTCGTCAACGACGTGGACGCCGAAGCGGCCGGGCAGGTCGTCGAGGCGATCACCGCCGCCGGTGGTCGGGCCGTCTCGGTGGCCGCGCCGGTCGGCAGCGCCGAGGTCGCCGACCGCCTGGTGGCCACCGCCGTGGCGGAGTTCGGCCAGCTCGACGCGATGGTGACCAACGCGGGCATCCTGCGGGACCGGGTGCTGTGGAAGATGTCCGACGCGGACTTCGACGCGGTGATCGACGTGCACCTGCGCGGCACGTTCACCTGCGCCCGCGCGGCGGCCGTGCGGATGCGCGAGCAGGGCACCGGCGGTCGCCTGATCCTGATCTCCTCGCCAGCTGGGCAGCGCGGGAACTTCGGCCAGACCAACTACGCCGCCGCCAAGGCCGGGATCGTCGCGATGGCGCGCACCTGGGCGATGGAGCTGGCCAGGGCCGACATCGCGGTCAACGCCGTGGTCCCGGTCGCCGCGACCGAGATGACCAAGACCATCCCCGCGTTCGGGCCGATCATCGAGGAAGCCGAGCGCACCGGTCAGCCGTTCCCGCAGTGGCTGCGCAAGGACGAAGGCTTCGGGACCGCGGCGGATGTCGCGTCGCTGATCGTCTTCCTCACCTCCGATGCGGCCAAGGGCGTCACGGGCCAGGCCATCGGCATCGGCGGCGACAAGCTCGCGCTGTGGTCGCATCCGCACGAGAAGACCCCGGCCTACGCCGACGGTGGTTGGACGGCCGACGCCATCGCCGCGTCGTGGCACGGCGGCGTCGGCGCCGAACCCGAAACCTACGGAGTCCCCGCACCGAAACTCCCAGAATCCTGAGCGGCTCCCCTCGGGGGTGTGCTCCGAAGCGATGAGAGCGGGGTGAAGGGCACCTTTTACCAAGTAAGTTGGCGAAAGGTGCCCTTCACCCCTCGCCCGAACTGCTCCCCGTACCGGCATGCAGGACGAGTTCAAGGACAGGTGCTGACATGACGCACATCAACGTTGATGAACTGGTCGCGATCGACGTCCACACCCACGCCGAGATCTCCAAGGACGGCCACGGCTCGTTGAGCCCCGAACTGTTCGGGGCGTCGGAGAAGTACTTCAAGGCGCAGGGGCACCGGCAGCCGACCATCCCGGAAATGGCCGACTACTACCGCGAGCGCAAGATGGCGGCCGTGGTGTTCACAGTGGACGCCGAACACGCCACCGGACATCCGCGCATCGCCAACGAGGAGATCGCCGAGAGCTGCGCCGAACACTCCGACGTGCTCATCCCGTTCGCCAGCATCGACCCGTGGAAGGGCCGGGCCGGGGTGCGCGAAGCGCGTCGGCTGGTCACCGAGCACGGCGTGCGCGGGTTCAAGTTCCACCCCAGCATCCAGGCCTTCTCGCCCAACGACCCGATGGCGTACCCGCTGTACGAGGTGATCGAGGAGCTGGGCGGCATCGCGTTGTTCCACACTGGACAGACCGGGATCGGCGCCGGTGTGCCGGGCGGTGGCGGCATCCGGCTGAAATACGCCAACCCGATGCTGGTCGACGACGTCGCGGTGGACTTCCCCGACCTGAAGATCATCCTGGCGCACCCGTCGTTCCCGTGGCAGGACGAGGCGCTGGCCGTGGCCAACCACAAACCGCACGTCTACATCGACCTGTCCGGCTGGTCGCCGAAGTACTTCCCGCCGCAGCTGGTGCGCTACGCCAACTCGCTGCTGCAGGACAAGGTGCTGTTCGGATCCGACTACCCGGTCATCACCCCGGACCGCTGGCTCACCGATTTCGACAAGCTCGACATCAAGCCCGAAGTCCGCCCCAAGATCCTCAAGGACAACGCGGCGAAGCTGCTCGCCTTGACCAGCTAGGAGTGTGCCATGACCACCACCGTCAACGGGCTGGACGAGATCAAGGGGCTCGTCGGTCGGGAACTCGGACCCGGCGACTGGCTGGAGATCACCCAGGGCCGGGTCAACACCTTCGCCGACGCCACCGACGACCACCAGTGGATCCACCTCGACGTCGACCGGGCCAAGAGCGGCCCGTTCGGCGGCACCATCGCCCACGGCTACCTCACGCTGGCGCTGCTCATCCCGATGTACACCGAGCTGCTGGAGATCCGGGGCGTGGGCATGAGCGTCAACTACGGCCTGGAGAAGGTGCGATTCCCGAGCCCGGTGCCGGTCGGCGGCAAGATCAGGCTGGCCGGGAAGGTCGTCTCGGTCGAGGAGGTCACCGGCAACGGGGTGCAGATGGTCCTCGACTTCACCGTCGAGATCGACGGTTCCGCCAAACCGGCCTGCGTCGCGCGAGCGGTCTACCGGCACTACGCCTGAGCGAGCTCCAGGACTGCCGCATCCGCGGGGAAACCACCCGGGGAGCAGCTGGCCTCGACGAGATCACCGTGGCGGACGAGGAGGAAACGTGCCGATGCACAACGAAGGCCTGGGCGGCTGGCCTGCTCGGCGGGCGCGGATGACCCCGGGGCGCACCGCGCTCGTGTTCGGCGGCAAGTCGGTCAGCTACGCCGAATTGGCCCGTCGAACTACTCGGCTCGCCGCCCAACTGCGCCGCGCCGGTGTCGAACCGGGCGCCAGGATCGCTTATCTGGGCACCAACCATCCGGCGTTCGTGGAGACCATGTTCGCCACGCACATGGTCGGCGGCGTCTTCGTCCCGTTGAACTTCCGGCTGACCGCCGCCGAGATCGAATACATGCTGGGCGATTCGGGTGCCGTCGTGCTCGTCTACGCACCGGAACGCGCCGCGGTGGTGCGGGAACTGGGCGAACTCGCCGGGCTGCGCGAAATCGTGGCGCTCGCCGAACCCGCGCCGGGGGAGCGGGACTACGAACCTTGGCTGGCCGCTGGCGAGGACACCCCGATCGATCTCCCGGTGCGGCTCGACGACACCGCGCTCATCCTCTACACCTCGGGCACCACGGGCCGCCCGAAAGGCGCGATGCTGACCCACGGCAACCTCGTTTGGAACACCTACAACCTCCTCGTCGGTGTCGATCTGGCCAGTGACGAGGTGACCCTGATCAGCGCCCCGCTGTTCCACGTGGCCGCGCTCAACCAGACGCTGCTGCCCACCTTCATCAAGGGCGACACTTCGGTGCTGACGTCCACTTGGGACGTCGACGTCTGCTACGACCTCGTCGAGGAATTCGGCATCACCCTGATGTTCGGGGTGACGACCATGTTCGCCGAGTTCGCCCAGTCGCCGCGCTGGGCCGATGCCGACCTGTCCTCGCTGCGAACGGTGATGAGCGGTGGCGCCGCCATTCCCGAACCGCTCATCCGCGCCTATCAGGAGCGCGGCCTGGTGTTCTGCCAGGGGTACGGGATGACCGAGACCGCGCCCGGCGCGACGTTCCTGGAAGCCGCGGAGAGCACCCGCAAGGTCGGGTCTGCCGGTGTGCCGGTGTTCTTCAGCAGCGTGCGGGTGGTGCGGCCGGACCTAACCGACGTCGAGCCCGGCGAGCCGGGCGAGGTGCTCATCAAGGGCCGCAACGTCAGTCCCGGATACTGGCAGAACCCGGCGGCCACGGCGGATTCGCTGGCCGACGGCGGCTGGTTCCGCTCCGGCGACATCGCGAAGGTCGACGACGAAGGCCACCTGTACATCGTCGACCGGGTCAAGGACATGTTCATCTCCGGCGGGGAGAACGTCTATCCGGCCGAGGTGGAGAACGCCATCTTCGCGCATCCGGCGGTCGCCGAGGTGGCCGTCGTCGGGGTTCCGGACCAGCGCTGGGGCGAGGTCGGTCGGGCGTTCGTGGTGTGTCGACCGGACACCGCGCTGACGCGCGACGAGCTGCGCGAATTCCTGCGCGGCAGGCTGGCGAAGTACAAGATCCCAGTGCACCTGGAGGTCGTCGAGCGGCTGCCGCGCACCGGTTCGGGCAAGGTGCAGAAAGCCCGCCTGCGCGAAGGTTTCACCGGCACGCCCGAGAACTAGCCGACAATTCGCGGGCGCTTCCGGCGACCGATCCGACCGGTGCGGTCTCACGACGTCTTCGGGGATCGCCGCGGGGTGATCGGTACCGGTGGTCCGTAGCCGATGCGGAGCACGGTTTGCGGCCACAGACCGCCGCCGATGAGGGTGCGCAGCTCCTTGCGGGTCGCTGGCACCTCGACCGCTTGGGACAGGAACGACGTGGCCAGTCCGGCGGCCGTGGCGGTCAGCAGCACGCGCTGCATGGCCACTCCGGCTTGCAGCTGCGCTTGCCGGGAATCCTGGAACGAGCCGAGCACGCAGATCAGCGGTTCGGGTTCGAAGCCCTTGCCCGCCGCTTCGGTGGCCGCGGTGCCGTCGCTGAACTCGCGCAGCACCCATTCGTCCCGCGGCTCCGGCAACGGCCCGTTGCGCGCGGGCACTCGGTCACCGTTGTCCCGGTCGTGTCCGGTCCAGCGCCGCCATTCGGCGACGAAATCCGCGTCTGCGAGCTGCCTGTCGTGCGCTCGCCGCAGCAGGGCCCGCAGTTTGGGGCGCTGGGTCCGGTCGAGGATGGCGAGCCAGCTCCGCTCGGCTTCGGCCGCCTGCCGCAACTCGGCCTGCAGCGCTGCCGACACCGGCAGGGGCAGGAACGGGCGGCGGTTGGTGCGGCGTTGCGGGATCGCGGCCGCCAGTGCGCGGTCGATCGGGGTGGCGGGGCGGCGGCCGGACGGCCGCACGGTGGCGAGCAGATCGGGGTTCCCGTGATCGGGGAACATCCGCACGTCCGGGTAAACCCCGGTCGTCCGGATCGCCAGCCGCAGGTTCAGCAGGGCGGCTCCGCAAGCGAGGGTGAGTTCCCGGTGTTCGGGGTCGGCGACGGGGACCGCGTGCGAACGATCCGCCTGCAGCTCGATGACGGCCGCGGTGCAGTGGAACCGCCACGGTTGGCTGTTGTGCAGGGACGGCGCGGCGACGGCCGCGAGCAGAACCTGCCGGACCTGGTCGGCGGTCAGGTGTCCCACGGGCATGATGGTGGTGTTCATCGCACCCCCCTTCGTCGCCAGCGACTTCCCGCGATTCCAGGCTGTCGGGCTGATGAGCAGCGACATAGAGCCGATGGTCACCTGCCCGCACCCGGCCATCCAAAAAGGACAATTTGGTTTGACCGGTTTGTCGTGGTCGCCTGGTGACCATCGGCTCTGGCCGCGGACTTGGTGGGTGCGCGACGGTTCTGCCAGGTGGGTCGTCCGCGCATTTCGCGGCGCGCACAGCGGAGACAACGGAAAAGAGGGGCGCGATGCACCATTGGGGCGGTTACGGCTTTGGTGTCTGGGGACTGACGATGATGACGGTGAGCATGGTGCTGTTCTGGGCCCTGGTCATCGCGGCGATCATCGCGCTGGTCCGCTACTTGCAGCGCACCGGTCGGGTCGAGCGGGGCACCGTGTCGGCCGAAGAGCTGCTGGCGGAGCGGTTCGCTCGCGGTGAAATCGATGAAGAGGAATACCGCCGCAGGCTGGCGACGTTGTCGGAGGGCAGACGCCGGACCTGACGGAAGGTCGGGCATTCGGTCCCGGTGACAGCCGCTGTGCGCGGGAGTGTGGGGCATGACACCCCCGCTCCGTGGTGTGGTCCCGGTGACAGCTGACGAGGACGTTCGACTCTGATGCGGCACGAGCGCCGCTGTGCACCCTCGACGAGGTTGCCGACCGAGGTCGCACGCGCGTCCGCCGGTCGGTTTCGGCTGACCTCGTCAGGCTGCGGGCTTGGGCGAGCTGACGGTCCACAGCGGGGGAAGGGACATGCGAGGACGAGTGCGCACGATCGTGCAGTGGGCGGTGGTGCTCGGCGGCGCGGGCGTGATGCTTTGGCAGTTGCCCGCACTGGCGCGGGAGACCAACGACCTCGGTGCCGAACTCGCACAACTGCGGTGGGGATGGGTCGGCGCGGCCGTCGTGCTGGGCATCGGCGCACTGGTGGTGTACGGGGAGTTGCACCGCCGCTTGCTGGCCGCGGGCGGTGCGCTGCTACCGGTGTCGACCATCCAGGCGATCAACTTCTCCCAGAACGCGCTGTCGACCACGCTGCCCGCGGTCGGCAACGCGGCCGGTTTCGTCTACGCGACCTACCAGCTGCGCAAGCGCCACGTCGAAGTCGCGTTGGCCGCGTGGTCGCTGGTGCTGGCGGGCACGGTCGCCACGATCACGTTGATCGTGCTGGGCCTGCTCGGCCTGGGCTGGGCCGGGAAGGTGCCGGTGCTGGTCGCGGTGGGGCTCGCGGCAGGCGTCGCGCTCGGGTCGTGGCTGTGCTGGGGCGTGGTGACCCGGCCGTCGGTGCTGCACCGCTTCCTGCGGGCTCTGACGTGGCTGGCCCGGCGGTTTCCGGGAGTCTGCCGCACCTGCCGCCGGAGTTGGGCGAACGACCCGGACGCGACCGCGCGCCGCATCTCCGAGCGGATCCGGCTGCTGCGCCCCAACGGGCTCCAGTGGCTGGTCATCACCGCGCTCGCGGTGCTGAGCTGGCTTTTGGACTACCTGAGCCTGACCACCAGCGTCGCCGCGCTGGGTCCACCGGTGCCGTGGTCGACGCTGGTGGTGGGGTTCCTGGTGGTGCAGGGCAGCATCGCGTTGCAGGTCTTCCCGGGTGGGGCCGGTCTCGCCGAGGCCGGGCTGCTCGGCGTGTTGACCGCCTCCGGGGTACCGGTCGCCCCGGCTCTGGCGAGTGTCCTGGTCTACCGGCTGATCAACTGGCTCGGCTTGGCGGCGCTGGGCTGGATGGTCTACGCCGTCCAGATCCACCTCGCTCCGTTGCACGAGCACCAGCACGCACCGGCATTCGCCTCGACCGGGCCAGGTACGCCGAGGCGCCCGGCACGCCGCCGCTGGATGACCTAGCACCCCAATGCGGATCAAACCGAGCACCTATTGGTGCGCGATGCTCCTCTGTGGACGGTCGTGGTAGGGATAGGCCAGTCGAATGGCTGCGGGCCGTGGCGGGTCGGTTCGCGTGCGGATTCCGCGCTGGGGCGATGGGGGCCGATGGGCTCTAGTTGTTCGCGCCGCGGCTGGCAACGCTTTCCCCAAGCGGGTTCGTTCGCAGTTTGGTCGACTTCGGGAGGTTGCGATGCTCCGACGCTACGAACAGCGCCTCCTCGACGAGATCGAGCGGCGGCTGTACGCCGAGGATCCGGATTTCGTCCGCAAGATGACCCAGCTGCGCCCGCTGGTGCGGGTCTTCGCGTGGCTGACGGTCTGCCGGGCGGTCGGGGTCGTAGCTGCCGTTCTCGCGGTGCTGTGCCTGTTCCTCGACGAGGGGGCGGGGTTCCTGGTGGCCGCGCTGTTCGCCGCCGCGCTGCTGGTGTTCGCGGACTGGAAGATCCAGACCGAATGACGAAAACCCCGGCGCCGGACAAGCCCGGTGCAGGCGTTGACCGAGTGGCCGCAGATAGCTCTTGTGACGCGGCACGGTTGTTGTTGCGTCGCCCCGGCGATCCTTACGCATCCACCGGCATCGGAACCTCATCAGGTGACTCCCACGCGCTGCGACCTGTCGCGCGCACTGGTCGGCGGGACAGTGAAGGTCCGACAGCGCAACGCAGAACCTGGGGTGATGGCGATGAAGATGCCGCTGGTGAACAAGTGCACGGCCGAGGAGTGCGCCTTCAACCACGACCAGACCTGCCACGCGTTGGCCATCACCATCGGCGACCCGGCACGCGCGCAGTGCGACACCTTCTGCCGGGCCCCGGTCGCCGGAGGTGATCCCGACGCCGTCGGCCACGTCGGCGCGTGCAAGATGTCCGACTGCCGGTACAACGTCGGCCTGGAGTGCCAGGCGCCCGGCATCACCGTGGGATACGAGCAGGAAATCGTGGACTGCCTGACCTACCAACCCGCCTGACGCCCGCGCCGAGCGGCCTCCCGAGCATCACGCCCCGCTGCGGTGCGGTTCCAGCGAGAACCGCGCGGTTTCACCTGGCCAGAGCTGGACGGTTCGGGAGCCGCAGGCGCAGGTCACCGGCCAGCGGGCGGGGTCCGGTGCGGCCCGGACCGTGGCGGTGCGGCCGCTGACCTCGACGGTCATGGGCTGTCGCTGGTTGACAGTCCACAGTGGAACTTCTTGTGCAGTCGGGTCCAGGCCAGGTCGTGCGAGAGGCGCGGCTCGTCGAATCCGGCGGCATCTCGCACCTGGTCGACGGCCTCCGCGACCGGTTCGGTGCTGGCCCGGTCCCGGGAGGTGTGCAGTGCGACGATCTTCTCCACGCGCACTTCGGCATTCCGAACGAGATCGACCACCACGTCGTGGGCGATCAGGTCGTCCTGCTGGATCAGCGACCGGTCGGCGTCGATGAACCGGTCGGCCGCGAACACCCGGCAGCGCGCCGCTTCGGCGACGCGGATCCCGGCGCCACGGGTTCATGTCGGCTGCACCGAGGACGACACGCGGGCCAGCAGCGCGCGCAGCGAGCGCGGACCGTCGACCGAGTAGTGGGCCCAGGTCAGCCGGTCGCCGTGTTCGGCGCTGTGCACCACGACGCCGATGCCGTCGTCGTGGATCTCGTGGAGGGCGTCCTCGTCGGTGTAGTCGTCCCCGGCGAAGACCGGGGTGACATCAGGCCCGGTGAACCCCAGCCGGGCCAGCAGCCAGCGCAGCGCTCGCCCCTTGTCCCAGGCGATGTTCGGCAGCAGTTCCACCACGCGTCGGCCGTGCGTGGTGCGCAGCGTGGGCAGTGCGTCACCGATGCGGTGCACCGTGGCGATCACGTGGTCGACGACATCGGGCCGGACGTTGCGGTAGTGCACCGCGAGTGCGAACCGCTTGCGGTCGACCATCACCCCGGCGACGGTTTCCAGTTCGATCGTGAGGAGCCGTTCGGCTTCGTCGAGATCGGGCAGCGCCAACTCGCCGTCGTGTTGCACGATCGGTTCGTCGGTGGGTCCGGCCAGCTCGAATCCGTGGCTGCCCGCGTACCACAGGCCGTCCACCCGGACCCGGCGGCGCACGTCTTGCAGATCCCGGCCGCTGAGGATCGCCACCGGGCACAGCTCGGCGAGCGCCTGCAGCACCTGGCGGCTCCCAACGGGCATCGTGACCTTGGTCGGGTCGTTGCGGATCGGCGCGAGGGTGCCGTCGAAGTCCAGCAGCAGCACCGGTCGGCGCCCCCGGAGGCGCTCGGCGATCTCGTCCCAGTGGTCCAGGGCGTCGGGCACCCCGGAGAGGTGGTGCTCCTCGGATGCCGTGACCGAGACGTCGGCCAACGTGGACACGACCACGTCGGCCCCGGCGTCCAGCAGTCGGCTCGGCGGTCGGCCGCGGGCGACGCCGACGATGAGCGCGAAGCCCGCCGCGCGGGCCGCGGCCACTCCGACCGGGGCGTCTTCGACGACCACGGATGCCGATGGCGGGACACCGAGCCGCCGGGTGGCTTCGAGCAGGATCGCGGGATCGGGCTTGCCGGGCAGCCCGAGTTCCTCGGCGGCCAGGCCGTCCACGCGAACGGCGAACAGATCTGCGATCCCGGCCCGATCGAGCACGGGTGAGCAGTTGCGGCTGCTGGAGACGACAGCGGTGCGCACGTCGTGGCGGCGCAACGACTCGATCAGAGCGATCGCGTCGGCGAACACCTCGACACCGCGGACGGCGAGGGCATCGCGGAAGTAGCGGTCCTTGAGCCTGCCCAGTCCGTGACCGGTTTCCTGGCCGGGCTCGTCGTCCGCGAGCCCCCTGGGCAGTTCGATGCCGCGCGAGCGCAGGAAGTCGAGCACGCCGTTGACCCGGGGCTTGCCGTCGACGTGTTGGGTGTAGTCGGAGTCGGTGAAGGGGCGGTGATCTTCGCCCGCCGCCGTCGGCCGATCCGCCAGGTACCGGTCGAACAGCTGTTTCCACGCGTCGGCGTGCACCGCTGTGGTGTCGGTGACCACGCCGTCCATGTCGAACAGCACCGCGCGGTGGCGGCGGGGATCGATGTTCGTGGCAGCCATGCTGACTCCAAGCCCGGTTGCGACGTGTTCGTGGGATACCCGCGTGCCGGGCCGATTAGCCGAGTTCGCACGGATTGGGGTGCGAGGTTCGCCAGCGCGACGCCTGCGCCAGGCGAGCGGTGGAAGCCGCTTTCTCCCTCCCACGTACGCAGATTGACCACCCGCGGGTAAGCGAGGGCGCGGGTTGGTTTGCGTGGCGGTGCGGGTAGCGGAACCTCAGAGGCCTTCTCGACTCCGGGATCCCCGACTCATGTATGTCCGATACACAGCGTCGTGGCTGTCCTCGCGAGAAGACCTCTGAGAACCCGCGGCGGTGCGAGTTGCGAACGTGGGAGGAAGCGGCTCACGCCGCTTGCCTGACGGCCACCCCCGGCTACACCCAATCCGCGCGAGCTCTAAGCCACCACCTACACCCTCTAACCCGGGACGTTGCGCTCCAGTTCTTCGAGCCAGGCGCGGGCGGTGGCGTCGCTGGGTGCCCGCCAGTCGCTGCGCGGCGAGAGCGCCCCGCCCGAGCCGACCTTGGGACCGTTGGGCAGTGCGGAGCGTTTGAACTGGCTGCTCTGGACGAACCGGTGCAGGAACACCGCCAGCCACCGCTTGATGGTGGCCAGGTCGTATTCGTTGCGCTTGCCCGGCGGGATGAGGCTGGGCCAGCTGCCCTGCGTCCGGTCGGCCCACGCGTGCTGCGCGAGGTAGGCGATGCGGCTGGGCCGGTAGCCGAACCGCAGCAGGTAGTAGAGGTGGAAGTCCTGCAGTTCGAAGGGGCCGACGACGGCCTCCGAATGCTGCGCGGGCTCGCCGCGATCACCCTCGCCCGGTGGCACCAGTTCCGGTGAGATGGCGGTGTCCAAGATGGACTCCAGCGCGGCGGCTGCGGCGCCGGTCAGCTCGCCGGTGTCGGCGGTCCACCGGATCAGGTACTGGATGAGCGTTTTGGGCACCGAGGCGTTGACGTTGTAGTGCGACATGTGGTCGCCGACGCCGTAGGTGCTCCAGCCCAGGGCGATCTCGCTGAGATCACCGGTGCCCACCACCAGGGCACCGCGCTGGTTGGCCAGCCGGAACAGGTGGGACGTGCGTTCACCGGCCTGCACGTTCTCGTAGGTGATGTCGTAGACGGGTTCACCGCAGGCGGCCGGATGGTCGAGATCGCGCAGCATCTGCATCGCCGACGGCCGGATGTCGATCTCGCCCGCCGTCACGTCCAGCGCGGCCATCAGCCGGTGCGAATTGCGCCGAGTGCGTTCGCTGGTGGCGAAACCGGGCAGTGAGAAGGCGAGCACGTTGCCGCGGGGCAGGCCGAGCCGATCCATGCTCTTCGCGGCGACGATGAGCGCCTGGGTCGAGTCGAGTCCACCCGAGACCCCGATCACCACCTTCTTGGTCCCGGTGGCGGCGAGTCGGCGGGTGAGGCCTTGCACCTGGATGTGGTAGACCTCGGCGCAGCGCTCGCCGAGCGTGCGCGGATCGGCTGGCACGTAAGGAAAACGCGGCACCTCGCGGCGCAGCGCGACGGTCGCGTCCGGCACGGGCAGGTCGACGCGGACCCGGCGCAGGCCGCGCAGTCGTTCCTGGTGGTCGTGCGCGCAGTCGGCGAAGCTAGTCGTGCGCATCCGGTCCTGCACCAGGCGTTGCAGGTCCACGTCGGCGGTGACCAGCTGCTCGCCGCTGCTGAACCGGTCGCCCTCGGCGAGCCGTTCGCCGTTCTCGTAGATCAGCGCCTGCCCGTCCCAGGCGAGGTCGGTGGTGGATTCGCCCGGTCCCGCCGCCGCGTAGAGGTAGGCGGCGACGCATCGGGCCGAGTGCGCCGCGCACAGCTGGCGCCGGTAGTCCGCCTTGGCGATGGTGATGTTGCTGGCCGAGAGGTTGATCAGCACGGTCGCGTCGGCCAACGCCGCCCAGGTGCTCGGTGGCGCCGGAACCCACAGGTCCTCGCAGACTTCCACGTGGAAGGTGAAACCGTCGAACGCGGGGACGTCGAACAGCAGGTCGTTGCCGAACGGGACCTCGGAGCCGAACAGGGTCAGCTGCCGCGCGGTCGCGTCCCGGGCGGCGGCGAAGTAGCGCCGCTCGTAGAACTCCCGGTAGGTGGGCAGGTAGCTCTTGGGCACCACGCCGAGCACCTCGCCCCGGTGGATGACCACGGCGCAGTTGAACAGCCGCCCGCCGCAGCGCAACGGGGCACCGACGACGAGCACGCTGCCCAGCTCGGCACTCCCGCGCACCACCCGCCCAAGCGCGGCGATTACCGCGTCCTGCAAGGCGTCCTGGTGGAACAGGTCGTCGGCGGTGTAGGAGGACAGACCGAGTTCCGGAAACAGCACCAGGACCGCGTGGTCCGCGGCAGCCCGGCGGGCCAACCCCAGGGTGCGGTCGGCGTTGAGCTCCGGGTCGACGCCGCCGACCACCGGTATGCCGACCGCCATCCGCACGAAGCCGTGCCGGTACAGCGATTCGAAATCAGCCATGGCCGACCACGTCGGTGCAGCGGTCCCGAGGCATGGGGTGCTCCTCGTCGAAAGGAACCCGGACCAGCCCATCATCGGCCGCACCTCGGGCCCGCGCAGTGCAACGGGGGTCCGGCGGGCACGCCGCCGGACCCCCGGATAGCGCGTCGGTGACGAGATCGCCCTCCGCCGCGGCGATCGGCTCACTTCCCCTTGCGGGCCACCGGGATCTCCTTGCTGATCTCGGCTTCGCGTCGCGGGACGCGGATGGTGAGGATGCCCGCTTCGTACTCGGCCTTGATGTCCTCGGTGTTGCAGCTGGCGGGCAGCAGCATGGTGCGGCTGAACGAGCCGTAGGAGAACTCGGTGTGCCGGTCGGTGCGCTCCTCGTGCTCGCGCTCGGCGTTGATCTTGAGCTGGTTGCCTTCGACGCTGATGTGGATGTCCTCGTCGGGATCCATGCCGGGCAGCTCGCTGCGGATCACGAAGTCGTTCTTGTCGGTGAAGGTCTCCACCCGCATCGTGTGCCGTTCACCGAAGGGCCACTCCGTCTCGAACATCTGGAAGATGTCCGGCAATCCGAGGCTCGGCCGCGGCATCAAGCTGCTCATGGTGTCCTCCCAGGAATGAGGGTTTCGGCGTGCTGCGTCCGGGAGGCCTGCCGACGAGTGGTGGCGCCCATCGGCACCATCGCCCCCGGACGCGTCGCGGGTACCCGTCCGCCGCCGCAGGTGAAACCGGCAGGTCGTTCGGCCCTTGGGCGGTGTCCCGGCGGCTCGCAACCTGGAGATGTACAGGCCGTCATCGGCGGGTGTTCAGATGCCCATGCGAGGTCGATCATGTCCAACGCACAAGAGCAGGTCGCCCCGGCTGCCGCCGAACCGCTGGCCAAGCTCGGGCGGTCGTGGGGATGGCTGCTGGCGTTCGGGATCCTGACCCTGATCGCGGGAATCCTGGCGCTGGTCTGGCCCGGACCAGCGATCGTGACGGTGGCCATCATCTTCGGCGTCCAACTGTTCGTCGATGGGATCTTCTGGTTCGTCCAGGCGGTGGGTTCGCACCGGGAGGGCGGCTTGGTGCAGGTGTTGCTCGCCGTGCTGGCCATCGTCGCCGGTGTCGTGGTGCTGCGGTCCCCGGTGGCGACCGCGCTGCTGCTGCCGCTGGTGCTCGGTCTGTTCTGGACGGTCAACGGAGTCATCGAGACCTTCCACGCCATCGTCCGCGAACACGTGCCCGCGCGGGGCTGGGCGATCGCCGCCGGGGTGCTCAGCGTGCTCGCCGGGATCGTGCTGCTGGTCTACCCGGGCCTCGGTCTCGTGGTGCTGACCTACACCCTCGGCATCTGGCTGGTGGTCTACGGGGGCATCGCGGCGATCCGCGCCGTCCAGATGCGCCCGCGCGCGGCTGCCGCGGCCACTCCCGCGCACCCAGGTCCGGCACCGGCGTAACTCGGGGTGGAGCCATGGGGACCCAGCATTCACCCGTCACACCGGCCCGCCGCCGCTGGCTGTCGCCGCGTGCCGTGACGGGCCTGATCCTCGCCGTCCTGGCGGTGGTGCTCGCGGTCGAGAACCGGCAGCTGGTCGAAATCAGGCTCTTCGTGCCGTTGGTGACCATGCCGCTTTGGACCGCGCTGGCCGTGCTGCTGATCATCGGCGTCATCATCGGGTTCCTGGTGGCCCGTCCCCGAAAGTGACGGCGTCGTGGCGATTTCGCGATTCGGAGTCATGACCGGTCGAGGTGGTGCACGGGTCTCACCATGTGAACCGGCTCGACGCTGCGCTGCGAGTCGGAGACGCTGAGTGACGACGCCGTCTGGTCGAGGAGACACGATGAGCTCTCCAGTCGAGCACCAGCCCGACCCCACCTTCTACCGCAGTCCCGGCGATGCCATCGCCGCACCACCGGAACGCCTGGCCTACGTCGTCGCCTTCGACCGCACCGCCGGGCGGCCCGACGCGCTGGCCGTGGTGGACACGGACCCGGAGTCGCCGGAGTTCGCCGAGGTGGTCGGCTGGGCCGACCTGCCGACCCGCGGCGACGAACTGCACCACTTCGGGTGGAACGCGTGCAGCAGCGCCGTCGCGCACGCCGGTCATCACACCGACGGCCTGCAACGCCGCTACCTGCTGCTTCCCGGGTTGCGCTCGTCGAACGTGCACGTCTACGACACCTACCCCGACCCGCGCCAGCCGCGGCTGCTGCGGACCATCACCGCGGCCGAACTCGCGGCGAAGGCGGGCTACTCCCGGCCGCACACGCTGCACTGCGGGCCGGACGGGATCTACCTGTCCTGCCTCGGTGGCGCGGACGGCGCCGACGGTCCGGGCGGTATCGCCGTGCTCGACCACGACACGTTCGACGTCGTGCGCGCGTGGGAGACCGACCGCGGCCCCCAGCACCTGGCCTACGACGCCTGGTGGCACCTCAACCAGAACACCCTGATCACCAGCGAATGGGGCACGCCCTCGATGGTGGAGAACGGGATCATCCCGGAACTGCTGCTGGGCAACGAGTACGGTCACGCCCTGCACTTCTGGGACCTGGCGAGCGGGCGCCACCTGCAGCGCGTCGACCTCGGCGCGCAGCACCAGATGGTGCTCGAACTCCGCCCGTCACACGATCCGGGCGCCACCTGGGGTTTCGTCGGGGTGGTCATCAGCACCGAGGACCTGTCCGCGTCGGTCTGGCGCTGGCACCGGGAAGGCGGGAGCTGGCAGGCCGACAAGGTGATCACCATCCCGGCGGAACCGGCGCCCGCGGACCGGCTGCCGCCCGCGCTGCAACCCTTCGGCGCGGTGCCGCCCCTGGTGACCGACATCAACCTGTCCGTCGACGACCGGTTCCTGTACGTCTCGTGCTGGGGCACCGGTGAGCTGAAGCAGTACGACGTCAGCGACCCGGCGCGGCCCCGCGAGACAGGTTCGGTGCGCCTCGGCGGCATCACCGGGCGCGTCGCCCACCCGGCGGCCCCGGCCGAGCCGCTGTCCGGTGGGCCGCAGATGGTGGAGGTCAGCCGCGACGGTCGGCGCATCTACCTGACCAACTCGCTCTACGGTTCGTGGGACGACCAGTTCTACCCCGACGGCGTCGGCGCGTGGTTCGCCAAGCTCGACACCGATCCGGACGCCGGTGGCGGACTGGCGGTCGACGAGCGGTTCTTCCCGCGCGGCGAGCAGTTCAACGGGCTGCGGGTCCACCAGGTCCGCCTGGAAGGCGGCGACGCCTCCTCGGACTCGTACTGCTTCCCATGACCGCCAGCCGCGCTCCAGCCGCTGGGAACAACGAAACCGCACGAGGATGTTGACCCCACTATGACCTCCACATTCGCTGTCACTTGGGACTACCGGTGCCCGTTCGCCCGCAACGCGCACGAGCACCTGCTCACCGGTCTGGCCGCGGGCGCGGACTGGCAGGTCCGGTACCTGCCGTTCTCCCTCGGCCAGGCGCACGTCGAAGAGGGCCAGCCCAGCGTCTGGGAGAAGCCCGAGCAGGACTCCGGCATCCTCGCCCTGCAAGTCGGGGTGGTGGTCCGGGACGAGTTCCCGGAACGGTTCCCGGCGGTGCACCGCGCGCTGTTCGCCGCGCGCCACGACGCTGGCCTGCACCTGGAGGACCGCGCGCTGCTGGAACGCGTTCTGACCGACCACGACTTGCCCGCCGACGCGGTTTTCGCGCGCATCGACGACGGTGCCGCGTTGCAGGAGGTGCGGGCGGAGCACGAGCGGTTCGTTGCCTCGCACAACGTTTGGGGTGTGCCGACCTTCATCGCCGACGATCAGGCGGTGTTCGTCCGGCTGATGAACCGCGCCCCGCTGGGGTCCGATCCGGCCCCGTCCATCCGGGCCGTCGAACGCGTGGTGGACCTGCTGACCGGGTGGACCGACCTCAACGAGTTCAAGCACACCTCCATCCCGCGCTGACACGTCTGTCCGCGGTGGACAAAGTGGGTGGTGTGCGGCGCGGTTGCGCACCTCGTAGGCCGCGAGCACGACCGTCAGGGCCACTGGGCTGCGCGACATGCGGCGCTGGTGATCCGGCAGGCGTCGACGTGCCGCCGGGAGCGCTGCACCCGAACGCGGCTTGCCATGCCACCGCCGCCTCGCGGCGAAGACCGTCCCACATCGCGAAAAGTGCCTTGTTCCCGCGAAAACGCCGCTGTGGTCCTGGTGGATCGGTGACCGGGCGGTGCATGTTGGAAGCGATCCGCTGCGACTCCGCCGCTCTCGCCGCAGCTCCCGCAATTGACATCCGACCGCGCGTTCCCCGGATCGATGCTGTCCATTGTGGATGAACAAAGCTCGGTGGATTCGAGTGGCCGGATGTGGCCCGGGGTGCGGCCACTGGCGTGCGTTGGGCTTGGGTGCGGCGACGCGTCGTCGTCCGGCGGATCCGTGCTGGCGTGTCAGAGGTGATCGGCTGTGGCGCGACCATGAGCGGGGTCACGCTGGCCTGGTGACTACACACACGTGTAGCATCCATCTCGCAAGTGTAATTGGCTGCACGCATGGATAGGGCTGATGGCCGTGACCGGACTTGATCCGGAAGATCTCACCGCCCGCGCTCGCATTCGGGACGCCGCCCTGCGGCACTTCGGCGAGCACGGGTTCGAGCGGGCGACGATCCGGGGGATCGCCGAAACCGCTGGCGTGTCCTCGGGGCTGGTGCGCCACCACTTCGGCTCCAAGCAGGCCTTGCGCGAGGCCTGCGACGAGCACCTGGCCAAGGTGCTGCGTCGGCTCAACGACCGGGCCCGTGCCGACCCCACCCCCGCGGACGTGAACTACGTGGCCGTCGCACGCGCCGCGGTGGGCCCGTACCAGCCGTATCTGGCGCGCGCCCTGGCCGACGGCTCGGCGGCGCCGCTGTTCGACGAGATCGTCGAGTTGAGCCAGCGATGGCTCGCCGACGCCGACCGGGACCGTCCCGACCCGCCCGATGTCGACCGCAAGATCCGGGCGACGGTGATCACCGCGATGGCGCTGTCGGTCACGGTCCTGCACCAGCACATATCCCGCGGGATGGGCGTCGACCTGTTCAGCCCCGAGGGCGACCAGCTGCTCGCCCGGACGCTGATCGACATCTACTCCCATCCGATGCTCAGCCTCGAAGACGCCGCCCTGGGGCGGGCCGCCCTCGACAAGATCCAGCACCCCGCGACCGCAGAGCCGCGCCACCAACAAGAGGAACACCACGATGACTGACGCCATTTCGGTGGCCGGGCTGGTCAAGACCTTCGGCTCGACCCGGGCGCTGGACGGACTCGACCTCGCCGTGCGCACCGGCGAGGTGCACGGCTTCCTTGGCCCCAACGGCGCGGGGAAGAGCACCACGATCCGCGTCCTGCTGGGCCTGATGCGCGCGGACGCGGGCACCGCGCGGCTGCTCGGCGGCGACCCGTGGCGGGATGCCACCGCACTGCACCGCCGACTGGCCTACGTGCCCGGTGACGTCACGCTCTGGCCCAACCTCTCCGGTGGCGAGGTGATCGACCTGCTCGGTCGGCTGCGCGGCGGGCTGGACCGGCGGCGCCGCGACGACCTGCTGGCCCGCTTCGACCTAGACCCCCGCAAGAAGGGCCGCACCTACTCCAAGGGCAACCGGCAGAAGGTGGCGCTGGTCGCCGCGCTCGCCTCGGACGTCGAACTGCTCGTCCTGGACGAGCCGACCTCCGGCCTGGACCCGTTGATGGAGGAGGTGTTCCGCGAGACGATCCGGGAGGAGCAGCGGCGCGGCGACCGCACGGTGCTGCTGTCCAGCCACATCCTGGCCGAGGTCGAGGCGCTGTGCGACCGGCTCACGATCATCCGCGACGGCCGCGCCGTCGAAAGCGGCACCCTGGCCGACCTGCGCCACCTCACCCGCACCTCGATCCAGGCCGAGCTGGTCGGCCCGCCGGACGGGCTGGCCGACCTGCCCGGCGTGCACGACCTGCGCACCGAACACGGCCAGGTGCGCTTCGACGTCGACACCGCAGCGCTGGACACCGCGCTGCGCTACCTCACCGCGGTGGGCGTGCGCAGTCTCGTCAGCCAGCCGCCCACGCTGGAGGAACTGTTCCTGCGGCACTACGACCGCACCGGTGCCACCGCGGGGGCGACGCGATGAACGCGCTCACCGGCACCGGCAAGCTGATTCGCCTCGCGCTGCGGCGGGATCGCGTGCTGCTGCCGATCTGGATCCTCATCGCCGCCGTGGTCCCGGTGGTCTTCGTCGCCGCGTTCACCGGGGCGTACCCCACCCCGCAGGCGTTGCGGGAATACGCCGAAACCAGCACCCACAACGCGGCTTTCACCGTGGCGTACGGGGCGCTGCACGGGGCGAGCCTCGGCGAGCTGGTCGCCTGGCGCGCCGGATTCGTGCCGGTGGTGATCGGGCTGGCCAGCCTCCTCACGGTCATCCGGCACACCCGTTCCGAAGAAGAAGCGGGCCGCCGCGAACTGATCGGCTCGACCGCGACGTCACGCCACGCGAGCCTGGCCGCCGCCATGATCGTGACCTGCGGGGCCGTTGCGGTCCTGGGCGTGCTTTCGGCGTTGGGGTTGATCAGCAGGGGCTTGCCCGCGGCCGGTTCGCTGGCCTACGGATTCGGACTGGTGGCCGCGGGCTGGGTCTTCGCCGCAGCGGGCGCGGTGGCCGCCCAGCTCACCAGCGGGGCCGGGAGCGCTCGCGGTCTCGGGAGCATCGTCCTCGGCGTCGCGTTCCTGCTGCGCGGTATCGGTGATGTCAGCGGGCAGAGCGGTGGTGGGCTCGGCTGGGTTTCCTGGCTGTCGCCGATCGGTTGGGCGGGCCAGTTCCGGCCGTTCAGCGGCGAACGCTGGTGGGTCCTCGGACTCGCGGTGGGTGCCCTCGCCGCGCTCACCGCGGTGGCGGTCGCGCTCGCGGAGCGGCGGGACCTCGGCAGCGGCCTGTTGCAGTCCCGACCAGGCGCGGCCGAGGCGGCGCCCGGCTTGCGCACCCCGCTGGCACTGGCCTGGCGACTGCACCGCGGATCGCTGGCGGCCCGGGCGGCGGGTTTCGCGGTGGTCGGGCTCGGGCTCGGCGGCATCGCCACGAGCATCGGCGAGCTGATGAACAACAGCACCCCGGCGGCGCGAGAGGTCCTCGCGCGGCTGGGCGGGCCCGGCACCGTCGTCGACCAGTACTTCGTGGGCATGATGACCATGATCGGCGTGATCTGCGCCGGGTTCGGCATCCAGGCCGCGCTGCGGTTGCGGGCCGAAGAGAGCGGTGGCCGAGCCGAACCCCTGCTGGCCGCGCCGGTCGACAGACTGCACTGGGCGGGCGGCCACCTCGCCTTCGCGCTGCTCGGCCCGACCGCCTGGCTGGTCCTGTTCGGCGCGGCGGCCGGTCTCGCGCACGGGCTGAACACCGGCGAGGTGGGTCGGGAACTGCCCCGCGTGCTGGGCGCCGCCGTCGTGCAGCTGCCCGCGGTGTGGGTGTTCGTCGGGCTGGCGTTCGCGCTTTTCGGGCTGCTGCCCCGGCTCGCGGCAGGTGCGTTCGCCGTGTTGCTGGTCAGCCTGCTGCTCGGCTGGTTGGGCGGGGAACTCCAGTTGGACCAGTGGGTGCTGGACCTGTCGGTGTTCAACCACGTCCCGCAGCTTCCCGGCGGTGTCCTGGAGGTGCCGCCGCTGGTCGTGCTGACCGCGATCGCGGCGGTGCTCGCCGCGCTCGGGCTGTTCGGCCTGCGCCGCCGAGACATGCCGGTCGGCTGAACTGTCCACTGTGGAAGTTGCGCGGATCGGCGTGCGAGGCCGGGGTTCGTGGGGGTCGTTCCGGTGCGAACCGGGACTTCCCTCACGACCACGCACCTCATCCAATCCGCTGGGAAGATCCCGAAGCGCCTCCGCAATCATGCGCCCGTACAACGGAACCCTCCGGTGTCCACGCGGCGGGCCACGTCGCCGACTGAACGCTCGCACCGCCCCTCGACGGTGTTGCTCAACCCCGGATCTCGCCGCTGGCGATGGCCTCGGTGACCGCGGTGCCGAATCCGCTGGTGGTGGCCGAGCCGCCGATGTCGGCGGTGGCGATGCCTCGCCGAATGGTCCGCGCGACACCGCTTTCCACGAGCCGCGCGGCTCGCCGCAGTGCGTCGTCGGAGTGCCTGGTGCCGAGCCAGTCCAGCAGCATCGCGCTGGAGAGGATCATCGCCACCGGGTTGGCCAGGTCGCGGCCCGCGATGTCCGGCGCGGCACCGTGCGCGGCCTGCGCCATGGCGCGCTCGTGGGAGGCGTTGATCGCGGGCGCGATGCCGAGCGAGCCCGCGATCTCGCCGGTGAGGTCGGAGAGGATGTCGCCGAACATGTTCTCCGTGACGATCACGTCGAATTCGTCGGCGCGGCGCAGCAGGTGCACGGTCATGGCGTCGATGTGCTGGTCGTCCACCGCCACCTCGGGGTACTGCTCGGCGACCTGTCGGCAGACGTCTCGGAACAGGCCGCTGGTCAGTTGCAGCACGTTGGCCTTGTGCACGATGGTGACCTTGTTGCGGCGGCGCCGGGCCAGGTCGAACGCCACGTGCGCGATCCGCTCGACGGCCTCGCGGGTGAAGATGCCGTGGGCGATGGCCACATCGGGGGTGGGCATGAACTCGCCGGTCCCGGTGTGGGTGTTGCGGTCGGCGTAGAAGCCCTGGGTGTTCTCGCGGACGATTACGAGGTCGGTGCCGGGGACGATGGCCTTCGCCGCCTCGAAGGCCTTCGCCGGGCGGATGTTGGCGAAGAGGTCGAAGTGCTTGCGGATCGTGCCGCTGGGGTTGAGCCGCGACCGGTGCGGCTGCGGGTACGCGGCGCTGTCGTGCGGGCCCAGCAGCCACCCGTCGAGTTCGGCGAGCGTGCGCAACGTGCCGTCCGGCAGCGGGGAGCCGAACTCGTCGATAGCCGCGCGCCCGAGGGGCAGCGGCAGCCACTCGATGCCCGCGGCGCCGACGGCGTCCAGCGCCGCGTCGACGATCCGCACCGAGACGGGCACGATCTCCGGGCCGATCCCGTCGCCTGCCAGGACGCCGAGCCGATATGGGTTGGGGTGCGTGGTCATGGTGTCCTTCCCGGATCGGGCGTGCCCCGGACATCGTGGAGGTTATAACGTTCGCGAGTCAAGGGGACTCGGCGGTCTGGCTCCGTTATGCGCTGGTCACCGGTCTCGACGGATCAGTCGCTGTACTGCGCGCAGAATTGCCCGGACGGCGGGAGCGGGCGCGGCTGGCCATGGGCTATAACGCTGAACTCACCGCGTTCTCCCGGGCAGCGGCGCGAGCACGATCCCGCTGGTGACCAGCGATCGGGGCGCGCCGGTCTTCCTCAACGGCATGACGCTGTTCAGCGGCGGTGCGGGAATTGCGCTGCACACCCACAACTGCGCGGAAAGCGTCGTGATCCTCCAGGAAACCGCGATCGTCGAGATCGACGGCACCAAGCACCGTCTGTCCACATGGGACACGACCTATGTGGACGCCGGAGTGCCGCACCGCTTCCGCAACGCCTCCGCCACCGAGCCGATGCGCATCCTGTGGACCTACGCCTCGGTCGACGCGACCCGCACCATCGTCGAAACCGGCGTCACCGCCCGCGTCGACGCCGAGCACCGCCGCGGCACGCCGTCTTGAGCGAAGATCCCGGTTCGCACCGGATCAACCACTCGCCAGGCCTACCGGTGACGAACGGCTCTATCCGTCGCGGGCCCGGACAGCAACCTTTGAATCCGTCGTCGGCGAAGTGGCGTGCGACCCGAGGGCGGGGTGGGTTTCATGACGCGCAGCGAGCCGCTCGTGGTGGGTGTGGACGGATCCGAGGCCAGCGCCCGGGCACTGCGCTGGGCCCTGGGCGAAGGTCGGCGGCGTGCTGCGCCGGTGCACGCGATCATGGCGTGGCGGTCGCACGCGGTCCTGGGCGGCCCGGCCCCGGTGCTGATGCGGCCCGAACTGGCCCCGCACCACCAGCGCGAGCAGCACTGGCAGGACCTCAACCGGATGGTGCGCAGCTGCATGGGCGACGCGTCGACACCGGAAGTGCACGCCGAACTCGTCGAGGGCGATGCCGCCGAGGTGCTGACCGCCAAATCGGCGGGGGCCGCCATGCTCGTGCTGGGCAACCGGGGGCACGGGCGCGTCGCCGATGCGGTTCAGGGCAGCACGGCATTGCGCTGCATCCACCGGGCGCGGTCCCCGGTGCTGGTCGTGCCGACCGGCATGGCGACAGCGGAGACCGATGCGGCCGAACAGGGCGGCGTGGCCGCCATCGATCCGGTGCTGGACTGACTTCGTCCGGCGCCGGGCTCAGTACATCGTGAGAAGCGTCGCGCAGGGGGCGATTGGTATGGCGGAGGCAGGCCGCAAGGCGATCGTGGCGGGATTCGATCTCTCGGATGGTTCTCGGCGGGCGGTCAGGTGGGCGGCGCGCGAGGCGTCCGCGCGCCGTCGGCCGCTGCTGCTCGTGCACGTGCTCGCTTGGCCGTTCGAGGAGCACGCCTCGATCCGGATGCCAGGCGAAGACGGCCTGCGGGAACCGCTCCAGCAGGCCCTTCGGCGTGAACTCGACGCGTTGGTGACCAGCTGCCGGGAGATCGACGCCGAACTGGAGGTGCGCAGCTACCTGCCGTACGGGGATCCCGTCGAGGTGCTCGGCGAGCAGGCGGCGGAGGCCGACCTGCTGGTGCTCGGCGGACCGCGGATCGAAGAGCAGCTGGGCGTGCTGGGTTCGACCTCGGCGGAACTGCTCACGCGGCGCTCCGGAGCGCCGGTCGTCGTGGTCCGCGGGGACCGCGATGAACCGGGCTCGGGACCGGTCGTGGTGGGCGTCGACGGTTCACCGACCAGCAGGCTCGCGATCGGCTTCGCCTACGACTTCGCGTCCCGCCACCGCTGGGAACTGGTGGCCGTGCACGCCTGGAGCGATCTGCCGTTGGACCCGTTCGCGCGGGTGCAGCAGTGGGAGCTGCCGTGGAGCGAGGTGCGCGACGACGCGGCGGAGACGCTGTCCGAATCGCTGGCCGGGTGGGGTGAGAAGTATCCCGATGTGGAAGTTCGGCGGGCGGTCACACCGGAACGGCCCGCGCAGGCCTTGTTCCGGGAGGCGCAGGAGGCAGGTCTGCTGGTCGTGGGCAGCCACGGTCGGGGGCGCATCCGGCGCGCGCTGCTCGGTTCGGTCAGCCACGCCGTGGTCAACCGCGCCCCGTGCCCCGTCGCGGTGCTCCGGGCGGGCTGACCGCCGCATCGACTGACCATTGTGGACTGACGATGTCGCGGGTCGCCGTCAGGCGAGGCGATGTCGCAGACCGGCCAGTTCGTCGCGCAGCGCCACGGGCAGCTTGTCGCCGACCTTGGCGAACCACTCCTCGATCAGCGGCAGCTCCGCTCGCCATTCCGCGGGGTCGACCGCGAGCGCGGCGGCGACGTCCGAGGGATCGATGGCGCCCAGGTTGAGGTCGTTCGCGGCGGGCACGAGTCCGATCGGCGTGTCGGCGGCGTCGGCGGTGCCTTCGATGCGGCCGATGATCCATTCGAGGACTCGGGAGTTCTCCCGGAACCCCGGCCAGAGGAAGCGCCGGTCCGCGCCCCGGCGGAACCAGTTGACGTGGAAGATCCTCGGCAGCTTCGCGGCGTCGGTGCGCTCGCCGATGGTCAGCCAGTGCGCGAAGTAGTCGCCGACGTGGTAGCCCATGAACGGCAGCATGGCCATCGGGTCCCGGCGGACGACTCCGACCTGGCCGGTGGCCGCGGCGGTGGTCTCCGAGGAGAGCGTGGCGCCCATGAACACGCCGTGCTGCCAGTCCCGGGATTCGGTGACCAGCGGGATGGTGGTGGCGCGGCGACCGCCGAAGAGGATCGCGGAGATCGGCACACCTGCCGGGTCGTCCCACTCCGGGGCGATGATCGGGCACTGCGCGATGGGCGTGCAGAACCGGGAGTTCGGGTGGGCGGCCGGCTCGCCCGAACCAGGTGTCCAGTCACGCCGCCGCCAGTCCGTCAGGTGTGCCGGTGGGTGTTCGGTCATGCCTTCCCACCAGACGTCGCCGTCATCGGTCAGCGCGACGTTGGTGAAGATCGTGTTGCCCGGCTCGATGGTGCGCATGGCGACGGGATTGGTGTGGTAGCCGGTTCCCGGCGCCACGCCGAAGAATCCGAACTCCGGGTTGACCGCGTAGAGCCGACCGTCGTCGCCGAAGCGCATCCAGGCGATGTCGTCACCGAGCGTTTCGGCCCGCCAGCCGGGCACGGTTGGTTGCAGCATCGCCAGATTCGTCTTGCCGCAGGCGCTGGGGAAGGCGGCCACCACGTAGTGCACCGCGTTGTGCGGCGCGGTGAGTTTGAGGATGAGCATGTGTTCGGCGAGCCAACCCTCGTCGCGGGCAATGGCCGACGCGATCCGCAGCGAGTAGCACTTCTTGCCGAGCAGCGAATTGCCGCCGTAGCCCGAGCCGTAGCTCCAGATGGTGCGCTCCTCGGGGAAGTGGGTGATGTACTTCGTCGAGTTGCACGGCCACGGCACGTCCGCCTCGCCAGCCTTGCGCGGCGCCCCGACGGAGTGCAGCGCCTTGACGAACTCGCGTTCGCCGCCGTCGGGTGCGGTGAACTCCGCCAATGCGCGGGTGCCCATCCGCGTCATCACCCGCATCGAGAGCACCACGTAGGCGGAGTCGGTGATCTCCACGCCGAGCTTGGGATCGCTGCTGTCCAGCGGACCCATGCAGAACGGGATGACGTACATGGTGCGCCCGGCCATGCTGCCCCGGTAGCGCTCGGCCATGACGGCCTTCATCTCGGTCGGGTCCAGCCAGTTGTTGGTGGGCCCGGCGTCTTCCTCGCGCTGGGAGCAGATGAAGGTGCGGTCCTCGACGCGCGCGACGTCGCTGGGGTCGGAGGCCGCCCAGAACGAGTTCGGTTTCTTCGGCAGGCGCACCAGGGTGCCCGCCTTGACGAGTTCGGCGGTCAACCGCTGCCATTCCTCGTCGCTGCCGTCGCACCACAGCACCCGCTGCGGGGTGGTGAGGTCGGCGACCTCCCGGACCCATGCCACGAGGGCCCGGTGGGTGGTGGGCGCTTGGTCCAAGCCGGGGATCGCGGTGGTGGTCATGATGCTTCTCCTCGCAGCGATACGTGGCGGGTCGTGTCGGTGTCGTGCTGCGCGGTTAGGTTGAGGAGAGCCCGCAGCCGCGCGTCGTGCAACTGGACCTCGCGGTCGTGTCCGCCCCGCCGAGCGTCCGCCATCGCCCCCGGATCTCGCCCATCCGACTTCGCAAGATCATCCCGAATTCGCTTTTCGGCCCCGCAGTTCCCGGCCGCGTCGACCGCGGAACGAACTACATCGTCTGCGCATTCAACGAATTTCGCAACTGCTCGATTTTGCTGGAACCGCAGGTCACCGCCGGTCGTAAGGCCTGCGGACTGGGAAGTTCAGCGTGACGGTGCGTGAGCGACGAGGCTGTCCGGACTTGGTCTGTGCGGTGGCGATTTCGAAATCGCCTACAAGTCATTACCGGCGTAGGAAAGGTTGAAGCTCTTGTTGGTCAACGGGAAGTCCGGGACGATCGTGTCGGCCAGCGCGACGGGCAGGGCGGGCCAGTTGAAGAAGCTGGGGTCGACGATCTTCGTGCGGGTCAGCGCACCGTCGGCGCCGAGTTCGACGCGGTGCACGATGGTGCCGCGCCAGCCCTCGACGATGCCCACGCCGGAACCGGGCGCGCGGCTCTCCGGCGCCGCGGCGACCCGCGCCGTGCCGTCGAGCGCATCGAGCAAGTTGGCGATCTGCTTGATGGAGGCGCCGATTTCTTCGGCGCGGACCACGAACCGGGACAGCACGTCACCGTCGGTGCGGGTGTGCTGGGTGCGGGGCGGCACCTCGGGCAGCGCGGGGTGGTCCTGCCTGGCGTCCACCGGATGGCCGCTGGCGCGTGCCACGTAGCCGAGGGTGCCGAGATCGACCGCCTGCTGGGCGGTCAGGATCGCGGTGCCCGCGAAGCGGTCGTGGACCACGGTGTGGCCCAGCGCGAGGTCCACGATCTCGGCGATGTCGCGCCCGATGGCGGCCAGTCGGTCGGGATCGGGGAGGGTGACTGCGGTGACCCCGCCGGGCACGATCGCGCCGCGCAGCAGCCGGTGTCCGGTCACCTCGTCGTTGATCCGCAGGAGCTGCTCGCGGATGCGTTGGGCATGGCTGTTCAGGACGCCGTGGCCGACGTCGTTGCACAGTGCGCCGAGGTCGGTGACGTGGTTGTAGATCCGTTCCAGTTCCAGCAGGACCGCGCGGACGCGCTGCGCGTCCGGCGGGGCGGTGATGCCCAGGGCGTCTTCCGCGGCGAGGCAGAAGGCGAGGCTGTGTCCGACCGCGGTGTCACCGCTGACGCGTTCGGCGAGCTCGATCGCCTGGAGTGGGCCGCGTCCCTGGAACAGCTTCTCCAGTCCTCTGTGGACGAACCAGAGGCGGGCCTTGAGGTTGAGGATCGTCTCGCCGACCACCGAGAAGCGGAAGTGGCCCGGCTCGATCATCCCGGCGTGCACCGGGCCCACCGGTATCTCGTAGACGCCGGGCCCTTCGACGGTGCGGAACGGGTACGGGCCGGCGAGATCGCCGAACTCCGGCGGGTCACCGGCGTCCGCGCGCATCGGGTACCAGCCCTGCGGCCAGTGGAAGTGGCGGACCAGGCGGCGGGGCAGCGGGTGGTCGGTGGGCACGATGCCGAACAGGTCGCGCATCTCCCGTTCGAACCGCCCGGCCGGGAACGACAGCGCCGCCAGGCTCGGCACCTGCGGCGCGTCGCGGTGCAGCGGTACCCGCAGTTCGACGCGGCGATCCGGGGCCCCGGCGGTGAACAGGTAGACCGCGCGCAGTTCGTCGCCGTCGTCGTGGCCAGCGATCAGCGCCACCCGGAACCCCTCGGACAGCAGCGCTCGCGCCTGTTCGGGCAACCGATCGGGCGCGATGGTCACGGCGCTGCGATGGGCACCGACCGTTTCGCCGGGCGAACTGGTCATCGGGCTCCTCCCAGGATTTCGGCGGCCTGGTGCAGCAGGGTGGACAGCGGACCGGCGGTGACGCCGAGTGCCGCGCACGCCAGCAGTCCACCGACCAGCGCGACCGCGGTCGGGGCGGGCAGGCGGCCCGGCGCGGTGGCCGCACCGGGCCCTTCCGGTGCGGCGCCGAGCAGCATCCGGCTGGTGTGGCCGATCAGCGCGGCGGCGATCACCAGCACCAGGACCAGTGCGGCGGCGGTCGGCCAGCCGAGACCGGTGGCGAACCCGGCTCGGGCGATGCCGAGCTCGCTGGCGAACAGGCTGAACGGCGGCAGCCCGATCAGGGCCAGCACTCCGAGTCCCAGGCACCCGGCCAGCACGGGATGTCGGGCCCCGAGGCCGCGGACCTCGTCGATCCGGCTGGTGCCGGTGAGTTGCAGGAGCCGCCCGGCCCCGAGGAACAGCACCGCTTTGGCCAGTCCGTGTCCGAGGATGTGCAGCAGCGCGGCGGCCAGCGCGAACGGGGTGCCGATGGCCGCGCCCAGCACGACCAGGCTCAGGTGTTCGATGCTGGAGTAGGCCAGCATCCGCTTGTAGTCGCGTTGGGCCAGCAGCAGCGAGGCGGCCACCAGCAGCGAGGCCAGCGCCATGCCCACCAGCAGCGCGCGGGTGAAGCCGACGCCCAGCGCGGCGTCGGCGATCACCTTGACGCGCAGGATCGCGTAGCAGGCGACCGACAGCAGCACCCCGGACATCAGCGCGGACACCGGCGCCGGGGCCTGGCTGTGCGCGTCCGGCAGCCAGGCGTGCAGCGGGGCGAGCCCGGCCTTGGTGCCGAATCCGACGACCAGCAGCACGACCGCGACGCGGGTGACTCCGGGATCGAGTTCGGCGGCGTGCGCGGCGAGTTCGGCCAACTCCAGCCCGGCGCCGCCCGGGGCGTGGGCGGCGGCGTAGTTGAGCAGGAAGGTGCCCAGCAGCGCCAGGGCGATACCGGCCGAGCAGATCACCACGTACTTCCAGGCCGCTTCGACGGCCGCCCGGGTTCGCCGCTGGCCGACCAGGAATGCGGTGACGATGGTGGTGGCCTCGATCGCGACCCAGAGCACGCCCAGGTTGGCGGCCAGCACCGCCAGCGCCATCGCGGCCAGGAACAGCTGCACCAGCACGCTGTGCCGCGTCGCCGTGCGCGTGGTGGCCCGCCCGGCGGCGATCTCGCCGCGCAGGTGACTCGGAGTGGCCACTGTGGACAGCAGGCCGACCGTGCCGATCACGATCAGCATGAACGTCGACAACGCATCCACCCGCAGCAGCCCACCGAGCGAGGTGGCCGGGCCGGAGCGGATCAGGGCGATGGCGGCGGCCAGCACGAGCACGGCGCTCGCGGCGCTGATCCAGGCGGTCGCACGCCGCCAGCCCAGCGCCAGGTAGGAGAGTGCACCGAGCAGCGGCACCAGCACGGGCGCGGGCATCAACAAGGTGGTCATCAGTCGCGCAACTCCCGCAACTCGTCCAGGTCGGTATCGCCGAAGGCCTCGCGCATCCGGGCGGTGAGAATCTGCAGCACCAGCACCACGAACAGCACGTCCAGCGATACCCCGAGCTCGACGATCGGCCCCGCCCCGGCGGTGGTGAGGAAGCCGACCGCGGTGATGCCGTTGTCCAGCAACAGGAATCCGATCAGCTGCGACAGCGCCAGCCGCCGGGTCACCAGCACGAAGAAACCGATCAGGGCCACCGCCACCCCGACCGGGATCGCCTGGGCGGCAGGCGAGGGCGCCAACGCGACCAGCGGCCGCGACACCGCGTAGGCCAGCAGGGTCAGCACGGCCGCGGCCAGCAGCGAGGCCGCGACGTTGACCAGCGGCCGGGTTTCCCGCCGCTGCCGACCGGCATTGGCCAACGCCCGCCTCAGCAGGTGCGGCAGCACACCAGCCCGAAGCACCAGCACACCAGCCGCGACCGCACCCAGCTCCCAGGAATCCTGCTCGGCGGCCAGGACCGCGACCAGCGCGGCCAACGCGACGCCCTGCAGCGCGAAGATCCTGATCACGATGGCCAGTTCGCGTCGCCACAGCACGAGGACCGCGGTGAGCAGCAGGGCGCCACCGGTCAGATCCAGCAGTTGTCCGTAGAGCGTCTCGTCCATCCGCTTCTCTCCTCGTCAGGCCAGGAAGAACGAGGCGCCGACGGCCAGCAGTGCGAGCAGGAACGAGCCAGCCAGCAGCTCAGGCACCCGGAACAGGCGCAGCTTGGCCAGGAAAACCTCGCCAGCGGCCAGGACCGCGCCCAGCAACCCGACCTTGAGCACCAGCGCCAGCACACCGACGAGCACCGCGACCGGCGTCAGCGCGGTCGCGATGCCCCAGGGGAAGAACAGATTCGCCAGCAGACCGAGGAAAACGCTCAACCGCATCGCCGAAGCCAGCTCGACCAGCGCCAGATCTCCACCGGCGTACTCCAGCACCATCGCCTCGTGCACCATCGTCAGTTCCAGGTGGGTGGACGGGTTGTCCACCGGCAACCGCCCGGTCTCGGCGATGATCACCACGCTGAGCGCGACGGCAGCCAGCAGGCTCACCGGGGAGATCACCAGGGCCGGTTCGTGCAGCATCGAGGACACGATCGCGCCGAGGTTCGTCGAACCGACCCGCACCGACAGCGCGAAGATCGCCACCAGCAGCGTGGGTTCGACCAGCGCGATGATGGTCATCTCCCGGCTGGCGCCCATCCCGCCGAACGCCGTGCCGGTGTCCAGCCCAGCTAGGGCCAGCGCCACGGTGCCGAGAGCCAGCAGCGCGACGACCGCGAAGAGATCCGCCACCGGGGCGAGCGCGGACGCGGTGGTGATGAACGGACCGACCACCGCGACGACCAGTGCGGTGGCCACCAGCACCAGCGGAGCCAGGCGGAACACCTCGCTCGTCCCGCGCGGCGTGACCGGTTCCTTGCGGAGCAGCTTGCGCAGGTCCCGCCACGGTTGCAGCACGCCGGGGCCCTGACGGCCTTCGAGCCTCGCCCGGATCTGCCGCATCACGCCGACCAGCAGCGGGGCGCCGCCGACGATCAGCACCGCTTGGACGACGCCGCCGACCAGACCGAGCGCGCTCATCGGGTCACCGCCAGCAGGACCAGCAGCGCGCAGACGCTGTAGAACCCGTAACCGAGGTACCGGTGCACGCTGCCGGTGGCCAATCGGCGACTCCACCGGCCCCAGGCCGACACCGCGGCCAGCACCGGCGCGTACAGGCGGCGTTCGATCCGGTCGGGCACCTCCCGCCGGTACGCCACGGCCCGCACCAGATAGCGGGACTCCTCGTAGTGGCTGACGTCCACGTCCTGTTCGGGCTGCACCACGTTGTCGAAAACCCGTTGCAGCGGTTCGGCGAACGACGTCGCGGTGTATTCCATCCGGGCCGACAGCGGGCCCGCTCCGCAGTCCCACAACCGCGCGGTCCGCCGCGCCCGCCGCAGCGCCACCGCGCGCCCGGCGCCCACGGCCACCACCATCGCCGCGAGCAGCGCGAGCGCGAGCAGCAGCGGGGAAAGCGACCCGGTCACCCCGATCAGCCGCAGCGTCACCGTCCCGGCCACCGCCGGATCATCGATCCGCAGGGCGACGCCGCCAGCCGCACCGATCGCGGGCAGCACGAGTGCCGGGGCCAGCGCCAGCACCGCGCAGGCCACGCCCGCCAGCCCCATTCCGGCGAGCATGCCGACCGGGCTCTCGTGCGCGTGCTCGGCGGCTGTCGTGCGCGGCTTGGCCAGGAACCCGACCCCGAACGCTTTCGCGAAGGTCGCCACCGACAGCCCAGCGGTCAACGCGACCGCCGATACCGCCACCGGCATCGCGATCGTGGCCGCCGCACCGGGTGTCGGAAGCCCGTGGACCAGTGCTTGCAGCAGCAGCCACTCCGACACGAACGCCGTCCCGGGTGGCAGCGCGGACGCGGCCAGCGCGCCCAGCCCGAACGTCGCGGTCGTCACCGGCATCCCGACCCGCAACCCGCCCAGCGCGTCCAGATCGCGGGTTCCGGTGCCGTGCAAGACGGATCCGGCGGCCAGGAACAGCAGCGTCTTGAACGCCGCGTGCCCGACCACGTGCAGCAGCGCGGCGACCAGCGCCAGCCCCGCCAGCACCCGGTTGCCAGCCACGAAGAACAGTCCGGCCGCGCCGACGCCGACCAGCACCAGACCCATGTTCTCGGTCGTCGACTGTCCGAGCAGGCGCTTGAGATCGGTGCTCATCGCCGCCTGCAGGATGCCGTACACCGCCGAGGTCGCCCCGAGCGCCAGGACCAGCAGCCACCACCACTGGGCGCCGCCGCCGAGCAGATCGAACCCGAACCGCACGATGCCGTACACACCCAGGTTCACCATGGCCGCCGACATCAACGCCGACACGTGGCTGGGGGCTTCGGGGTGGGCGCGTGGCAGCCAGGCGTGCAGCGGCAGGATTCCGGCCTTCGACGCGAATCCCGCCAGCGTCAGCAGGAAAACAACATCGCGCAGCGCGGGGGACGGGGCAGTGGCGCGCAGCGCGGCGAATGAGTCGTCCGCCGCGGCGGCGGCGAACAGCAGCCCTCCGATGAGGATGGTCACGAATCCCAGGTGGGTCATGACCGCGTACCAGCGGCCCGCGCGCGCCACCTCGGCGCCTCGCCGGTGCTCAGCCACCACCAGCAGCAACGAGGTCAGCGCCATCAGTTCCCAGCAGAGCAGCAGGGTGCCCACGCTCGCCGCCGCCGGTACCAGCAACATCGCGACCACGAACAGCGGGAGCACGGCTTGCACGGCACGGGATCGCAGCTCGTGCGACCGGGCGTAGGAGATCCCGTAAACGCCGACGGCAACCGCCACCGCGCCGGTCACCGCTGCGAACAGCCCGCCCAGCGGGTCGAGTGCGATCGACACCCCGGCCAGCGGCAGCAGCCCGGGCAGCGCGATCGAGAACCCCTGGCCGGTCATGGCCGCGATCCCGGCGACCGCACCGGCCGCGCCGGTGAGCGCGGTGCCCACACCTACCGCAGCCGGTCGGGCACGTGCCGGAACTACCAACGCCACCAAGGCGGTCAGCAATCCGATGGCCACTTCGCAGGCAACGCCCGCCGCCGCGGAGCTCATCGACCGGTCAGCTTCCGCAGCCCTTCGACGATCGCCTCCGGTCGCGGTGGACATCCGGCGATCTCCAGGTCCACCGGTACGACTTCGCGCACCGCGCCGACCACCCCGTACGCACCGGCGAAGGCGCCGCAGTCGCGGGCGCAGTCACCCACCGCCACCACGACCTTCGGGCTCGGGACCGCCTCGTAGGTGCGCCGTAACGGCTCGGCCATGTTGCGGGTGACGGGCCCGGTCACGACCAGTGCGTCGGCGTGCCGTGGCGAGGCGACCAGCCGAGCGCCGTAGCGTTCGGCGTCGTAGACCGGTCCGAACGCCGAACCGATCTCCACCTCGCACCCGTTGCACGAACCCGCGTCGACGTGCCGGATCTGCACCGAACCCCCGAGCTGCGCCGCAGCCGGTGGCCGCTGGCCGTCCGGCTGTGCTGGCGCGGGCTCGGCCACCCGCCCCGTTCTGCGGATCTTCCGCCACAAAGCCAGCACGCTTCCGCTCCTGCCTCGGTTCGATCTCGGGAAGTGCGGCCAACCGGCCCGTGCGGGACCAGGCGGGGCGGCCGCGGGTCACTCCGCTGGCGGCCCCGAATTCCGCTGGCCGTGGTCGGTCGTGGCCGACGACGCCGTGCGGAGGTCCGCCAGCAACTCGACCTGTCCGGACAGCACCCCGGTCAGGATGCGTCGCGCGACCGCCAGCAGTTCGGCGACATGCGGGCTGGTCAGGGAGTAGAAGACGGTCGATCCCGACTTGCGCGTCACGACCAGCCCGGCGCGTCGCAGCACGGCCAGGTGTTGCGACAGGTTGGCGGCCTCGATGCCCACGTCGGGCAAGATCTCGGCCACCGAGTGTTCGCGCTCGCTCAACAGCTCAAGCACCCGGATGCGGACCGGATGTCCGAGCGTTTTGAAGAAATCCGCCTTCACTTGGTAGAGGGGCCTGCTCATCGACACCCCTCCTCGCGACTTCGCGACGCGCTGCCCGCACTGTGGCGATCCATCGTGGTCATACCGCTGATCCTCCCTCACCCGCCCGCACCAGTTGCGGCGCGAGCAGCTCGCGAGGTTCAGCAGTTGCTAACCTTAGCAACTGCTGAAGTGCGTGTCTTGCGGCGGGTCGGTCCGCGACCGCGCAGGCCTCGCCCGCGGGTGCGGGGTTGGTCGCCGATTTCGCGCGAAATCGGCGCTCACCATGGGGAAGGGCTGCCGGTTTCGCGCGAAATCGCCCGTCCACGCGCCGACCGGTGGGCTGGCGCTCAGCCCGCCGACTCCAGTGCCGCGAGCTCCTCGGCTGCCGCCGCGACGGCTAGCGGATCTGCGCCTCGGTGTGCTCGGCGGTGACGAAGAACCGCAGCCGGGCGAGTTCCTCCTGAAGCTGATCGAAAAGCGACAACTGCATGAAAACTCCTGGAACTGGTCGTTACCAGCAACCATGCAGCCCGCCACCCCCAACCCACGATGGTGCCAACCCCCAAACCAGAGGTGCCCACCCCCAAACCCAAGGTAGGGCACCACCATCTCGCCACTCCCCACTGATCGAGTGGTGGGTGAAGGGCACCTTTGACCGGCATAGTCGGTCAAAGGTGCCCTTCACTCGTCATCCGAGCGGGGAACGGGTGGTGGGGTTAGTCGGTGTCTGGGGTGTTGGTCCGGATCGTGTCCGATAGTTGGTCGATCGGGACCGGTTTGCTGAAGTAGAAGCCCTGGGCCATGTCGCAGCCCAGGCGTCGGATGGTGTCGAGTTGCTCGGCGGTTTCCACACCTTCACCGACGACGTTCAGGTCGAGGGTGTGCGCCAGCGCGACGATGCTGGCGATGAGCGCCTCGGTGCCGCTGGAATCGCCCAGCCTGGCCGTGAAGGACCGGTCGATCTTGAGGGTGTTCAACGGCAGGTCGTGCAGCTGAGCGAGCGAGGAGAACCCGGTACCGAAGTCGTCGATGGCGAGCCTGACCCCCACCTGGCGCAGTCCACTGAGGATCTCCGTGGCGGCCGCCGGATCCTGCATCAGGGTGCTCTCGGTGATCTCCAGGCACAGCTCGGCAGGGGGGAGCGCGGCTTCGGACAGGATCGTCTGCACGGTGGCCAGCAGGTGCGGGTCTTCGAGCTGGCGTGCCGAGAGGTTCGCCTTGAGCTGCAACTGCAGGCCGTGGCGCTTGCGGTGCTCGGTGAGTTCCTCGATGCCCGTCCGCAGCGCGAACATGCCGATGTCGTTGATCAGGTCGCTCTCCTCGGCGACCGGGATGAACTCGGCGGGCGAGATCGTGCCGTAGCTGGGATGCGTCCAGCGCAGCAGCCCCTCGACCGCCTTGATCTGGTTGGTGCTCAGCTCGACGATCGGCTGGTAGGCCATCCAGAGCTGCTTCCGCGATATCGCCCGGCGCAGGTCCTGCTCCAGGTTCAGGTGCCGCTGCACCCGCTTGCGCAGCCGCACGTCGAAGACGGCGCAACGTCCCCGGCCGAGCTTCTTGGCCTCGTACATGGCGACATCGGCGTCCCGGAGCACATCGGCGGCGCTGCGGGTATCGCCGGGCGGGGCCAGCACGATGCCGATGCTGGCGTCGATGTGCAGCTGCCGGTCCTCGACGTGGATCGGATCGGTCAGGCAGCGGCGCAGGTGCTCGGCGAGCAGGCGGACCTTCCTGGTGTCGTTCTCATCGGGGGAGATGACCACGAACTCGTCGCCGCCGAGTCGGCCGACCAGTTCGTGATGCCGGGTCACGCGGCTGAGCCGTCCGCTGACCACGCGCAGCACGTCGTCGCCGACGCTGTGCCCGAGCGAGTCGTTGATGACCTTGAAGTGGTCCAGGTCGATGAACAGCACGCCGATGTCGCCGGTGCGGTGCCGGGTGCGCAGCTCCGCGTCGAGGCGTTGCAGGATCAGCGCGCGGTTGGCCAGGCCGGTGAGCGGGTCGTGCGTCGCGTCCCGTTCCAGGCGCTCCCGGATGGCGCGGGATTCGGTCACGTCGGTGAAGGAGAGCACGATCGGATGCGGCGGGGCGTCATCGGGGTTGAGGGTGCGCGAGGTCAACGACAGCCACACGCTGCGCCCGTCGCCGCGCCGGGTTCGGACCAGGCGTGCGTCCTGGGGTTTTCCGGTGCGCTGGCACCACGTCGACGGGTGGGTGTGCGGCGGCAGCAGCCCGCCCTCCTCGTCGAACAGCGGCCACGCCGCGGGCAGCGACCCGACCAGGTCGGCTTCGCGGGTGCCGAGGATCTGCAGCGCGGCCGGGTTGGCCGATTCGACCAGTCCCGTGGTGCCGATGACCACGACCCCCTCCACGAGGGCGTCGACGACGGTGGCGTGATGCCGCTGGGCGCGTCGCAGGGCCGTTTCGTCGGTGCACACCAGCACGAATCCGCTGTCCATCTGCGCGACCGACATGCCGATCGTCAGGGCTGCGCCGTCGGCCCGGCGGTGCGTGACCTCGGTGACGCACCCGGCGGCGGCCAGCGCGGCCGGGTCCAGCGACGCACCCACGACTTCGCCGACGGGCTGCCCGACGGCGTGCTCGGCGCGGCGGCCGTAGATCACCTCCGCGGCGGGGTTCCAGCTGGTCACGATCCCGCTTCTGGTCGTGGCGATGATGGCGTTGCTGACGTTCTCGACCAGCGCGGCCTGGTAGCGCAGCGCGGCCTCGGCCGCTCGGTGGGCGGTGATGTCGCGCATGATGACCTGGAACGCCGTCCGACCCTGCCAGGTGGTTCGCACCGCTATCGCCTCGACCAGCACCGAGCTCCCGTCGAAGCAGCGCAGCGCCGCTTGCGCCCGGTCGGCGGTGGCCCCCGGCGTCGACAGCGACTCCAGCTGCGCCTGCATGGTCGGCGCGGAGTTCTCGAACATGAAGTCGGCGACCGGTCGGCCGACGATCCGCGCGGTGGATTCTGCCCGCAACAAGCGCACGGTGGCGGGGTTCGCGTAAACCGCGACCCCCTCCTGCAGCACGTAGATCGCGTTCGGGCTGAGTTCCACGAGCTGCCGGTAGTGGTCGGCGAGTTCGGCCGCCTCCTGCTCGCGCTCCAACTCGTCGGTCACCTCGCTGGCGATCCCGACCAGTCCGCCGCCTCGCCGCTGGGCACGGAACCGGATGAGCCGAACCCGTCCATCCGGCGCCTCGCAGAGCTGATCCAGCTCGTCGATCTGGCAATCCGGGGCCACTCGGGCCCTCTCCAGCAGCGGAGCCACCAGTTCGGACAGTCGAGCGCGCACTTCGTCATCGGCAGCGCCGAGGATCCCCAGCAGGTCGTCCAGTCCCGGCCCCCAGGAGGCCTGGTCGTGGGTGAAGCTCATCGACCAGTGCACCGCGTCGGTCAGTGACCACGCGGCGTCCACCAGCTCGCGATCAGACGCCGCGAGCGCACCGGGATCGTAGGGCCAAACCATGGTCATCACGTTCCGCACAACTCGTGGTTTCTGACTACCCAGCAATGCCAGGTCGCACACGATGCCACAACCGGGATCGCGACGCGCAACGGTCGTCCGGTAGGTGGCGGGCTGGGGCAGCCGGTGCTGGCGGGACCCCAACCGCAACTCCTGCGATTCCGGCCTCACCAGGCGTGCATCGCTGCCCTCCTGCTGGGAATCCGGGCACGCCTGGGTGCTCAGCAGGGAGAGCTCCGCGGACAGCCGCCGCGGGCCCGGCGCCTGGTCGCTGATTTCGAGCTCGACCTGCGGGTCCACGGCCAGCGCGATGTCCTCGGCGATCCTGATCGAATCGTCGATGCAGCGCTGCGACGACGCTGCTCGTTCAGCCCGCGCTTGGTTCGGTGGCGAGGAGGTCCTGCAGTTCGCGCACTGCCTGCTTGAGGTTGTCGGCGAAGGCGAACATCTCCTCGGCCACCGGTTGCGGTGTGCTCAGGTAGAGGTTGAAGCGATCCGGCAGCAGCACGTAGGCGACGCCGATGCATTGGCTGCTGGTGGAGCCGAACCCGAAGTACTGGATGTTGGTCGACGGTGCCGAGCTGGTGCTCAGGTAGTCGTCGCGCATCTTGCGCCAGCCCGGTGTGTCGTACAGGTCGAGGGGCTCGGTAGCGCCCAGCTCCGCGCCGCGCCGCTGCTGGATCAGCTGGAGTTCCCAGAGGTGCTGCTCGGGTGCCTGTCCGGCTTGGCACTCCTTCGCCCGCGCCACGTGCTTTTCGGCGGCTGCGCGAAACGCGGCGCGCCGGGTCGCCGCGTCGGCGGCGGGGTCGGCCATGGCGTCGACGAACCGCAGCACCTCGGGCGTGACGACCCGCATGGCCTCGGTGCGCCCGTACCGGTACTGCCGGGTGGCGATCGATTCGTAGGTCGCGCCGATGCGGCCCTTGGTGCGCTGGTGGGCCAGCTGGTAGGCCATCTGCACGAACGCATCCGGCGACATGCCCAGCTGTTTGGCCCGGTTCGCGCCGAAGTCCGGGAACGACATGGTGCGCGTGGCGGTGTTGTCGGCGTAGTCCGCGAACGACTTCGCCGCGGCAGCCACATCGGCGCGCAGTTCGTCGTCGAGCACGAACTCGATGGCGTCAACGGCTGGCAAACCCCGGGATTCTCCGGCGGCTTTCGTTGTTTCGGCCAGCAACGCGTCGGTGAAGGCGAGGATCGTGGTGCCGTCCAGGCCGCAGTGCTCCACGTTGATACCGGCCGTGCCGTCTTCGAAGACGATCAGCGACACCGCCTTGTCGAACCACCGGTTGCCGCTGTCGCCGTGCAGCAGGTGGTCGCAGGCCTGCTGGGTGCTCTCGGGCGTGAAGTCCTCCAGGCACAGGCAGAACAGTGCGGACTCGATGGTGTCCAGCGCGCCCGCGTTGCCGGAGTCGCGGGCGAGCAGCGCCTTCCGGCTGGCTGCCCACTCCGCTCGCGCCTTGGTCGTGAGGTGCCCGACGGATGTCTCCGACGCGCGCACCGCGCCAGCCTGCATGATCGCGAGCAGGCCTGCCGCGAGGTCCTCGGACGGGTACGGCTGGTCATCCGGGCCGAGCACGTCCATGCGGAACAGGTTGCCGCGGAAGAAAACCGCGATGTGGCGGGCCGGGGACGGGCCGGGCCATTCCTCGGAGTAGGGCGCGCGAACGGTGTCCTGCACGGATCCAGGAATTCGGGTGGTGGAGAACAGGAATCTCTGCTGCTGCATCGAAAGCGGCTGGCCGCGTTGGAAGATCGGGGCGATGCGCTCGGCGTCCAGCAGTTGCTTGTAGTCGACCGCCGCGGCGATCAGGTCGGCCGCGCGTTCCACCTGCTGCCGCGCCGATTCCCGGAACAGGAAGAAGAAGTTCGCGTTGAGCGCGATCCGGTCGCGGCGGCCCAGGTACCGGTACGGCCAGAAGGTGTCGAGCCAGCTGTGCACGTCGGGATCGGCGTCGTAGCGCTCCAGCGCCGCGTGCAGCGTGCGAGCCGGGCTGTCAGGGTGCAGGAAGGCGGCCACCGCGGCTTCGGTCGTCGCCAGTTCGTCGGGGGTCAGCAGCGGTGCGCACCATTCGACGAACCGCTGGCAGCTGTCCTCCAGGGTCGGCAGCGGCACGCGGGGCAGCCGATCCTCGTTGCCGAAGGTGCGGGTGGACCACGTCTGGCTGCTGTTCAATTTCATCCTCGTCGTCATCGCGGCTGGGAAATGTGGAGCTGAGCGTAGAGCCAGCCGTCGGCTTCCAGACCTCGCGGATCCACTCCGGCGGTCGACAGCGTGTCGAGGACCAACGACTGCTCCTGCGCGGAGGCGAACCGGCGTTGTTTGAACACACCGGTGACGGGCACGGTCTCATATCCTAACTCGGCCAGCCGATGCGCTATCGGTTCGAACGGGAACATCCGCAGCACGAAATGCGCCATCCACGGCTTTTTGCTTGCACTGGCAATCTTCGTGATGGTGCGCTCTCCGACGTAGCCGATGCAGCCGGTCGAGATGACCAGGTCCGCGGCGGCGAACTGCTCGCGTTGCTGATCGGTCGGGTCGTGCTGTTCCAGGTCGGCGTGCACCGCGTCGTCGAGGAACCCGGCCGCGAGCGCATATGAAAGGGCCGGAGCCGAATTGTCGAGCCCGATGAACCGGACGTTCTTGAGCTGCCCGCGTGAACGGACCCAATTCCGGTCGCGGGTCAGCAGTTCTCGGCGGTTCGGTGCGCGGGCGTCGACGCCGCAGTAGCGCTCGTAGAGTTCATCGATGGTCGCGTCGCACCGCAGCAGGGCGGCATTGACGCCGTAGGAACAACCGACGTCGACAACGGTCGGCGCGCTGACCCCGCTCGCTTCCCGATATTCCTGGATGAACTTCAGGAAGTACGGCTTGGCCAGCTGCGGGATGCGGTAGTCGAGCTCGCGCAGGGTGCTGAAGTAGGCGCGCGGATCGCGCTGGGTGTAGATCTGGTCGAGTGCGATCTTGCCGGTCGCATCGAACTGCACGGATGGTGCTCCTCTCGGCATGACCTGCCGTCAATCCAGCAGCTGGTCGCCCCGCACCGCGCGCCCTTCGGCGGCGAGGTGTTCGGGCAGCACCCGGCCGAAGATCTGCTTGGTCCGCGCGACGCTGCCGATGACACCGGGGCGCTCGCTGTAGGCGAAGATCGCCGAGTGGCGATCCGTCTGGCCCCGCACGGTGGTGACCCGGTGCAGCGAGAAGCGCCCCTTGAACAGTTGGAGATCGCCGGGGCGCAGTGTCAGGCGCCGGAGAAGTCGCTCGCCGCGCCCGGCCAGCACCTCCCGGACGTCGGCGAAGTTCTCGGCCTGGGCGGACCTGATGTTCGGGCAGTACTCGAAGATCCCACCGGCTTCCGGCTGCTGGGTCAGCAGGCTCACCGCGAACTCGTTGGTGTCGAAATGCCACGGGTGGTCCATGCCGGGGCGCACCACGTTGAGGCAGAGCCCGGCCAGCGGATCGGCGAGCTCGTGGATCTCGGGCAGTTCGAAGCAACTGGCGACGAAGCGCTGGAAGACCGGGCTGGTGTAGAGCTGGTGGATGATGGACTGCCGGGGGATGTGATCGCGGGCCACGAACGCGTTGCCGCGGGTCATGGTGGTGCGTGCGGGATGGCCGTCCGGCAGCGGCGCATTCGTGTCGATGTTGTAGGCGTTGACCACTTCGACGTCGTAGTGCGCCAGCGGCGCGATCTCGACTCCCTCCAGCCGCAGGTCGTGCTGCCGGGAGGGGCGGATGAAGTCCGGCAGCACGCTGCAACCGATCTGCCGCAGATCCTGCCGGGCCTGCCGAACGGCATCCTCCCAAGCGCTGCTCGTCGGATCCGTCAGCGGGTATCGACCCGTGTCGACGACCTGCTCCGCCAACCCAGCTCCGCTTGCGCCCATGAAGTACCTCTCCACTAGCCGAACTCACCCCGGGTCCGGCGCCACCACAACCCCAACCGCACCCATCCGCCAAACCAACGACCGCCACCCCCACCGGTTATTGCCCAAATCGGCCCAACCCATTCGGTGTTCGGTGTTCGGTGTTCGGTACTGAGTGAAGGGCACCTTTGACCGAGTAAGCCGGGCAAAGGTGCCCTTCACTCCTCACTCGACCGTGCTCTGTCACCTGATTGTGCGCGGTGCGGCGGGAGGCGCGAGGATCAGGTGGCGAGCTGACGACGGAGGGAGCCGACATGGACGACGAGACCCGCAGGCGCCTGGTGGAGGTGCGGTCGTTGGCCGAGGAACTGCAGCCGGAGAAGATCGACGCCGAGATCGGCCGCGCCCGGGTCGAGGCGTACCAGGCGGGCATGCGCTTCGTCGCCGACTACATCGAACGAGGACCGCAGGACGGCGACGTGGGCATCCCGGTGCCGCGGCACTAGCCGTCGCGCGGTGGACCGAAATCCGCTGCGCCGCTTCAAAACCCGCCTTCGGCCTTGGTTTTGAAGCAGCGCCGCCGCGTGGCTCACCCGCGAAGCCTGCGCCGCCGCGAATTCGCGGGCGGCGCCTTGCGGGGACACCCCGCACCTGTGGGCATTGCGTCGTTCATTGTGGGACGCCCGCCGAGGTCATCGCGGGGACAGGCGCGACGTGGTGCACAGGGATGCGCGGAGTCGGGTTCGGCGGAATCGAGACGGCGACGGCAACTCCCCGCCAGGGGGCCCGATCCGCACCGCGAGGCAGAACGAGTTCAGCGACGGGCTTCTCAGGACGCGGGCCGGACCGCGGGCAGGATCACCTGGTCCACGATGTCCTCGATGTCCTGGGTGGACAGTTCCAGGCCGCGCACCAGGCAGGTGTGGATCACGATGGCGGGTCCGGTCTGGACGACGAACGGGGTGGCCGCACCGGCTCGGATTTCGCCCCGGGCCGCCGCCCGTTCGAAGACGGTTTGCAGGGCGCGTACTCGGGGCGCGACTATCCGCTCCCGGGCTGCGGCCTGCAGGTTCGGTGACTGGTTCATGCCACCGAGGATCGAGGTGACCGCTGGCCCGATCGGACCGGTGAGCGTGTCGGCGATCAACGTCAGGGCGGCGAGCAGCTCTTCGCGGACGTCGCCGGTCTCCGCGACCGTGGCGACGTCCGGCAGCTCGTGGTGCACCGCCGCGATGACCAGGTCCTCCAGCGAGTTCCACCGCCGGTACAGCGACGACTTCGCGGTGCGCGCGCGGGCCGCGACGCCCTCCATGGTCAGTCGTCCGTAGCCGACGGCGGCGAGCTCGGCCAGCACGGCGTCGTAGATCGCAGTCTCCAGAGCTTGGCCGCGCCGACGTTGACGGGTCTCCGGTGCGGAAGTCACGCGAGCATCATACGTCCCTTTTAAGAAACTATTGCGTATCTTATAGACCGGTAATAGCCTCAATTAGGCGACTATACGTCTCTATGAGGGGTCATGATGACCGACGTAGATCTGTGGAGTCCGGAGTTCCAGGCCAACCCGTACCCGGCGTACGCGGCATTGCGCGCGAATTCGCCGGTCCACCGGCTGGTCGGGCCGATGGGTTTCGAAGCCTGGCTGGTCACCCGCTACGAGGACGCGCGTGCCGCGCTCGCCGATCCGCGGCTGGTGCGGAACATGGCGCACGCCCCGAAGTGGATGCGGGAGCAGGGCGTGGTGAGCGACGAGGGCGAAGGTCCGTTGGGCACCAACATGCTCAGCACCGATCCGCCCGACCACACCAGGCTCCGCAAGCTCGTCGTCAAGGCGTTCACCCGGAGCCGCATCGAGCAGCTGCGGCCGCGCGTCCAGGAGATCACCGACGCGCTCGTCGACGACATGCCAGCGCAGGGGCAGGAAATCGACCTGCTCGCCGCGCTGGCCTTCCCGCTGCCGATCACGGTGATCTGCGAACTCCTCGGTGTGCCCAACGACGATCGCGCCGACTTCCGCTCCTGGGCCAGGGTGTTCGCCTCCGCTCCGCTCACCGAGCAAGGCGCTGTCCAACGCGAGCAGGCCCGGGTGTCGAGGGAGAACTACCTCACCGGCCTGATCGAGCGCACCCGAGCGCGGCTCGACCCGACCGTCGCGGTGGATGACCAGCCGAACCTGGTGAGCGCGTTGATCGTGGCCGCCGACGAGCACGACCGCCTGTCCGCGCGGGAACTGCTCGGCTCCATCCAGTTGCTGCTGCTGGCCGGCCACGAAACCACGGTCAACCTGATCGGCAACGGGATGCTCGCCCTGCTGACGAACCCCGACCAGCTGAAGCTGCTGCGCGAACAGCCCGAACTGCTGCCTTCGGCGGTCGAAGAGCTGCTGCGCTTCGACGGTCCGGTGGAACGGGCCACGCCTCGGTTCGCCATCGAGGACGTCGAGATCGGCGGCGTGACCATCCCGGCGGGCAGCGTCGTGTCCATCGTGCTGGGCTCGGCCGACCACGACTCCGCGCACATCGCCGACGGGAGCCGACTCGACATCACCCGCACCGACCGCGGGCACCTCGCCTTCGGCCACGGCATCCACTACTGCCTGGGCGCATCGCTGGCCCGGTTGGAAGGCCGGATCGCGATCGGCACCATGCTGGAGCGCTTCCCGAACATGGCCCTCGCCTGCCCGCCCGAAGAACTTCAGTGGCGACCCGGTGGTGCGGCCAACGTGTTCAGGGGCTTGGAAACCCTGCCACTGCGTCTCTAGCTGTTCGGGTCTCTAGCTGTTCAGGGCCGCTAGCTGTTCAGGTGGGCTTCGATGGCGTCGGCGGCGGCGACCGCGCCGTCGACGCCCCGCAGCTTCTCGCTCATCTCCGCGATGTTGGCCCGGATCCGCTGGTCGTCGTGCACCTCGTCGACGGCCTGGCGAAGCACCTCCGCCGAGAGGTCGTCGCCGTCCAGCCGCCGTCCCAGACCCAGCTGCTCGACCTGGCGCGCGTTGGCCTCCTGCTCGGGCTGCTGCGGCACGGCCACGATCGGCACGCCGGAGTACAGCGATTCCAAGGTGGAGTTCATGCCGGTGTGCGAGAGGAACAGGTCGGCTTCCTGGAGCACGGCGGGTTGCGGGAAGTAGGTGCGGATCTCGAAGTTGTCCGGGATCGGGCCGAGATCGGCCGGGTCGACCTGCTCGCCGACGGCCATCGCCACCTGCCACCGGCCGTCCTCGAAGGCCCGCAGGCAGTTCCGGAAGAACTCCGGCCGGTTGTTGAAGGCGGTGCCGAGCGAGATGAACAGCAGTGGCCTGGCGCCGTCGGGTCGCTGCCAGCTGGTGTCGACCACCCGGGAGCCCAGCGATGGGCCGACGAAGCGGAACCGGTCGTCGAAGGTGTCACCGGCGAACTGGAACTCCCGGGGGATGAACACGATGTTCAGCGATGCGGGCGCGCCCTCCAGCGGATTGCCCGGCTTGACGCCCAGCTCCGCGGCGAGTTGATCGCAGATCTCCCGCAACCGCTGGAAGAGCTGCACGTATTCCGCGGGAAATTCCTGGTTCGAGTTCGACATCAGCTGGCCGCGCAGCGAGAACCGCTCGTTGCTGGCGTAGGTGGGATGCAGTGCGATGTCGGGCAGGCCCAGGCGCTCGGCGACGAACCGGCCCGCCATCGTCATCGCGTCGTAGCACAGCGCGTCCGGGCGGTCCCCGGCCAACTGCTGTTCGAGGACGGCGACACCCTCGCGGGCCGTGGTCACGAAGCCCTCCAACACCTTCGCCATTTCGGCCGGGTCGAGGCCCGGCGGACGGTTGGGCATTTCACCGGGCATGGGCAGCAGCTTCGCGCCGGTGGATTCGACGGCGTCGCGGAACTTCTCGCTCGTGGCGTAGGAGATGCGGTGGCCGCGCCGCACCAGCTCCTGCACCAGCGGCAGCGTCGGGTTGACGTGCCCGTAGCCGGGAATGCTGACGAATGTGATGTGCACGGGAGTTCCAAACTTCTCGATCTGCGGTGGACGATTGCGGTGGGCGGCGGGCGCCCCGAGGTGAGCGCGCCGGATCAGGTCTCGGCCAGGGCGCCGTGCAGCAGCACGTCGACGCGCTTGCGGATGCCCTCCTGGTGGTCTGCGCCGGGTTTCTCGTCGAAGCGCACCCCCACCACCAGCGCGAGCAGCAGCTGGGCGAAGTCCTCGACGGGGATTCGCAGTCGCGGTTCGTCCGGGGCGAGAGCGTCGGTGATCGCTCCGGAGAGGTTCCGCATGAACTCCGCCCTGACGTCGGACGGGTTGCGGCCGTGGTGGGCTCGGTGCCGTTGGAGGTCGTAGCCGGAGGTGACCAGGGTCTGCATCAGGTTGCCGAGCTGCGTGAAGTGGTCGAGGAACAGCGCCCCGATCTCGCCCAGCCGGTCGGTGAGATCCCCGTCGCGGGGCACCTGCCGGATCGCCGCGCACACCTGGTCGGTCCGGAAGGCCTCCGCGACGCACGCGCGCAGCAGCTCGTCCTTGTCCTTGAAGGCGCGGAAGACCGTGCCTTCGGCGATCCCGGCAGCCTGCGCGATCTGCCGGGTGGTGATGTTCGCGCCGTGCTCGGCCAGCAGTGGCAGAACGGCCCGCACGATCGCCGACCGCCGTTGGTCGGGACTCATCGCCGGTGCCCGGCGCCGGGAGGGCGCTTCGCTCACGCCGTCGAGTCTATGAGTGAGCGCTCACTCATGCAATGCTCACCCATGAAATGTGCAGGCGCTCACACGGGCCAAGCCGGTTGGCTCGGTCCGATGCGGCGAACGCGGTGATTTCGGGCGGAATCGCCTGACGCACCAGCACGCGACTGCGGTCGTTGGTCACGAGCCGCGCAGCGCGGCGTGCACCTCCCGGGCGGAGCGGAGCCCGGTTTCCACCGCGCCGTCGATGAATCCCGCCCAACCGTCCGCGATGTCGGAGCCAGCGAAGTGCACCGGGCCGTGCGGGCGTCGCAGGGCCGCCAGGTACTTGGTGAGCTGGCCTGGGCGCTGCATCGGCCAGGTCTCCCGGGAGAACTCGTCGGTCATCCAGTTGTGCCCGGTGACGTCGACGACCTCCAGATCGTCCCGCCACGCGCGCAGCGCGCGTGCGACGCCCGCCTTGTCGGTGGGGTCGTGGGCGCGGGTGCCGAAGGCGACCAGGATCGTGTCGCCGTCCACTGTGTACTCCGGTCGGACGAAGGTCAGGTCGTGGTCGTCCGGCGCGTAGCCGGTGAACGCGGGGATTTCGCCGCGCACCCGGATCCAGGTCTTGAGGCCCTGCGATGCGGTGCGCTCGGCGCTGGCGGCCAACTTGGCGGACGGAAGTGCGGGCTGGAAGTCGATGCTGTCGAGCACGTTGAGCGGCAGGGTGCAGATCACCCGCTTCGCGGCGAGGCGGGTGCCGTCGGCGGTGGTGACCGTCGTGCCGGTGTCGGTTCGGGCGATGCCGGTGACGACCGTGCCGAGGCGGATGTCGGCGGTGCCGTCGGTCGCGATCGCGCCCGCCAAAGCGGCGGTGCCCGCGGTGAGCCGGTAGCCGGAGGTGGCCTCGTGCAGCAGCCGCCAGTTCCCGGAAGCCGCCGCGCACCACCGCATGGCTTGGCTGAGACCGGAAACCGCGGCCGGGCCGTTGAAGTGCTCCGCCCACACGCCGATGCTCACCTCGCGCTCGGCGGCGGTGAGTTCGAGCCCGTTGAAGTAGTCGGTGACGGACTGGTGATCGATCCGGTCGAGATCCGCTCGGCGCAGCGGCTCGTAGGGGCGCTCGAACCAGATCCGGCTGTCCTCGGCGAGCCGGTCCATGCCGCGTTCGATCAGGGCGTCGAACTCTTCGGGGCTGCTGCGGTGCACCGTGCCGTCGGCGATCCACAGGACGGTCGTCGAACTCGGGCTCGGCTCGATTTCCTGCCCGTACCGGGTGATCTCGCTCCAGGTGTGCGGTTGCAGCCAGTGCACCCAGGTGCCGCCCATCTCCAGGCGTCGGCCCAGCCGTTCGTCGGTCCAGGTTCGACCACCGATGCGGTCGCGGGCTTCGAGCACCGCCACCGACCAGCCGCGCAGCGACAGCTCGCGCGCGGCGGTCAGCCCGGCGAATCCAGCGCCGACGATGACGACGTCGTAGGAGTCCATGCACGCCCCCGGTTTTCGCGTTGTCCGTTGCGCGTTCCGGTTGGGATGATCGCAGCCCTTCGATCCGCCGGTCGAGGGTTGAACCCCGCATCAGCCCGGAAGTGCGTCGGGGGAACCGGCCGCCGTCAGCGGCTGGCCAGGAACTCGCGGACCTCGGTGAGGAATTGGGCGCGGCCGCGTTCGGCTCGGTCGAGGTGGACGTAGTGCGTGGCGTCGGCGAGCTGGACGTTGCGGACCGCGCGGGCGTGCACCAGGTGCGAGGCCAGCAGTTCGGAGTCCGCCGGGCGGCTCCAGAAGTCATTTTCGCTGCGCAGGATCAGGGTGGACGCGGTGATCAGGCTGGCGTCCCAGAGTTGGCGGCCGGTGGTGAGGTAGAAGCTGTCCTCCATGGCGCCCGACGGCGCGCGGAAACTGGCCGGGGTGCGGGTGTCGCTGGTGGGGTCGGAGGCCAGCGCGGCGGTCTGGTAGGCGTCCAACACGGCCGGGTCGCGCCACGCGGCCTTGTCCTCGACGGGGATGCTGCTGTCCCAGGACGGCAGCAGGCTGTCGGCGGTGTTGAACCGGTAGGCGCCGAATCGGGCCGCGTTGAACCGACCGGGGTGGTCGGGGTCTTCGGAGTCGCTGCCGCGGCCCATTGTCGGGTGCCCGTCGGACGGTCCGTACAGGGTGTTGTACAGCACGAGGTGGCTCACCCGATCCGGGTTCGCGGCGGCGTACTGCCCGAGCCAGTGGCCGCCGGTCGCCCAGCCGAGCAGCGCGATCTTGCCGTCGTCGGAGTGCTGCGCGATGCGGTCGACGACGGCGGCGACATCGCGGACCACGGCATCGGAGCGGACGGCCGGTGGACCCGCGTCCGGGGGGAGTGCGAGGGCCTGCGGCCGGGTGGAACCGCCGTAGCCGCGGGCGTCCACGATGAAGACCGGATGCCCGGCGAGCGCGAGGTCAGCGGCCAGCGACCCACCCGCGACGGGTAGGTCGAAGCTGGCGATGCCGGGCACCCGGGCGCCGTGCAGCAGCAGGACGGGACGCTTCGGCGGCTGGCCCGCAGCGCTGCGGACCTCGCGCACCGCGATGTGCACTCCTGGGTCGCTGCGCACGCTGAAGTCGCGGCGCACCAAGCTCTCTTCGGCGCTGCCCGTGCCGGGCATCAGCGCCGCGACGATCGCGACGGCCACGGACGCGATTCTGCGCAGCATGGAGTCCCTCCTCGGTACCAAGTCGAACTCCCTCGATGTTCGCCGCAAAACGGCCCATCGATATGTGGCATAGGCGAATTCATGCCTTTCGATATGCTGTGGATATCGAAAGGGGGTAGGTCGTGGAGCTCAGGCATTTGCGGTACTTCGTGGCGGTGGCCGAGCAACTGCACTTCGGTCGCGCCGCGCAGCAGTTGGGCATCAAGCAGCCGCCGCTGAGCCAGCAGATCCGCGCCCTGGAAGACGATCTGGGTGTGGCGCTGCTCGACCGCAGCAGCCGTCGGGTGCGCCTGACCCCGGCCGGCGCGACGCTGCTGCCCGCCGCCCGGCAGATACTGACGGCGGCTCAGTCGGCCCGCCAGGTCACCCGCAACGCCGGGCGCGGCGAAACCGGCGAACTGGTCGTCGGCTTCGTGGGATCCGCGACGTTGACGCTGCTTCCGCTCGCGCTGCGCCGGTTCCGGGACCGCTACCCGAGGGTGGTGCTGACCCTGCGCGAGATGACCACCGCCGAGCAGGTCCGGGCGCTGCGCGACGGGATCCTGGACGTTGGCCTGCTGCGTCCGCCGCTGCCGCTGGGGGACACCGAGACCATCGACGTCGAGTCGGTGGGAAGCGAACGGCTGCTGGTCGCACTGCCCACCGACCACCCGCTGGCCGCCGAGCGCAGCATCGCCGCGCAGCGGCTCGCCGCCGAACCCTTCGTGCTGTTCCCGCGCGAACTCGGGGCCGGGTTGCACGATCAGATCCTCAGCTACTGCAACGAAGTCGGGTTCACCCCGACCATCGCGCAGGAAGCCGTGCAGATGCAGACGATCGTGGCGCTCGTCGCGGGTGGACTGGGCATCTCGATGGTGCCGTCATCGGTCGCGCGGCAGCGTCGTCCTGACGTGGTGTACCGCCAGCTGCGTCCGGCGACCCGGATCGTGCACCTCGGCGCGGCGCACCGGCCCGACAACCTCAACCCGGCCGCCCGCAACTTCCGCACCATCATCCAGGAACTCGTCACCCCGTGACGCCGTCCAGCTGTCAGTGCCGGGTGCCGAAGTACAGGTCGCGGGGCCGCAGGGCCAGCGTCGCCGCAGTGCCGATGGCTCCGGTGAGGACCAGGTACGCACACGCCCACCACGGCGAACCGCCGCTGGCCGCCAGCAGGGCGGTGATGATCAGCGGGGTGAGGCCCGAGGCGTAGATCCCGGAGAACTGGTACACGAACGACATCCCGGTGTACCGGAGCCGGACCGGTGCCAGTTGCGCGTACAGGGTGCCCTGGGGTGCGTAGAGGACCGCGTGGATGACGCCCAGCACCAGCACGATCACCAGGCCGATCAACAGCGGATCGCGGGTTTGGAACGCCAGGAACGCCGGATAGACCGACAGCGCGAACAGCGCCGCGCCCAGCGCGTAGGCGCGGCGCGGCGTCCACCGGTCGGCGAATTGGCCGAACACCGGCAGCAGCACGGCCAAGGTGATCGCGGCCACCATGACGGCCACCAGGACATCGGTGCGCGGCAGCCGCAGCGTGTCGGTCGCGTAGGACAGGAAGAACACCGCCCAGGTGTTGAAGGCCGCGCCCTCCGCCCAGCGGGAGAGCAGGCCGAGCAGCGTGTTGCGGCGGGCGGTGCGATCGCGGAAGAGATCCAGGAACGGTGCGCTGGAGGTGTCCCGCGCCGCGCGCACCTGTTCGAACGCCGGGGTTTCGGCGACCCGCAGCCGGATCACCAGCCCGACGAAGACCAGCACGATGCTCAGCCCGAACGCGATCCGCCAGCCGTAGCTGAGGAACTGGTCCTCGTCGAGGACGAGACCGAGCAGCGCGAACAACCCGGTGCCCAGGCCGAGTCCGAGCGCGAGCCCGACCTGCGGCCACGCCCCGTACTTGGCCTGCTTGCCCGGCGGCGCGTACTCCACGGCCATCAGCACCGCACCCGCCCACTCGCCGCCGATCGCCAGGCCCTGCACCACGCGCAGCAGCACCAGCAGCACGGGCGCGAACAGGCCGATCTCGGCGTAGGTCGGCAGCACACCCATCGCGGCGGTGGCCACCCCCATCAGCAGCATCGTGGTCACCAGGGTCCGCTTGCGGCCGATGCGGTCGCCGATGTGCCCGAAGAGGATGCCGCCGAGCGGGCGCGCGACGAAGCCGACGAAGAAGGTCGCGAACGCCAGCATGGTCGACACGGTGGGGTTCTGGGTGGGGAAGAACAGCTTGTTGAACACCAGGCTGGCGGCCGTGCTGTACAGGAAGAAGTCGTACCACTCGACGGTGGTGCCCACCAGGCTGGACGCGATCACCGTGCGGATCTGCCGCAACGGCACCGGCCGCGATGCGGGAGGGTCGACGTGCAGACCCGCGGTCATTCCTGCCTCCTGGGAATCGGCCGCCGCTGGTCGCCGGGCGAATGGTCGTGCCGGGCGCGAAATCCGATCGGCGCGCGTCATCAGCGCCGGATTTTCGACCTCGTCGTCCGAACCGGATCAGCAGCGGTGTTGAAGAGCTGGAGCGATCAGGAAAGCGGACACGCCGCCGAAGTCACCCGCAGCAGATCCACGTGGTGACGATTGGTCAGCAGCACCGGTCGGAGCACGCGTTGACGCTATGGAGGCGTTCGGCGCGGTGTCAAGCACGGCCACGCACATCACGTCCGCCAGGAGTGCGGTTTCCAGTTGTTGGGACGGCGACCTACATCGTTGACGTTGGTCGGCCGAGGTGGCAATCCTTGATGGGACCGGATGCGCCGCACCGCGCGGTGCCACGGCCGGTCTGATGTAGACGGTGGCTCCCGCCCGATTCGCGCGGGTCATTGCTGGGCGAGCGCCCGGTTTTCGAAGGGGACGAGTTGATCGATCAACGGGACAGCGCGGCAGTCCTGGATGCCGGTCGTCCGGGCGGGATCGGACTGATCGACCTGGCCGCGGAGGAGATCGCGGCGGGGCGGGCGGCGATCGTGTACGGCTTCGCGCACGGCGACGGCGGTATCGTGTTCGCGGCTTCCCGAGCGAGCACCGAGCTGACAGCTTTCACCGTCCGCCATTCGTCCGGTTTCCTGTGCGTCGCGCTGCCCGGGCAGCGCTGCGACGCGCTCGCGCTGCCGCCGGTTTTCCCCCGCGCGGGGGAGGATCCTGGTGCGACGGTGTGCGTCGCGGTGGACGCCAGCGTGGGCGTGAGCACCGGCATTTCCGCGTCGGATCGGGCCAGGACCGCCCGCGCGCTCGCGGCCGAGGATGCCGTGCCCGCCGACTTCACGCGCCCCGGGCACGTCGTGCCGGTGGCCGTCGGCGACGGCGGAGTGCTCGACCACCCGGGGCTCGCCGAGGCAGCCGCCGACCTGGTCGGCTTCGCCGGTGGACCGCCGGTCGCGGTGTTCGCCCACCTGGTCAGCCCGACGGACGCGACCAGGATGGCCACCGACGACGAACTGCGCCGATTCGCCGCCGCGCAGCACATCGCGTCCGTCGGGGTGGCGGAGATCGCAGCCGCGCGCCGTTCCGCCAGGTGAGACGGCCACAGGGCCGGTTGACACCCCTGGTGGGCTCTGCTGCGATTGATCCGTGCTGGTTGCGGCGTTGTTCACCAAGCGTCGCCACGTGGATTTCCAACGCGTGGCGTCGCAAGCGTGTCGTCCCTGATCCGACAGCACCGCCAACTGCCCCGGCAAGCGGTGCGGCGCCGGGCCATATCTGTCCATATTGGACTCTTCGGTCGTCCCGACGAGCTGGCCCCGCCGCCGGTCCCGCCTTCCCCTGGAGAAACAGATGTCTTTGACGTTCCACTGGTTTCTGCCGACCTACGGCGACAGCCGGTACCTCGTCGGCGGTGGCCACGGTGTGGCGACCACCAACACGGCGGCCGGATCCCGCCCGGCGACGCTGGCCTACCTCGGCCAGATCGCCCGCAGCGCGGAACAGCTCGGCTTCGAGGGTGCGCTGACACCGACCGGGGCGTGGTGCGAGGACGCGTGGCTATCGACGGCGATGCTGGCGGAGGTCACCGAGCGGCTGAAGTTCCTGGTCGCCTTCCGGCCCGGCCTGTTGTCGCCGACGCTGGGCGCCCAGATGGCGGCGACGTTCCAGCGGCACTCCGGGCAGCGCCTGCTGCTCAACGTGGTGACCGGGGGCGAGAGCAGCGAGCAGCGCGCCTACGGCGACTTCCTCGACAAGGAGGCCCGCTACGCGCGCTGCGACGAGTTCCTGCACGTCGTGCGGGCGTTGTGGCGCGGGGAGCGGGTCGATTTCGACGGCGCGCACATCCGGGTCGAAGGCGCGGAGTTGGCCCGCACCCCGGATCCGGTGCCGACGCTGTACTTCGGCGGCTCGTCACCGGCCGCCGGTACCGTCGCCGCCAACCACGCCGACGTGTACCTGACCTGGGGTGAACCACCGAGCAAGGTCGCCGAGAAGGTCAAGTGGATCCGCGCGCTGGCCGCCGAGCAGGGGCGCACGCCGCGCTTCGGGATCCGGTTGCACGTCATCAGCCGCGACACCAGCGAACAGGCATGGGCGGAGGCGCGGCGACTGCTGGACGCCCTCGACCCGGCGACCATTTCGCGGGTGCAGGAGGGCTTGGCGCGCAGCGAGTCCGAGGGGCAGCGGCGGATGCTGGACCTGCACGGCGGCTCGACGGCGGACCTGGAGATCTACCCGAACCTGTGGGCCGGTGTCGGCCTGGTGCGCGGTGGCGCCGGTACCGCGCTGGTCGGCAGCCACGCCGAGGTGGCCGAGCGGATCGAGGAGTACCACGCGCTCGGCATCGACGAGTTCGTGCTCTCCGGGCACCCGCACCTGGAGGAGGCGTACTGGTTCGGCGAAGGTGTGCTGCCGATCCTGGCCCGCAAGGGGCTGTGGCGGCACCCGGCCGGTGCGGTGGAGTCGAGCCCGGCGAGCATCCCGTTCGCCGGGGTGTCGCGCGAGCCCGCAGCCACGTCCTGACCGCATTCCAACGGCCGTGAGTGCTCAACCGTGCTGGCCCCAACCACACTTTGTTGCACCACAAGATGAAGAGGAACGGGGTGAGGGGCACCCTTCACCAACTTACTTGGTAAAGGGTGCCCCTCACCCCTCACCTGAATGTGGTCGTTTGTGGGTAA